>REDJ01000088.1 GCA_007693555.1 Bacteroidota bacterium
GTATGAAGCACGTTGGATTGAATGTGGCAGCCGATGCTTTTATCAATTCATCCATCACGGGTGCCAATGGAGGAATCATTTTCGTTGTGGCCGACGACCCCAGTATGCACTCTTCGCAAAACGAGCAGGATAGCAGGTTTTACGGTAAATTTGCCATGATACCCATCCTGGAACCTGCCGATCAGCAGGAGGCTTACGATATGGTGCATTACGGATTTGATCTTAGCGAAAAGTACCATATCCCGGTAATGCTACGCATTACAACCCGCCTTGCTCACTCAAGAGCCGGAGTTGCACGTAAAACATTAAAAGAGCAAAATCAGGTTAAACTGCCTGAGAATCTCAAGCAGTTTATTCTTTTACCTGCAATCGCACGCAAGCAATACAAGACACTGCTCAACAACCAGCCCCACTTTGAGCAGGAGGCTGAAAATTCGCAGTTTAATAAATATACAGATGGGAAAGACAAAAGCATGGGTATTATAGCCTGCGGACTGGCTTATAATTACCTTATGGAAAATTATGCGGACCGAAATATCCCCTACCCTGTATTGAAGGTATCGCAGTATCCTGCACCCAAAAAGCAGATTGAAAAGCTGTATAATGAATGCGACAGCATCCTGTTGCTGGAAGAAGGTTATCCCATTGTGGAGGAACTCCTCAGAGGGCTGCTTAACAATGGAAAACAGATAAAGGGACGCCTTGATGGAACCATCCCGCGCGAAGGTGAGCTTAATCCCGTTATTGTGGCAAAAGCACTCGGTTTCAATATACCTGAACTGCGTGAAATACCCTCGTTGGTGGCCGGTCGCCCACCATCACTCTGCAAAGGTTGCCCGCACATCGACAGTTATTTCGGACTCAATGAAGCCCTTGAAAAATATGGCAAAGGAAGAGTATTTTCCGATATCGGCTGTTATACCCTGGGAGCTCTTGCACCATACGATGCCATTAATACATGTGTTGATATGGGCGCTTCCATTACCATGGCCAAAGGTGCTGCAGATGCTGGGCTTAAACCGGCCATCGCGGTTATTGGCGACAGCACTTTTACCCATTCCGGTATTACCGGACTTCTGGATGCCGTTAATGATAAATCCAATATCACGGTAATAATTCTCGACAATGCTACCACCGGTATGACAGGGGGTCAGCCCTCGTCTGCACTGGGCAAAATTGAAGACATTTGCAAAGGCATTGGCGTGGAAGAAGAGCACATACGAGTTTTAAAACCACTTCCAAAAAAACATGAAGAAAACCTGAAAATTTTCGAGGAAGAGATTGCCTATGAAGGGGTAAGTGTTATTATTCCACGTCGCGAATGTATTCAAACCCTCAATAAGCGTATGCGCGACAAATTCAAGGCAAAAAAGAAAGCAGAAGTCGAAAAACAGTAAATGGATTTATTACGTGCCGGTTTATTTAACCGGAAAAGAAATGAACATTTACTGAAAGTTATTGCATTGTCAAAACTCAAAAAAAGTATCAAAAATGAAAAAAGATATTATATTGGCCGGTGTGGGTGGACAGGGAATCCTATCCATCGCGGCAATCATTGGTTATGCAGCAGTACAATCAGGCCTGTACCTGAAGCAGGCAGAAGTACATGGAATGAGCCAGCGCGGCGGCGATGTGCAAAGCAACCTGCGCCTTTCCGATAAACCCATTGCATCAGATCTGATTCCTCACGGAAAGGCCGACATGATCCTGTCGGTTGAACCCATGGAATCATTGAGATATCTGCCTTTTTTAAGTCCTGAAGGATGGCTGGTTACCAATACCAAACCTTTTATAAACATACCCAACTACCCTTCAGAAGAAGATATAATGGTTGAAATTCAGAAACTCCCCCAGCATATAGCACTGGATGCTGAAACCATTGCGACAGAACTTGGCACCGTTAAGGCTGCCAATATTGTAATGCTTGGGGCTGCATCTCCATTTCTTGGTCTTGAATATGAAAAACTGAAGGATGCTATCAGGTTTTTCTTCGGGAAAAAAGGTCAGGAACTCGTGGATCTGAACCTGAAAGCTCTGGAAGCAGGAAGAGAATTTGCCAAAGAAAATATCCACTAAATGTTGAAAAATAATCTTAAATGATATAAGAAACCGGTACAGGATTTTTGGATAATTTTGTGCCGTTTTTTTTAATATCTCCGGGTATGGTTCGGGTGAAATGTTAACAAAATAAATACAGCTTTTCTGAACTAAACAATAATCTATAAAAAGCTGTTAACACGGTACATTTCAAAATACAAATCATTACAGATCGCTATTAAATCCAAACATATAAAAGTAATATTCAATATGATAACAAACAACTTTATTAGCCGTCACAATGGCCCTCGCGCCGGGGAAATTGAGAAGATGATCAAAAAAATCGGCGTTTCTTCAGTAGATGAACTCATTGACCAGACAGTTCCCAGGGCCATCCGACTGAAAGAATCATTAAAAATGGGTAAAGGTCTTAATGAATATGAATATCTGAATCATTTGAAATCATTGGGTGCAAAGAACAAAATATACAAAACCTATATCGGGATGGGTTATTACAACACCATTACTCCTGCTGTAATTCAACGCAACATCCTGGAAAACCCGGGCTGGTATACTGCCTATACCCCCTACCAGGCAGAAATTTCGCAAGGTCGTCTTGAGGCCCTGCTGAATTTCCAGACTGTTGTCAGCGACCTCACGGGAATGGAAATAGCCAATGCATCGTTGCTCGATGAAGCAACTGCCGCTGCAGAAGCAATGATTATGCTCTTTAACTCACGCAGTCGCGAAGCCCAGAAAAAAGGCACCAATAAGTTTTTTGTTTCCAAAAGGACTTTTCCTCAGACTATTGACGTATTGAAGAACCGGGCCGAACCACTGGGCATTGAACTGGTTATTGACGACTGCCGTAAAGTTGAATTCGATGAAGCCTTTTTTGCTGCCCTGGTGCAATACCCCGATGAAAGAGGTTCAGTTAACAATTTCAAGCCATTTGTTGAGAAAGTACAGGCAGCACAAATGAAACTGGTGGTTGCAACTGACCTTTTAAGCTTAACCATTTTAACGCCTCCGGTCGAATGGGGTGCTGATGTTGTGGTAGGTTCTTCCCAGCGTTTTGGTGTTCCTATGGGTTATGGCGGTCCTCATGCCGGATTCTTTGCCACCACCGATGAGTTTAAGCGTCAGATTCCCGGTCGTATCATCGGTGTTTCCGTTGACCGGCTGGGAGCACACGCCATGCGTATGGCGCTGCAAACCCGCGAGCAGCATATAAAACGTGAGAGAGCTACTTCAAATATTTGCACCGCACAAGCGCTGTTAGCCATTATGGCTGGCATGTATGCAGTGTATCATGGACCAGCAGGGCTGAAAAAAATTGGTCGTCATATCAATATCCTCACCGGTGTGCTAGCCCAGGAAGTTGGAAAATATGGCTACAAACAGGTAAATGAGCACTATTTTGACACACTCCAGATTGAACTTCCGGAAAATGTTTTCGCTGGCAATGTAAAATCCATAGCAGAATCTAAAAACATGAACTTCAGGGTTATTGATGAGAAAAATATCGGGATCAGCTTGGATGAAACCACATCATTAACCGATGTTAATACCATGCTGGAAATATTTGCCCACGCCAACCATAAGGATTTTGAGACTTTCGTATGCGATCCGGTTGAATGTGAAAAAATAACTACCATTTCGGCTGAACTTACCCGCAAAAGCAAGTTCCTGCAACAGGGTGTTTTCAATTCCTACCATTCCGAAACGGATATGATGCGCTATCTTAAAAAACTGGAGAACAGAGATCTTGCGCTGAATCGCACCATGATCCCATTGGGAAGTTGTACCATGAAACTTAACGCTGCAGCTGAATTGTTTCATCTGAGCTGGCCTGAGTTTGCAAACATACACCCCTTTGTTCCTGCCGACCAGGCAGAAGGTTACCTGGAACTCATCCGCAATCTTGAAAATTATCTTTGTGATGTAACCGGATTTGCTGCCATGACCTTTATGCCCAATTCCGGTGCATCAGGAGAATATTCCGGACTGGCGGTTATCCAGGCTTATCATAAAAGCCGTGGTGAAGGCCATCGCGATGTTACCCTTATACCATCATCGGCACATGGTACAAACCCTGCCAGTGCAGTAATGGCCGGCACCAAAGTGGTTGTGGTAAAGTGCGATGATCATGGAAATATCGATCTGGAAGACCTTAAGGAAAAAGCAGATAAGCATAAGGACAATCTGGCAGCCATCATGGTAACCTATCCATCAACCCATGGAGTGTTTGAAGAACACATACTTGAAGTTACCAAAGTCGTTCACGATAACGGTGGTCAGGTTTATATGGATGGTGCCAACATGAACGCACAGGTAGGTCTTACCAACCCTGCCATTTGCGGTGCCGATGTATGCCACCTGAACCTTCACAAAACCTTTGCGATACCTCACGGTGGTGGCGGCCCCGGTGTTGGACCCATTGGTGTGGCTGAACACCTGGTGAAATTCCTGCCATCGCACGTTATGGTTAAAACCGGAGGTGAACAGGCTATTCATGCTGTTGCTGCAGCTCCTTTCGGAAGTGCATTCATCCTGCCCATTACCTATGGATACATGAAAATGCTGGGTGGTGAAGGGATGACCGAAGCTACCAAAATCGCAATTCTCAACGCCAATTATCTGAAAGTAGCTCTTGAGAAGCATTATAAAGTGCTTTATACCGGAGCAAACGGATGGGCTGCACACGAAATGATCCTCGATTGTAACCCGTTCAAACGTTCAGTAGGTATCGATGCCATTGACATTGCCAAACGGCTCATGGACTATGGATTCCATGCACCCACAGTTGCATTTCCTGTACCCGGAACACTAATGGTTGAACCCACAGAAAGTGAACCGCTTTCAGAACTCGACAGGTTCATTGATGCCATGATTGCTATCCGCGAAGAGATACGTGAGATTGAAGAAGGCAAGGCTGATAAAGACAATAATGTGATCAGGAATGCACCTCACACCGCAAAAATGGTGATCAACAGTGACTGGGATATGCCCTACAGCCGTGAAAAGGCTGCATTCCCCATGCCCTGGTCGGAGGAAATCAAATACTTTACTCCTGTTACCCGCATTGATGATGCTTACGGTGACCGCAACCTGGTTTGCACCTGCGAGCCCATTGAATCTTATGCACAACAGGATTAGTTATTTATAAAAACAAAAAAAAGGCTTATCGATGGATGGGCCTTTTTTATTTAAGCCTTTTTTGGGGGTTTTGGCGTGTATCAAAGAATTTAAGTAAAACTATTACTTTTTCATCTTTAATTCTATAAAATATTGTTGTATGTCTGGTCAGCACAAAGCTTCTTAAACCTTCGATTGCTTTTTCTTCTTTTCCAATATGTGGATGTTCTTTTAATAATTCAATGAGTCTTAAAGTTAATCTGAGAAATTTTCTTGCTGATGCTTCTCCCCATTCTTCTAATAAAAAAACTACTATGCTATCAAAAGATTTCCGGGCTCTCTTCGTCCAGAATACTTTCATAACATTTCTTTATATTTTCTGAGTACCTCATCATTTTCAACAAGGTTTACTTCATCTTCGCTCTCTTCCCAGGACAAAATAATTTCTTTTTTCTGTTTATCAGTAAGTGTATCCCATGCACTGACACGATCCTTCTGAATCAATGATTTCATCTCATTATAATACTCAAGCAACAACTGCTCATTATCAATTTGATCAATGAGCTTATGTATATCGGATTTAAGTGTTGTTGTATTCATGTTTTTATTGTAAAAATAAGAAAATCTAAAGAAATAATCAATTCTCTTCCTGGCTTCTGACAGACAAATAAAACCCCGGAAATTTACAAATTCCGGGGTTAAATCAAATTTTGTAATTAATTTTTACAGCAAACTATAACTTACCGCCACACCAACTGTAACAACCGATGCCATTACCATAAGCTTGATGAGAATATTAAGGCTGGGGCCGGAGGTATCCTTAAACGGGTCACCTACGGTATCACCGATTACAGTAGCTTTATGGTTTTCAGAACCTTTCCCGCCATAATGTCCTTCTTCCACATATTTTTTGGCATTATCCCATGCGCCACCGGCATTGGCCATAAATATGGCAAGAGCAAATCCACTTGAAATAGTTCCTACCAGCAGTCCCGTAATTCCGGCAACGCCGAAAACAAGACCTACGATAACCGGTATTAAAAGAGCAACCAATGAAGGTAAAAGCATTTCTTTTTGTGCTCCCTTAGTGGCGATGGCAACACAGCGGGCATAATCAGGTTGGCCTTCACCGGTTAAAATGCCTTCGATAGTCCGGAACTGGCAACGCACCTCCTCTACCATTTTCTGAGCCGCACGACCTACAGCATTCATGGTCATTCCACTAAAAAGGAAAACTGACATTACACCCAGAAAAATCCCGACAATTACTTTAGGATTCATAAGGTGTATCTCATAATGATGAATAAAATCAATAAAAGCAGCATCGATGGCAGGCACACCGTTAATAAGTTCACCAGGCATGTCCAGGAATTTTACAAACATCATCCTGACTTCTTCAAAATAGGAAGCGAGAAGTGCCAGTGCAGTTAGAGCCGCACTACCAATGGCAAAACCTTTGCCGGTTGCAGCGGTGGTATTACCCAAAGCATCAAGAGCATCGGTACGCTTTCTGACTTCGGCACCCAGGCCGCACATCTCTGCATTTCCACCGGCATTATCAGCAATGGGCCCGTATGCATCTGTGGCAAGTGTAATGCCCAGTGTGGAAAGCATACCAACAGCAGCCACGCCAATTCCGTATAAACCAAAGTTCAGATAGTCTGTGTGAAAACTAAACCCCGTTGCAAAAGAATATGCCAGCGTAATGGCAACCACGATAATACCAAGGGGTACAGCAGCAGAAATCAATCCTGTACCTACACCACTAATGATAACCGTTGCGGCCCCGGTTTTACTGGATTCTGCAATTCTCTGGGTGGGTTTGTATGCAGAAGCCGTAAAATATTCAGTAGACTGACCGATACCTATACCAGCCAGCAAACCTATCACAATAGAACCCCAGATACCAAAATAATTGGGTAAACCCAGATAATATAAAATAAGAAAAGCGAATATTACAATCAGGACAGCACTTACATTTACACCAAATCCCAAAGCATGCAATAATTGCTTCTGGGTGGCACCTTCTTTCGTCCGAACCATGAATACGCCCGCTATTGAAAGTAAAGTACCAACAGCTGCAATAAGCATGGGTGCAATTACGGCATTAAACTGCATTTCTGCTCCTGCCCCCATAAACGCAGCCGCTCCTAAAAGAGCTGTTGCCAGTATTGAAGCAGCAAAGGATTCAAAAAGGTCGGCACCCATGCCGGCAACATCGCCTACATTATCACCAACATTATCGGCAATGGTTGCAGGGTTCCTGGGGTCATCTTCAGGAATTCCGGCTTCCACTTTGCCTACCAGATCAGCACCCACATCGGCAGCTTTCGTGTAAATACCTCCACCCACGCGGGCAAACAACGCCTGGGTTGATGCTCCCATACCAAATGTGAGCATAACTGCTGTAATGGTCATAAGTTTCCAGCCATCGGCAGTTTCCGGAATAAAGTGGTTCAGTATAAGGAACCAAACCGAAATGTCAACCAACACTAACCCAACGACCACAAGACCCATAACTGCACCGCTGCGAAAAGCAAGGCGCAAACCCTGATTCAGGGAACTACGGCAGGCATTGGCAACACGGGCTGATGCATAAGTTGCAGCCTTCATTCCAAAGAAACCTGCCAGACCTGAGAAAAACCCCCCTGATATAAAAGCAAACGGCACCCAGGGATTCTGCACTCCCAGCCCATAGGCCAGTATGCTGAAGATAACCGTTATAATCAAAAAGACAACAATAACTACCTTGTATTGTTGTCTTAAATAAGCTGAAGCTCCCTGCCTTACATGTTCAGCAATTTTTTTCATCATGTCAGTGCCCTCATCTTGTCGCATCATTTGCCGGAAAAAACCATAAGCAAATAATAAAGCCAGGGCGGCACTAAATGGTACCAACCAGAAAATTAATGGCATTTTTTCCCTCCTAAGAAATTAAATTAATACTGTGTTTTGATTTAGATGTTTTGGATGGGCACAAATTTATAAATTAATTACAGATAACAAATAAAAAGTTTTACCTGTTTTATATATGTTTTTTTATTGTGTAAAACTTCAATCTTTAGATAATAATAAAATATGAATCCAGCTTTATTAACCCGGTCATTACCTGAAAATTGAATGTTTTATATGTAAAAGTCATAAAATAACTCTAAATTTGTATTTAAGCCGGATTATAAAAATTAGATGTTGAACCAAAAGATAAAAACCTCTGTTTTTTTTTAGATGGAAAAAATAAAACTTGAAATACTGGGAATTTCATACAGTCAGTCGCAATCAGGAGCTTATGCTCTGATATTAGGAGAAAACGGTGAAAAAAGGAGGTTGCCCATTATAATAGGTAGTTTCGAAGCACAGGCCATCGCAATTGAACTTGAGAAAATGAAGCCCTCCAGGCCGCTTACCCATGATTTATTAAAAAACTTTGCTCAAACCTTTAATATCATAATAAAAGAAGTAATTATATACAAATTTGCTGAAGGTATTTTTTATTCCAAGCTTATTTGTTTTGATGGTATTAAAGAAGTAGAGATTGATTCCCGCACATCCGATGCAGTTGCACTGGCAGTAAGATTCAAATGTCCTATTTATACTTATGAATCTATTCTCAGTGCCGCAGGTATTGTATTACAGGACGATGATAAAGGCACAGGAGAAGAAAGTATCCCTTCTGAACCCGAAGCTACCATTACAGATTATGAAAGCCTTAGCATCAAAGAACTGGAAGACCTGCTTATGGCTGCCATTGATGAGGAAGCTTATGAAAAAGCTTCCAAAATAAGAGACGAGATAAATAAAAGGAAATCTTCCAAAAAATAGAAATTACTATTTGAAACACATTATTTTCTCAAAATCAACCCTCTTTTAAAAAAATATTAATAGGTTTGCAGGCATTGTTTGCAAACCTTTTTTTATTGATATTATTTGATCGCATCTGATAGTTATTCTGTTTTACTCAAAACAATAATCACAATGAGAAAAAAAATCCAACTCTTATCCATTCAGGCATTAATCTTTTCAATGATCTTTCTGGCTTCCTGCTCCTCTGAATCAGAAGAAATCGAATCAGTAATTACCAAAACCTGGAAACTGGAACAGATCACTGATCAGGAAACCGGTGAAACCATTGAAGCCCTTGAAGATGAATTTTTAAGCATATTAAATACCGAAGAGAATATTTTCAATCTTTCTTTTCCGGCTCTTGACCTGGCTTTAAGCGGATCATGGACCATGGTAAATGACACCCTGATCCTGTTGCCCGAACTTGACGATCTGGCTCTTGAGATTGACTCTGTTATGTATGAAGCATCAAAGGGTGATGCCTTTATTCTTTTCTTTCACCAGGGAGAACTGATTGCCCAACAATCGGGTGATAAACTCACCGGAAAAGAACGTCCGATGTTTTTCACTGTGGATGAATTGTCGGAAGACGATTTGATAATATCAGACGATAAATTCACATATAATCTGAAATACGTACCCGCTGAAATAACAACCTTTGCATTCGGTATTACCAATATTATCAGGGGCTTGTTTGGGATGATTGTACTAATAGGAATTGCATGGATCTTTAGTGCAAATCGCAGAGCTGTTTCATGGAAAGTTGTTGGTATAGGACTGTCAATACAGGTGCTTATTGCATTTGGGATATTACAGGTTCCAGCAATACAGTATTTCTTTGAAATAGTAGGAAGTGTATTTGTAGGGATTCTTGATTTTACTAAGGCCGGGACCGAGTTTTTGTTTGGAGGCTTCCTTGATACCGAAACCTATGGATTCATATTCGCTTTCCAGGTATTGCCTACTATCGTTTTCTTCTCTGCCCTTACCAGTTTGCTCTTTTACCTTGGAATAATCCAGAAGATCGTTTACGGGCTAGCATGGCTGATGACCAAAGCCATGAAACTTTCAGGAGCTGAGAGTCTTTCAGTTGCGGGTAATATTTTCCTGGGACAAACCGAATCACCACTTATGATCAAAGCCTACCTGCCCGATATGACCAAATCGGAAATTTTGCTGGTAATGACCGGCGGTATGGCAACCCTGGCCGGCGGAGTTCTTGCGGCTTACATTAGTTTCCTGGGTGGTGATGACCCGGTACAGAGATTGATCTTTGCCAAGCACCTTCTGGCAGCTTCCATTATGGCAGCACCGGGTGCAGTAGTAGTTACAAAAATCCTTTACCCCCAAACCGAAGAGATCGATGAAACCATGGAAATCTCCAAAGATCGCATTGGAAGCAATGTGCTTGATGCCATTTCAAACGGAACCGGAGAGGGACTCAGACTGGCGGCCAATGTAGCAGCCATGCTGCTTGTTTTTATTGCCTTTATAGCCATGTTTAATTTCATCGTAGGCTGGGTTGGCGACTGGACCAATCTTAACCCGAGAATTGCCGAAATTACCAACGGACAATATCAACAATTATCGCTGCAGTTTATATTGGGTTATACCTTTGCTCCCATTATGTGGCTGATTGGTGTCAGCCTTCCTGATATTACACTCGTGGGAAGATTACTTGGTGAAAAAATCATTATGACTGAATTTATCGGGTATGTCAGTCTGGCCGAACTAAAGGAGCTTAACGCCTTTGCCGATCCCAAATCGATCATTATGGCTACTTATATGCTTTGTGGATTTGCCAATTTTGCCAGTATCGGCATCCAGATCGGAGGAATTGGTTCACTGGCACCCACACGCAGAGTTCTGCTATCGCAATTTGGCATGCGAGCATTGCTTGGTGGTACACTGGCAGGATTGATGAGTGCTACGATTGTGGGTATGATTTTAGGGTAGGTTTACCCTTGAATTACTGAAATGATTATGCTTATCATTTGAGTGCGGCATATTGCTTATAGCACTGAAGAATTCTTTGATAGACAATATATTCTTTAGTACTTACTATGTATTCGTAACTCATGTTACAGAAGTCCATAAAAATGTAATATTCCTGTTCACTTTCAATACCGGTAAGTCTTTTGATTATATCGTAATTTACAATCCGTGAAGCCCTTCTGGCAATTTCGGCCTCTTCTGTTAGTTCCCTGTATTTTGCAAGTTCGCGACCCCTTCTGCTGAATCTGTCATAGAGGGCTGTAATTGGACCCGGGATTATTATACCAGAACTCTCACCAGGATCAGGCTGAAAATCCAACGGCGGCAGGTCAAGTTCAAAAGGGGGGTCCGGATCCTCAAAGTTCAGGAAAGCATATTTAAACTCCTGGAATGTAGCATAAGGAAAAACTTCGACAGTGGGCAACTGGTATATTTTTTCTTTCAATGGGATGAAAATCTTTTCTCTTTTCTCCATTATATCAGCAGTTATCCTAAGTGTATCATTCAAAAAACCTACCGCCTGAAACATTATGCTGTCACCTTCATTAGCCCATATAGTAAAAGCCCCTGTATTATCTGAAGTAGTCCCTCTGACACGATTCAGATTTATAATGTGAACATTGGAAATTGCAGAAGAGTCTCTTTCATCAAATACAAAACCCCCTAATGGCACCACCCGTGAATGAGTCTGTGCAGCCAGATACAAAGATGATCCCTGAACAACAAAAAATACGGCAATAATAATTTGCACCAAACTTGTATTTACGATGGAAAAAATACTGCTCATAGAGATTTTACTGAATCGGGTTTCAATTTTGTAAATCGCACAAATAAAGTACCGAAAATCTGATACAATAAAACAATTTGAAATTGAACCCAATTTATCAGTCAAACTTATGAATTTTATTTGTTGAAATATTGTTTTGTCTGTTAATAATTCTCAAGGAATCGTTGTAAAGATGAGATTATATTCTAGAAGGCTCTAAAATTGAAACATGAGAATATTTTTCAAAATGATTATCTTTGAAATAAAAACTATTTTGCAGTGGAAATAAAAACAATTGACATAAAAGAGATCAAAGGAAAACAAGTAATAGATATTCCTGAGGAAATGAGAATTAATGACGATAAGGTATATATAAAAAAAGTTGGCAATACTCTCTATGTTATTCCTTATCACAATCCGTGGCAAAATTTATTCGAAAGCCTGGAATTTTTTACTTCTGATTTTATGGATGAAAGAAATCAGCCTGATAAGCAAAACAGGGAATCCCTTTAAGAAATGAAGTATTTACTTGATACGAATATTTGCATTTACATTATTCGGCAGAAACCGGCCAATGTGATAAAAAAATTCTTATCACTTTCTTCGGGTAGTATAGGAGTTATCTGTAATTACACTGGCCGAACTTCAGTATGGCATTTCTAAAAGCTCGCAGCCTGACAAAAATGCCTCAGCTCTTGAGAAGTTTTTAATCCCATTGCAAATAATTGAATTTAATGCTGCCGCATCGGTTGAATATGGCAAAATTCGTTCTAACCTTGAAAAAACGGGAAATGTTATCGGTTCAATGGATATGCTGATTGCTGCACATGCAAAAAGTTTAAACCTGACACTTGTAACTAATAATGAAAAGGAATTCCGAAGAGTTTCAGGTTTAGAAGTTGAAAACTGGGTGAATGAATAAAACCATAATTAGTTATTTTAATTTAATATGCATATTATTTGAAAGTCCATCTCATTGAGTATAAATTTGAACTTGCTTTTAAAGCCTATATAGCATAACTTTGAGCGGTTCAATTTTAGGGTTAATGTTAAAGATACCAACAAACCCCTATTAGACAAGCAAATTATTCAATACCAGTTTTATTATGCAGCAATATCTTCAATTGATGAAGCATGTGCTTGATACCGGTGTAAAAAAAGAAGACCGAACCGGCACAGGCACATTGAGTGTTTTCGGTTACCAGATGCGGTTTAACCTCTCTGAGGGTTTTCCCCTGGTTACTACGAAAAAGCTACATCTGAAATCCATCATATATGAACTTTTATGGTTTTTGAAAGGGGATACCAATATAAGGTATTTAAAGGAAAACGGTGTAAGTATTTGGGATGAGTGGGCCGACGAAAACGGAAATCTGGGTCCTGTTTATGGGGCCCAGTGGCGCAGTTGGAAAAGTGCAAACAGTTCTATTGATCAAATCAGCCGGTTAGTAGAACAGATTAAAACTAATCCTGATTCACGCCGTCATATGGTGAGTGCATGGAATGTTGGAGAAATTGATAAGATGGCTCTTCCTCCATGCCACATACTTTTTCAGTTTTATGTGGCAAATGGTAAGCTTTCCTGTCAGCTTTACCAGCGTAGCGCTGATATTTTCCTGGGAGTACCCTTCAATATAGCATCATATGCCTTATTCACTATGATGATCGCACAGGCATGTGACCTGGAGCCAGGTGATTTTGTGCATACCTTCGGAGATGCACATCTTTATTCAAATCACCTGGAGCAAGCCAAACTCCAGTTAAGCCGTGAACCACGCCCCCTTCCTAAAATGATCATAAACCCGGAAGTAAAAAACATCTTTGATTTTAAATTCGAGGATTTTTCTTTGCATGATTACAACCCACATCCACACATAAAAGCCAAAGTGGCAGTATAGAATTGTATTAACCTTTAAAACCAAAATCAAAACATGAAGTTAATACTCATTGCAGCAGTTGCAAACAATAATGTAATCGGTGGAGATAATAAGCTCCTCTGGCATTTGCCTGCTGATCTAAAGAGATTTAAAAAAATAACAATGGGGCATACCCTGATTATGGGTAGAAAGACTTTTGAAAGTATAGGAAAAGCTCTACCCGGGCGCAGAACAATCATCGTTACCCGCCAAAAAGATTATAAAGCCGAAGGATGCGAAGTTGTTCCGGACATCAAGGAAGCTATCTGTAAAGTTCGGGAAGAATCGGAAGTATTTGTTGCGGGTGGAGGAGAGATTTACCGGCAAATCATCAACCTGCATTATGCAAGACGTATTTACATTTCCCGCGTTTATGCCAATTTTGAAGGTGATAGCTTTTTCCCTTACATTGATCCGGAAAAATGGGAACTCATAGATCGTGAAGACCATCAGCCTGATGATAAAAACCCCTACCCCTTTGCGTTTTTAAAATACAAACGGAAGAGGTAGATTAAGGTTGAGGTTAAGAATTGGGTTTTAAATTTTAGGTTTTTTGTTTTTGCTTTCTTGCGGCCGGAAATAATACATTATTCAGGATAAGTCTGTAGCCAGGCGAGTTTGGAAACAGATTCAGATCGGTGGGAGGATCTCCCACAAAGTGGCGGTAATCTTCAGGGTCATGGCCTCCATAGAAAGTGAAAGTTCCCTGGCCGAAGCTACCGTGAATATACCTCACTTCATCTTTTGCTCTGGTTTCACCAAGAATGGTAACTGTTGGTTTTACCAGATGTCTTTTAAATGCAGTAGTTTGCCCCATGAATCCTTTAATGAGCGATTCATGGTTTTGAGTAAGCATAGTGGGTACGGGGTCCCATTTGGCTGAAAACTCAAAAAGTGAGAAAAAGTCTGTACGTTGATCGCGACCGGTTTTTGGCACATCTATGTCAGACTTGGCATATTCATAAGGATTTGTCACAATCTGGAAATTATGAAATGCGAAAGTACGTGAGAAGTCGAGCTTCTCCTGAGCATTGGGATCCATAGGATAACCATCAAAAACCTCGTGAACGATATCAACTCCTTCAGCAGCCAAAGCAATATCAATACTTTCAGGTGCCGAACACATGGCAAACATATAACCCCCTCCTGCAACAAATTGCTGAATGCTTTTTGCCACTGCAAGTTTCAAATCGGGGACCCTGTTAAATCCAAGTTTTCGTGCCATTTCCTCAGCAATTTGCACATCCCTTTTATACCAGTCTGCATTTCGGTAGGCGGCCCAAAATTTTCCAAATTGCCCGGTAAAATCCTCATGATGAACATGCAACCAGTCATAAAGAGGTAAAACACCTGCCAATACTTCTTCATCATAAATAGGATCATACGGTATTTCAGCATAGGTAAGTGCCAGGGTAACGGCATCATCCCATGGCAGACTATGTGGTGGAGTGTAAACTGCAATTTTGGGAACCTTATGCAGTACAATCTGCTCTTTATTTACATCGGGGTGTGATATTTCATTGATAATTGCATTTGCCTGCACGTCAGCAATCACCTGGTAAGATACTCCTCTTACAGCCAGTTCCTGTTCAAACCTCGTGTGATGCGGAAACATAAAACTCCCACCACGATAATTGAGCAGCCAGCTTACTTCCACATCATAGGTAAGCACATAATAGGCAATACCATATGCTTTCAGATGATTTCTCTGACTGTTGTCCATGGGGACAAGAATTTGTGCAGCATGGGCAACGAAAATGCTAATTAAAGCAAAAACAAAGGAAAGAAATAATCTTTTTATCAAGTTCATACTATAAATTTACACAAAATCTATCATACCTGAAGAAGGTGATAGTTTTAAAAAAAACAAAACTTTTCTGCTATGAATAAATACGAACAGAAAAGTTTTTTATTATGCTATTGGTAAAACTGATTATACAGATCAGGAAATGGAATAAAAGAAACTGATAATTGATTTCTTTTTTTACTTTTCAAACCTTCGGTTTTCAGCTGTTGAAGTGGAAGTACATTAACATCATACACTTGATCCCGTATGCACGGGATTTCGAACCTAAAGGTTCTCAACATCAAAAGGGCACATCATCCTCATCATCATCATTCATGCGCGATGGCAATGTAACTATATTTTGAGGGCTGTCAAAAGAGTCGGAAGGCCTCAGATCGCTGCCGGAGTCAAAGTCCAGCGTTTCATAATCCATGAATTTGGCAAATTTATCCACAAACCTTAGCGATACTTCAGCCTGCGGGCCGTTACGGTGCTTGGCAATAATGAACTCCGCCAATCCCTCGGTTGAATTTCCCTGCTCATCTTCATGTATTTTGTAATATTCGGGTCTGTAGATAAAACAAACCATATCTGCATCCTGCTCTATAGCTCCTGATTCCCTCAGGTCGGAGAGAATAGGTTTTTTTGAACCCCCTCGTGTTTCTACTGCGCGACTCAACTGTGAGAGTGCTATGATCGGAATATTTAATTCTTTGGAAAGACTTTTCATAGAGCGGGAAATATTGCTAATCTCCTGTTCACGGTTTCCTCCTTTATCAGTGCTTCCTGACATTAGCTGAAGGTAATCCACAATTACAAGTTGAATATCATGCTGTGCTTTAAGTCGGCGACACTTGGCACGAAGCTCAAAAATGGAAAGTGCCGGTGTATCGTCTATATATAAAGGTGCATCTGTAAGATTGCCAAGTTTGGCATTGAGCTGCTCCCATTCATATTGCTCCAGTTGGCCTCGTTTAAGTTTATCAGCTGCAAGCTCAGATTCACTTGAAATCAAACGTGTTACAAGCTGTACTCCCGCCATCTCCAATGAAAATATTGCCACAGGTTTTTTAAAATCAACAGCAATATTTCTTGCCATAGTTAGTACAAAAGCTGTTTTACCCATTCCTGGCCGCGCAGCCAAAATGATAAGGTCAGATTTTTGCCATCCTGCAGTAACACGGTCTATGGCCGAAAAACCTGATGGTACACCACTGATATGTCCCTCCTGGTCGCGCGAGTTTTCTATTTGCTTTATAGCTTGTTTTACAAGCGACTGCATATCAGCATAGTTTCGCCTCAGGTTGGTTTCACTTAGTGCAAAAAGCTCTTTTTCTGCTTTGTCAAGGATATCAAATACATCAGATGAATCCTCATAAGATTCTTTGATGATTATATCGGAAATACGGATAAGCTCACGTTGTAAAAACTTTTGTAAAACAATACGTGCATGAAATTCAATATTTGCAGCCGATGCTATCCTGTTGGTGAGCTGTGAGATATAGTATGCACCTCCAACTGATTCCAGTTCACCCTCCTGCTGAAGTTTTTGTGTTACGGTAAGAATATCTACCGGTTGGGAGTCAGAAAAAAGGGTATGGATTACCTTGAAAACTTTTTGATGGGCCTCTTTATAAAAAACCTCAGGTTTTAATATATCCACAACATTGGTAAGTGCATTCTGCTCCAGCATCATTGCACCTAAAACTGCCTCTTCAAGATCCAATGCCTGTGGAGGGACCCTCCCATGGTCACTTAACTGCGCCAGTCCTGCTATTGATATGGTTTTGGGGGTTCTTCGCGCTTGAGTACCCTGTTTCTTCTCCGTGTTTTCCATCTCACAAAAATAACTAATCCGAACCTAAAAAAAGGCGAAAAATCTGAATATAGTTTTCAACATACCTGTAAGCTTTGATGGATGTGGAAATCAACTGCATATAAATGTAACGAATTAAAATTCAGCATATTGCGAACATAATTCTGATATACAGATATTTACCTGCTTAAAAGTTAAATGATTGCCAAAGATTATATAATGCCTGAAGATTTTTGACCTTGACCTTGATATGCTCCTCAATTGCAGCTAATGCTGTTTGTTGATCCTCTATCATCATATTATTAAAAATCTTTTGATATAACGCATCAACTTCTTCAGGTACGACCAGATTCTGAGGTAATATTTCATAATCTGTTCCAAAATGTGCAAGAATATCTTCGGCTTTTTTCAAATCTTGTCCGGAAGGAAAAATGATCATATTTTCATAAAGAGGTTGCATTAGGTCCCTGAAAGTGTTTTTTAATTTTTTGAGTTTTTGTTTTTTATTGGGTTGATTCAGTGCATATTGATCCAATAGTGCTTTTTCTTTCCGGACATTATATACCCATACAATTTCTGCTTCAGCGGTTTTATCAAGCAATACATCGCAAATAGAATCTGAGGGAAATTGCCCTGGTTCAATTATCACATAATTTGGGTTATCCGATTCAGTTGTCATCCATCCAACCCCAAAGGGCATCATTTCATAAGGCCTTGTACCATCAAAAACAGGCAATGCGGGTGCAAAAGTGAAGGTTTCAAGAAAAATCTGTTTTTTTTCTTTGGACGGAAAGAAAGTGGCGAGTTTAACTTTATCAATCCAGGGTTTTTTTTCTCTTATACTCTCAATTTGATTCTGAAATTCAGGTTTATTTGTTATTAAATCAGGCAGGTGGTCAATAGATTTTATTCCTTTATCATTGTACAAATCAAATTTTTGTCCCTCATCAATACCTTCCAAAAGAAAGATTGAGTCAGCAGGTACTTTCTTCCAGCAATGTCCGATGAATTCGCATGGGTAAGGGTCATTGCAATGTTTCCCAATTGGAATGTCAGGAGAACTTTTCAGTGCAATGGTTTCTTTGAGTTCTGCTACCAGCCTGCCTACCTCATCATGTTTTATCATAACATCATCAAGTCTGCTTTCCAAAGTAAAAATCTTCCAGGGGTCAATGTCATCGTTCTTGACAAATTCTTTGTCGATATATGCAATCTTAAAGTCATGAAGATTTAAGCCGCTACCCTTTATCACATAATACTGCAATGCCGCATCCCAATGATAAGTTTCAGAAATTGCCTTACTGCTCTTTACCTCTATAGCTTTCCAGTTGTTGTTTTCCTTATATAAGATATCCAGTGCAACCACCACATCATCATAGGAAAATGCTGCTTCATAAATTACATCTGTTTGTCCTGCTTCAATCAGACCCCGGGTTTTTTCCACAGATTTTGCCATTTGGAAGTGGGTTTTCGGAGAAGCATCAACACCTCCCGGGTATAGCTGCCTGGCAAAAATACCCACATTGGTACCTCTTACAAACTTTGCTCTTTGTTCAGGGCTGAGAGGATCGCGAAGAAAATAGCGGTTTTTATAAAGATAAAGTGCTTTGCGGCATTGCAGGCCTTTGATAAAAGTAGATTTGGAAAGTAATGCCTTCTTTTTTTGACTCATCACTCACACCTATTGGTTTACAAAATGGACTCAATGTTATCGTCGGCTAAATCTCCAAGATATGCATACTTTAAAAACAAACGTGCTGTTGTAACTACGTCCTTATTACAGTAAACCGCAATCCGCTTTAAGTCTTTTTCCACCCAATAAACTCTTGCCACATCTGCACCCATAATATCATCTTTGGGTGTGGGTATGCCAAATACAGCAGCCAGTAAGGCAAGCGAAGTATAGTTTTTGTAGTCGCCAAACTTCCACAGGTCCATAGTATCAAGGTGCGTTACCTCCCAGGGTTTTTTACCCTGCAGATTCATAATATCAGGAATAGGAATACGATTGATCAACATGCGCCTGGCAATATAGGGAAAATCAAACTCCCGGGAATTATGCCCACATAAATAGTTGTCAGTTGCACTGAAACGTGTATTTAACAAATCTGCAAAGTCAGTGAGTAACTCTGCCTCATCATCTGAATAAAAAGCTTTGCAGCGAAATTTTAACTCCTCATTTTCCTCATGAAAAAAACCTGCCGAGATACAAACAATTTTACCAAATTCACTATAAATACCTGCCTTCTCAAAAAACAACTCTTCTGCAGTTTTTTCATCTTCGCTTTTTATCCGTTCAGCCTTTTTCACCCATAGTTCCTGAAAGTTCTCAGGTAACTGTTGAAATTGCGCAACCAAGGGTACGGTTTCCACATCCAGAAAAAGTATTTTATTTATATTGATGTTCTTAAGCATATTGCAGATGTGTTTTTCAATGTTTTTAAATCTAATTACCTGAGATTATACTGAATTCTGTCCGCCGGTTTTTTGCCCGGCCTTCTTCAGTTTCGTTTGTTGCAACAGGCTTTGTATCAGCATATCCTGCATAGGAAAGCCTGGTTTTTTCAATGCCTTGTTCCACCAAAAAGTTATAAACACTTAATGCCCTGTTTTCCGATAGTGTTTTATTGTAGGAATAGCTTCCCATGCTGTCGGTATGACCGCTGATTTCAATTTTAATATTGGGGTTTTGCTCTAAAAAATTATAAAGTCGCCTGAGTTCAACTATAGATTCAGAAAGAAGTTCATGGCTGTCAAATTGAAAAAACACATTCCGCAATACTACAGATTCTCCTTCTCTTATGGGTTGCAGGGGAACATCATATATATGAGGATCCACACCTGTGCGCAAATCATCAAATGCGAAGTTCTCTGAGAAGAAAAGATATCCTTCACGCCAGACGTTAAGAGCCAGATTCCTTCTTACCGGTATTGGGATTAAAAATTCTCCGTTTACTTCGCTGGAAAAGGATTGTACCAGCATTTCTTCGGACTCAAGGTCAATCAACTCAAAAGCGGCCCTTAGCCTCTGATTTGTTATTGCATCAAATACATAACCTTTCATATATGTAACCATCTGGGGCCGGGCTTCTTCATATAATTCAAAGAAATATAAATCGGAACCACCTTCTCCTCCGGGTTGCTCAGACGCGAAATATGCTTCTTTACCGGAGGCACCTACTACAAGTGAAATTTCATCGGCATAGGTATTGATGGGATAACCCAGGTTAACCGGTTTTTGCCATTTGCCATCCTCCCCCCTGGTGGTATAAAATAAGTCCATTCCACCCATACCTGTATGACCATCCGAGGCAAAAAATAAAGTGCGGTTGTCAGGGTGAATAAATGGAGACATCTCCCTGCCCCTGGTATTGATAACCGGTCCAAGGTTCAATGGTTCAGACCACTTCCCATCATTGCCCCTGACACTCATCCAAATATCCATGCGCCCAAAATTGCCGGCCCTGTTACTTACAAAATAAAGCGTACGTCCGTCGGGTGAGATAGAAGGCTGGGAATCCCATGATGAGGTATTTACAGGAGGACCAAGATTTACAGGTCTTGACCATCCGTCTCCAATACGTCGTGCATAATAAATGTCACAACTACCCATACCATCAGGGCGGTTACAGGCCGTAAAATACAAATGCATGCCATCGGCAGAAATACTTTGTGCCCCTTCATTATACTGTGTATTAATAGGTGGTCCGAGGTTTACTGCAGGCGTCCATTCTCCGTTAAGCCGGTAACTCACATAAAAATCTTCATATTCACGTCCGAGATGAATGAAATTCTTATCCTCACGTGGTTTCTTTCGTGTAAAAATTAAGGTTTGCTCATCAGCAGTCAGGGTAGGTGCATATTCATCATGCTCAGAATTAATAGCCAACCCCAGATTTATGGGTTCAAACGGAACCGGATTTGCCATGGCTTCAATACCAAATTCGCTTTTTTGCAATAAATCTTCGCCTCGTTGACGGACATTCTCAGGCATTTGTTCATATTCAAGAAATATTTTGATTTTTTTATGGGCTTCCTCATAATTGCCAATGGCTAAAGCTGATTCGGAGTACTGGTAAAAAACACTGGGGTAAAAATCCTTGTCAATCCTGATGGCTTGCAAATATGCCTGCATGGCATCTTCAAACCTCTGGGCCGATTGAAACATTTCTCCCATCACTATGTAAGCTTCAATAAAATCGGGGTCAAACCTTATGGCATTTTGAAAACTTTCTTCGGCAGAATCAATATCACGCATATTGTATCTGCTGATTGCCTCCTCAAAAGCTCTGATTGCCCTGTTATTGGTAGAGGTATATTCTCTGGCTCTTTGAGCACTCAAAAAACCTGCAAAACAAACAAAAATTATTGTAAAAAAGAATGCAGATAGCTGTATTGGGGGTTGTAATTTCATAAACGCTAATTTGTTTTTCACTTGCCTGATTCCTGAAAACGACAAATGGATATAGCAAAAAATAACTGATGTTCAATTGTTATACAAACCTAAGAAAATTTCCTGCTGGATTTGTAAAATTTAAGAAAACACTTCAGCATGAAGCTATTATCAAGCTAAGGTATACTCATAAACTTGTGTGACTGCAGGGAAATCATCCAGCGAGGGTTTTTTAAAATAAAATCAACAATGGAAGGTAACATTTTCTGGTAGCGGCTCCATTCAGGCTGTAAATATAAATGGCATTTTTCCTTGACCAGATGTATGTTTTGTTCAGCCCACTGAAAATCCTCTTCATCGTAAACAATCACTTTAAGCTCATCAGCTAACTGAAGCATATCTTTGCGGGGATTTTGCTGTGTCTTGGGAGACAGGCAAATCCAGTCAAAAGAACCACTAAGTGGATAAGTACCCGAGGTTTCGAGAAATAACCTGACATTGTTTTCCTTTAATTTTGCACAAAGATTATCCAGATTGTACATCAGGGGCTCCCCTCCTGTTATAACTAATGCTTTGGCAGGATATAAGTTCACCTGGTTTACAATATCTTCAACTGAAGTTAATGGATGAAGGTTTGCATCCCAGGATTCCTTTACATCGCACCAGTGGCAACCCACATCGCAACCGCCGATACGAATAAAAAATGCTGCTTTACCGGTATTATATCCCTCCCCCTGTATGGAGTAGAACATTTCCATAACGGGTAATACTAACCCGCGGTCAAGCATTTCTTTCTGACCGGAACTAAGATTGATTAAATTGCAGTTTACCAATTCAGGAATAAATTTGTTTTTTTCTGGCTTTTAGTGTATTCATCAGCAGTGAAACTATGGTCATGGGGCCCACACCACCAGGCACAGGTGTAATATGAGAGCACCTCGGGGCCACCTCATCATACTTCACATCACCTTTCAATCTGAAGCCCGATTTGGTTTCGGACGATTCTATTCTGTGGATACCGACGTCTATAACAACTGCTCCTTCTTTAACCATATCGGCAGTAACAAACTCAGCTTTACCAATGGCAACAATCAGTATATCGGCCTGTGATGTAATTTGCCCGAGATTTTTTGTTCGGCTGTGACAAACTGTTACTGTAGCATTTCCGGGATTGGTAGTTCTTGACATAAGAATACTTACCGGGCGACCCACAATATTGCTCCGTCCCAGCACAACACAGTTTTTGCCTTCAGTTTCAATGCCTGAACGTTTAATCAACTCCATAATTCCATTGGGAGTAGCTGACACATATGCCGACAAACCGATGGTCATTCGCCCCACATTTACTGGATGAAATCCATCAACATCTTTCTCCGGTTTGATAGCCTGTATCACTTTTTCTTCATCAATATGCTTTGGTAGAGGCAACTGCACAATAAACCCGTCAATTTCCGGGTCATTATTTAAAAACTCCACAGTTTCCAGCAGTTCTTTTTCTGATATATCACTTTCGAAATTATAGGTAGAGGAATCAAAGCCCACTTCCTTACATGCTTTTGCCTTGCCGGAAACATAGGTTTCACTTGCAGGGTCGTTGCCTACTAAAATAGCTGCCAGATGGGGTGGCCTTTCGTCAGCATCTGACATAGCTTTTACCTGCGCTGCAATCTCCTGTTTAATTTCCAATGCTATTTTTTTTCCGTCAATCAATTCCATACTTTCAGTTTTTCGGATACTATTTTTTAAAATGTAATCTTTATTTCAATAAAATTATCTTCTCATACCAGGAGAACCCTTCATCATATTCATAAGTTTTCCTCCACCGCCCGACATCATTCTCATCATTTTGCGTGTATCGCCAAACTGCTTGATAAGCCGGTTAACTTCCTGAATGCTGGTACCGCTGCCATCTGCAATTCTTTTTCTGCGGCTGCCATTGAGTATAGCCGGATTTGCTCTCTCTTCGGGTGTCATGGAATAAATAATAGCCTCTATTCCACTAAAAGCGTCATCCTCAAGGTCAACATCCTTCATTGCCTTACCCATTCCGGGTATCATACCAACAAGGTCTTTCACATTTCCCATTTTCTTTATCTGCTGCATCTGCTTTAGAAAGTCATCAAAGTTGAACTGGTTTTTGGCGATTTTTTTCTGCAGTTTCCTGGCTTCTTCCTGGTCAAATTGTTCCTGGGCTTTTTCAACCAGTGAAACAATATCACCCATGCCCAGAATCCGGTCGGCCATCCTCTTTGGGTAGAAAATATCCAAAGCATCTGCCTTTTCGCCAATACCCACAAACTTAATGGGTTTTTCCACTACAGATCTAACAGTAAGTGCGGCACCACCACGGGTATCACCATCGAGCTTGGTAAGTACTACACCGTCAAAATCAAGCCTGTCATTGAAAGCCTTCGCAGTATTCACTGCATCCTGCCCTGTCATGGCATCCACTACAAACAAGGTTTCCTGGGGGTTGAGGTTTTTTTTCAATGAGGCAATTTCATCCATCATCTGCTGGTCTATAGCCAATCGACCGGCAGTATCAACCACAACCACATTATGACCCATAGTTTTGGCATGATTTACCGCCTTTTTTGCAATACCTACAGGATCCTTTGAGCCTTCTTCGGTAAATACTTCTACCTGTATTTGTTCTCCCAATACTTTCAACTGGTCTATTGCAGCAGGCCGGTAAACGTCTCCCGCAACTAGCAAAACCTTCTTTGATTTTTTGTTTTTGAGGTAATGTGCCAGCTTGGCAGAAAAAGTTGTTTTACCGCTACCCTGCAATCCAGCAATTAAAATAATAGCCGGGCTTCCCTTTAAATTGATGTCCACATTGGTATGCCCCATCAAAGCGGTTAGCTCTTCGTGTACAACTTTAACCATCAACTGCCCGGGGGATACAGCTGTAAGAACGTTTTGCCCCAGCGCCTTTTCTTTTACACTTTCCGTAAAGTTTTTGGCAATTTTATAACTAACATCCGCATCAAGCAAAGCTTTGCGGACATCCTTAAGCGTTTCTGCAACATTGATTTCTGTTATATGTCCTTGCCCTTTTAAAAGTTTAAAGGCCTTATCAAGACGATCAGATAAATTATCAAACATGTTCGTTAAACTTTAATTTTGTGCAAAATTATCATTTATTATCGTTTTAACCAGCTATTTTTTGGCCTCTAAAAGTGACCATTCTGGTAAGAATTGTTAATAATTCGTTGAAAAATTAAAACCACTTGCAACTATTCTAAAGTTAAAATTTCATACATTTAAAAACGTATTACTTTAAGCAAAAACCGCAAGCGTGTTTTTTATACCTTTGTATTGTCAAACAGATAGGATCCATTTTTGTTATGAGATTTACATAATGAAACCAGGATGATTTTTATTTATACTGTTTGATTGTTTTAATACCTGATATATGAGTAATCAGCTATATGATTTAAATGATATACCCTGGCAGGTAAAGCGCTTAAGAGAGCTTGAAAGCAGGAAACAATCTGTTTATTTTGATGTAGATGATTTTGAAGAAATCATTGACCATTATGTAATAGGAGGAGAATACAGGAAAGCGCTTCAAATATCTGAATACGCACAAAAAGTTCACCACGGCTCTGTTCCCTTAATGCTTAAAAGGGCGCAGCTACTTGCCAGCATTAATAAGGAAGACAAAGCTCTGGAGATACTTAGCAGTGTTGAGGCTTTGGAACCCGAGAATTCGGATATTTTCCTTACAAAGGGTGCAATATACTCTCAGCTCAAGCATTATGAGAAAGCTATTGAAGAGTATTCAAAGGCAATTGATAATGCCGATGAACCCGATTACATCTATTGCAACATTGCCTTTGAATATGAAAACATGGGCAATTTTGACAAAACCCTTGAATATCTTACCAAAGCACTTGATTTGAACCCCGAAAATGACCTTGCCATATACGAGGCAGCCTATTGTTTTGACTTACTCTCACTTACTCAAGAAAGTATTGACTTTTTCAGTAAACTGATTGACCGCCATCCCTATTCAATTGAAGCATGGTTTAATCTGGGAGTTTCTTTTATCAATGCCGAGTTGTATGAAAAAGCATGCGAATCATTCGAATTTGCGCTGGCCATTGACCCGGAACATACACCCACCTGGTTTCATCTTGGATATGCATTTAGCCTCAATGACAAATTTAAGGAGGCCATCAAAGCCTATAAAAATTCATTTGATGATGATGATGGTGATGCAATGAAGTATTACTACATTGGTGAGTGTTATGAAAAGATGGAAGAATACGAAAAGGCTTGCCAATATTATAAAAAAGCAACAAATATGCAACCTGATATAGCAGATGCATGGATTGGCATGGGGGTTTGTGAGCAGGAACTTGGAAATACAAAAACTGCCCTGAAATACTTACAAATGGGCTTGGACCTGGATGAAGGCAATACCGGGTATTACTGTATTATTGCAGATATTTATATGGCCCAGGGAAGTTTTGACAAAGCAGTTTTTTTCTTTGAAAAAGCAATTGAATCAAGCCCGGATGAAGAAATCATCAGAATTGACTTTGCCGATGCAATGGCTGAAATAGAAGAATATCGGTTTGCTGAAGCCATTATTATTGAAGCAATGGAAAAATTCCAATCAAGTGCAACTTTAAATTATCGAATGGCTGCTATTTTATACTTACAGGGAAAATCCCGTGAAGCATCCTATTTTCTTGAAGAAGGTCTGTTGCTTGATTATGAAAAAAACACTACCATGCTTGAACAATATCCCCAATTGAGAGAAAACAGCGAACTTATGGCATTGATAGACTTTTATCATCAATGAATTTCCCTTTTATTCAAGCAAGACAATTGATATCACAAAACAAAAAGTGATTAAAAAAACAACTACATAATGTTAAATCCACTTCCCAAGAGAGAGAGCAAGCCTCGTAAACTTGGCGTTGCTATGATGATGGACAAGGGTCTCAGCCTTCAGGAAACAGAAAATATCATTCAGGTAGCAGGGCATCTTATTGATTTTGCCAAACTGGGCTTCGGAACATCTCTTGTAAGTAATAACGTAAAAGAAAAAGTTAAGTTCTATCGCGATGCAGGCATCAAAGTTTTTGTCGGAGGCACCTTATTTGAAGCTTTTGTTGTAAGAAATGATTTTGATGGCTATGTGAAATATATTGATAACCTCGGAGTTGATGCTGTTGAAATTTCTGATGGCAGCATAATTATGGAGCATATTACCAAGTGCGAATACATACAATATTTTGCAAAGCAGAGGACTGTTCTTAGTGAAGTAGGAGCAAAAGATGCCAGCGTGGAAACCGACCATAACCAGTGGATTCATCATATGGATGCCGAACTAAATGCCGGAAGCAGTTATGTAATTGGTGAAGCCAGGGAAAGCGGAACCGTGGGTTTGTATGACAAAACCGGCTCTGCCGATACCCAACTCATCCAGGATATTCTTAAAAAAGTCCCTTCTGAAAAAATCATCTGGGAAGCCCCTCTCAAATCACAGCAAGTTTGGTTTTTAAAGCTTCTGGGTTTTAATGTTAACCTGGGAAACATCGCTCCTGCTGATATGATACCTTTGGAAACATTACGACTGGGATTGAGAGGAGATACATTTTTTGATTTCCTGCCTAAAGAATACCAAAAGCATAAGCTCATTTAAAAAGGCAATGAACAGTACCTTAAAGGCAGTGCCATTTCTTTTCCCCAATTTACATTTTTGCTTTTGATTAAAAATTTCATTTTTTCTTAAAGCCATTCAACAAATAACTTCCAAAAATAATGTCAGAAAGAAGATTCAGTGATTATACCCTGTTAACTGCCCGTGGCTTGGGTATGGGTGCTGCAGATGTTATACCTGGCGTTTCAGGTGGTACAATAGCCTTTATAACCGGGATTTATGAAGAGCTGATTAACAGCATTAAATCAGTAAATAAAGATTTTTTCCGGATACTTTTTTCCAAAGGAATACCCAGTGCATGGAAGCATGTAAATGGAAACTTTCTGCTGGCTGTTTTATCAGGAATATTAATCAGCATATTCTCTTTGGCAAGGTTAATTACATGGCTTCTGGAAGTGTATCCAAAACTGGTTTGGGCATTTTTTTTCGGACTTATCATCGCCTCTGCCCTTCATGTAGGTAAGAAAGTTTCTAAATGGAATGCCGGCATAATAGCAACTATGATAGCTGGTACAGCTGTGGCAGCATGGATTACAATTGCCACACCTGCCACAACTCCTGAAACATGGTGGTTTATCTTTTTATCCGGGTCAATTGCCATTGTTGCAATGATATTACCGGGGATTTCAGGAAGTTTTATCCTTCTTTTGCTCGGTAAATATGAATATATGCTAACTGCCGTAAGTAATTTTGATATTACAACTATCATCATTTTTGCAATTGGATGTGTGATAGGTATTATCACATTTTCTAATATAATATCATGGCTATTTAAAAAGTTTCGCAATGCAACCTTGGCACTGCTTACTGGTTTTATGCTGGGGTCTCTCAACAAGCTCTGGCCATGGAAAGAAACTATAACATACCGCATAAGCAGCAGTGGAGAAGAAGTGCCATTGCTTGAAAAAAGCATTTCGCCCATAAAATATGAAGCAATTACAGGCCAGGATGCTCTTTTGTGGCAGGTAATCGTGTTTATGGCCATAGGATTTCTGTTAATATTTACCTTTGATTTAATTGCAGCACGCAAAGCAAAAGTCAAATAATTATCACGATTTTAACAACACCTAGAATACAATGAAAAAATTGGGCAACTCTAAAGCATTTGAAAAATATCAATGAGAGCAAAAAAAGCATAGTTATGTCAAAGAAAACACTGGGTCTTATCGGATATCCGGTTTCTCACTCATGGTCGGCAAATTATTTTAATAGAAAATTTCGTACAGAAAATTTATCAGGGTTCCATTATAAGCTATTTTCGCTTCAAAATATTTCGGATTTGCCTCAATTAATTCAATCAGAACCTGAATTGATTGGTTTAAATGTAACTATACCGCACAAGGAAAATGTTTTGATTTATCTCGATGAAATGGATAAGGCTGCCAGAGAAATAGGTGCTGTTAATACAATCAGAATTGATAGAAACGGGAGAACGCTTACCGAAGGTTTCAATACTGATGTTATTGGTTTTGAAAAAAGTCTGGTAAAGTTTGGAGTTAACCTGCCGGAGAAAGCACTTGTTTTGGGTACAGGTGGAGCATCAAAAGCTGTTGAATGGGTCCTCAGCAAATATCATTGTGAAATCACTTTTGTCAGTCGTTTTAAGAACCGAAAAAATGATTTGAATTACCAGGAATTATCCGATATATCGCTGAGTGAGTTTCCCCTCATCATAAATACTACTCCTTTGGGTATGTATCCCGATGTAAGTCAGTTACCTCCCATGCCCTATCATACTTTGTCCAGAAAAAATATTTTGTTTGACTTGATTTATAATCCTGAAATAACCCTCTTTCTCAGGCAAGGTATAAAAGCGGAATGTAAGACCATTAACGGCATTTATATGCTTGAACAGCAGGCTGAAGCAGCATGGAAAATATGGAATAAAAATAAATAAAAGCTGAGTGTATCGCTTCAGTTTTATTCTGAAAACTTCTTTTTGTATTTCCAGATAATTATCAACATTACCGTAATAACAAAACCCATTAAAATACCCGGAACTGAATTGATTTCCT
Organism: Bacteroidota bacterium; assembly: GCA_007693555.1. Lineage (GTDB taxonomy): Bacteria > Bacteroidota > Bacteroidia > Bacteroidales > UBA7960 > SKVR01. The sequence continues at coordinate 29,383 of REDJ01000088.1, forward strand.
CAGGCTGTTTAACCAGGAGCCGGTATAAACCGTAGATCATTGCAAAACAGCCGGCAAAAAGCAAAGTAAGAAACAATACGAGGTCAAAGTATTTTTCTATTTTTTCCATTTTTGGGTTGGCATCCGCTTCTGTATCATATCGGGCATACCTATCTCCTCTGGCCCTGTATTTAACTTTACCAGGTCTGTAATATACTTTTTGAGAGGGGAATCCATTACGTAACCGCATGTCATACATTCTCCTTTTTTCCTCATTACATAAAACCTGGTAAGCTTCATTGATTTTTTTGAAATCTTCGTGCGCATGTAAGTCAGGATTGATATCAGGATGAAGGCTTTTTGCCTTTTCCCTGAATGCACGACGAACATCATTCTGGTTTGCAAAACGGTTGACGCCCAAAATTTTATAATAATCTACAAAGGCCATTCACTCGTTAAATAAAGCTCAATTTATCAACAAATTAAAAAACCCATTTGTTGGGTAAATTTATTGAAAATATAAAGATAACCGGTAAATTTTCGTTTTCCATTTGCTTGTATCTTAATAACTTTAATGCAGAGTCATTTATTTTAAATCCGTATTGACCGGTAAAACTTTCGGGATTTAGCTTCACTTCTATTTTATGATCTCCCTCAGATCCCCGGTGGAGCTAATTACCTGTCAACAGGAAATTATTGAAAGGTCTGTCTTCAACAAATCTGAATTTATAAATTTCACCGAACACAAAGGATAATTTATCAAAAAAACCGCAAAAGATTTGCCTATAAAAAAAATAATACCGTACTTTGCACTCCTCAAAAAAACAGATAAAAATAGTATCCAATTCATAAATATTTTTGTAAGATGTCGCGAGTTTGTCAGATAACCGGAAAAAAACCTATTACGGGCCATCGTGTATCCCATTCTAACATTAAAACCAAAAGAAGGTTTCTGCCCAACCTTATGGTAAAGAAGTTTTATCTTCCTGAGGAGGATCGTTGGTTTAGCCTGAAAGTTTCTGCTAAAGCCATTCGCATTATTAATAAAGTTGGATTTAGCAAAGCATTGAAAGAAGCGCGCGAAAAAGGTTATTACAAAGACTAAACAGGGAAAAATTTATTTTTAAAGCTGTCTGATGCATCAGGCAGCTTTTTTTTTAGAACAAAGAGGTGTGAGTTGTGTTAATTTTGTAAAAAATGAATTTTATTTGATACTTATTTAATCGCATTTCTTAATATTATCATTATTTTTAAATCCGGAAGTATAAAAACTTTTTTATGTTATCTGTTTTCAGGTATATTGCAATTACATTATTTATTTTATGGGTTCTTCCTTCTTTTTCAAATATAAGTAATGAGGAGCCGGAGCAGGACCGACCTCGCAGGGTAGTTCAGTTCAGTGGTCTTGTTTTAACCGGAGACAGCCTGAAACCTGTTCCTTTTACAAACATCTGGGTGAAAAACACACGAAGAGGAACTATTACTGACTTTCAGGGATTTTTTTCTATCGCAATAAGGGAATTGGACACATTGCGTTTTACTGCGGTAGGCTTTAAAGATATCAACTATGTAATCCCTGATACATTAACATCCAACAGATATTCTGCCATACAACTTATGACCCAGGATACAATTCATTTACCTGAAACTGTAATCTACCCCTGGCCAACACGCGAACAATTCCGATTTGCCTTTTTAAATACAGAAATACCTGATGATGATAATGACCGGGCATTACGAAACCTGGAAAGAGCTGAAATGCGCGAGCGCCTTGAAAAAATGCCCCTTGATGGTTATGCCAATTTTCGCCATATGACTGACCAGCACGCTCAAAGATTGTATTATGCCGGCCAGAGACCACCTATGCGCATATTTGACCCATTTGCATGGTCGCAATTCATACAAGCCTGGAGAGAAGGACGATTCCGAAGAAGTGATTAAAAAACTCTGAGAACAAATATGCAATAATCAACGGTTTTTTCTGTTATAAATATCAATCCTGTAAAGGATTATCAGGAATATAATCTTCAGTAAGTATTATTAATTTGCTAATTTTGTCGGTCCAAAAAATAAAGGCTATCCTCTCTAAATAATTTTTTAATTCTGTGAAGAAGTTATTTTCAATCTGTTTTCTATCAGGTTTGTTTCTTTTCAATTTCTCAATATGGGCCCAACAAGCCACCATAGAAGGTATTGTTACGGATGAAAATAACAACCCTCTTGACCTGGTCAGCATTGCTCTGGAGGGAACATCTCAAGGAACCTCAACCAATATGAATGGTTTTTACAGGCTCAGGATTACCCCCGGAACAACACATAAACTTATTTTTTCTTACCTGGGTTACCAAATAGAGGAATTTGAAATTAAGGCAGATCCCGGTGAAGAAATAACCCTGAATGTGCAGCTAATGCCCCTTGCCATGCTTCTTCCGGAATTGGAAGTACGCGACAGACAGGTTATTACAAGTCAATATATGAGAATTGACCCACGTCTTTCTGCTATCATTCCGGGTCCGGGAAGTGACGTGGAAAGTCTTATAAAAACCATGCCTGGAGTTACTTCTACTACAGAACTCTCAACACAATATTCAGTGAGAGGAGGAAATTTTGATGAGAATCTTGTTTATGTGAATGGAATAGAGATTTACAGACCCTTCCTTGTAAGGTCAGGCCAACAGGAGGGCCTTAGTTTTTTAAACTCTGATTTGGTTTCTTCCATAACTTTTTCATCAGGGGGGTTTGATGCAAAGTATGGTGATAAGATGGCTTCGGTTCTGGATATAACCTACAAAACTCCGGAAGAATTTGCCGGGTCTTTTTCAATTAGTCTGCTTGAAGGCTCTGTGCATATTGAAGATGCGCGCCTGGATAACAGATTAAGATATTTATTTGGGTTCAGACATAAATCCAACCAATATTTGCTTGGAACTCTTGATACACAAGGTGACTACAAACCTGAATTCACCGATATTCAAGGGATGATAAGTTATGAATTTAATCCTCAGTGGGAGCTGAATTTTTTGGGGAACTTTTCGCGTAATCAATACCTTTTCACTCCCGAAGTGCAACGTACTCGTTTTGGAACCGTAACAGAGGTAAGACAGTTTACCGTATTTTTTGACGGACAGGAAACAGATCGGTTTCTTACCGCACTGGGGGCATTTTCTTTGAATTACACACCTGATCCCAAATACAAATTCCAGTTTATTACATCTGTTTTTCAAACCGATGAAACAGAAAACTTTGATATACGAGGCAGATATCTTCTTGAAAGGGTAGAAACCGATTTTGGTTCATCTGATTTCGGCCAGCCTACTGGCACCCCTTTGGGTGTGGGCTCTTTTCATAATCATGCACGAAATTACCTGAATGCAATTGTATGGAATGCAGAACATAAAGGAGAAATCAGGAATGATAACAATACTTTTAGATGGGGGGTAAAATATCAGTTTGAAGATATTTTTGACAGGTTAAATGAATGGTCAATGGTAGATTCAGCCGGGTATGCAATACCACGATATCCAAACAATACTATTTTGTTACAGGATACTGTAAATACAAGAATTACACTACAGTCAAGCCGAATATCAGGATATATTCAAAACTCATGGGAGATAAATCGCCCCAGAAGTCGTTATATCATAACGGGTGGTTTGCGAACTAATTACTGGACATACAACAACCAATGGCTGTTTTCTCCAAGAGCCACTGTACTTTACAAGCCTGAATGGGCACCCCGAATGGTTTTCAGAGTATCCGGCGGAGTTTATCAACAACCGGCATTTTATAGAGAGCTAAGGGATTTCCAGGGACAATTGAATGAAAATATCAGGGCACAGGAAAGCTTACAGTTTGTGCTGGGTGCAGAGTATAACATGCAGTTATGGGGAAGACCTTTTAAGTATACCAGTGAAATCTACTATAAAAAATTTAATAATCTTATCCCTTACGAGCTTGATAATGTTAGGATACGTTATTACGCAAACAATACTGCTACCGGTTATGGTGCAGGAATAGACATGAAAATCAATGGTGAATTTGTACCCGGAGTGGAGTCATGGGCAAGTTTATCAGTCATGAAAACTGAAGAAAAAATTGACGGTGCTACTTTCACTTTACCTGATGGCTCAGAAGTACCATTAGGCTACATACCCCGACCTACCGACCAAAGATTTAATTTCAGCTTGTTTTTTCAAGACTTTCTGCCCCGAAACCCCAGTTACAAAGTCAGCCTGGCATTGATATACGGAAGCGGCTTACCCCTTGCACCTCCATCTGAGCAAAAAACCAGGAATATTACCACAATGCCCCCCTATCGGAGAGTTGATATCGGCTTTTCCAAAGAACTTATAGGAACCGATTCGCGTCTGGGTGAGAATAGCTTCTTCAGAAATATAAAATCTATGTGGATAACCGCTGAAGTTTTCAACCTGCTTGAAATCAACAATACTATCAGTTACCTTTGGATAAAGGATATCTCCAACGATATGTATGCAATTCCCAATTATTTGACATCAAGGTTAATCAACTTAAAACTTATCACTCGTTTTTAACCTGTCTTTTTGTCACCTTTTTGTCATAAATTCATATATAAAAACCTTTGCCGAAATTCTGCCTTAGTCTTTTATACAATTCTTTTTAATCCCTTGATTTTCAGTTTTTTTAAAACAGATACCCGTTTTACTTTGGGCAAAATACAGAATTTTTTGATGTCATAATAACCATAAGATTTGATAAAAAATGTATTGGCATAATACTTGAAAAGTTTTGATGGAAAATAACATTGCACATAAATTAAAAACAAAAGATAAAATGAGTAAAATTATTGGAATAGACTTAGGAACAACAAACTCATGCGTAGCGGTAATGGAAGGTAATGAGCCCGTTGTAATACCTAACAGCGAGGGTCGTCGTACTACTCCATCCATTGTGGCTTTTACTGAAAATGGTGAAAGAAAAGTAGGAGATCCTGCCAAAAGACAGGCCATCATAAACCCCAAAAAAACTGTTGCATCCATAAAGAGGTTTATGGGTGAAACATTTGAATCTACTTCAAATGATCGTTCACGTGTATCTTATGAGGTTGTCAAAGGTGACAATGCAACACCCAGGGTAAAAATTGACGACAGGATGTATACACCCCAGGAAATTTCAGCAATGGTATTACAGAAAATGAAAAAAACTGCTGAAGATTATCTTGGTAAGGAGGTTACAGAGGCAGTGATTACCGTACCCGCATATTTTAATGACTCACAGAGACAAGCAACAAAAGAAGCAGGTGAAATTGCAGGGCTTAAAGTGAGAAGAATTATCAATGAGCCTACTGCCGCCTCGCTTGCCTATGGCCTTGACAAGAAAAATAAGGACGTAAGAATTGCCGTTTTTGACCTTGGTGGTGGTACATTTGATATATCTGTACTCGAACTTGGAGATGGTGTTTTTGAGGTGAAGTCAACACATGGTGATACCCATCTGGGCGGCGATGATTTCGACAACATGATCATTGATTGGCTTGCCGAGGAATTCAAAAAGGATGAAAACATAGATCTTCGCAAAGATCCTATGGCCATGCAGCGATTGAAAGAAGCGGCTGAAAAAGCAAAAATCGAATTATCAAGCTCAACCTCCACCGAAATCAATTTGCCTTATATAATGCCTGTTGATGGCATTCCAAAGCACCTTGTGCGTACATTGTCTCGTAGCAAATTCGAACAACTTTGCGATAAACTCATTCAGGCCACCCTCGAACCTTGTAAAAAAGCACTGGGCGATGCCAACCTTAGCCCTTCAGATATTGATGAGGTTATTCTTGTGGGAGGTTCAACGCGTATTCCAGCCATCCAGGAACTGGTAGAGAAGTTCTTCGGTAAGAAACCTTCCAAAGGGGTTAACCCTGATGAGGTAGTAGCCATTGGTGCTGCTATTCAGGGAGCTGTGTTAAGCGGTGAAATCAAAGATGTGCTGCTGCTGGATGTAACACCTCTTTCCCTGGGTATTGAAACCCTTGGCGGTGTTATGACAAAGCTCATTGAAGCCAATACAACTATACCTACCAAAAAAACAGAAACATTCTCTACTGCCGCAGATAGTCAAACATCTGTAGAAATTCATATTCTTCAGGGTGAAAGACCGATGGCAAAAGATAACCGTACCATTGGACGTTTCCACCTGGATGGAATACCACCGGCCCCCAGAGGAGTTCCCCAAATTGAAGTGATGTTTGATATTGATGCCAATGGTATCCTTAATGTTTCGGCTAAAGACAAAGCCACAGGTAAATCTCAGAATATCCGTATCGAAGCCTCAAGCGGACTTAGCGAAGATGAAATCCAGAGGATGAAAAAGGAAGCTGAGGAGAATGCTGAAAAAGATAAAAAAGTAAAAGAAGAAACTGAAAAGGTCAACGCAGCTGACAGTTTGATTTTTCAAACCGAAAAACAGCTGAAGGAGTTTGGAGAGAAAATACCGGCCGAGAAAAAGCAACCCATCGAACAGGCCCTCGAAGAGCTGAAAACAGCTCATAAGAGCAAAGACCTTGCGGCTATTGATACGTCTATGACAGCTTTGAATGCTGCATGGCAAGCAGCAAGTGCAGAAATGTACAATGCAACACAGGATCAGGGAGAACCCCAGGCGCAGGATGCCGACCAAAATCAATCCGGTGGTAAAGACGATGGAAAAGATGACGGCGAAGTTACTGATGTGGATTTTGAAGAAGTAAAATAAATTAAGGAAATATTCTTTTTAAAAAAGCGAATGTTGTTTGCAGACATTCGCTTTTTTTATTTTTTTATTCTTATTAAATCCCGGTATTGTCAGAAAGCCAGTTTTTTTGCCACACTGATGGCATTGTCATAATCCGGTTGATCGGCAATCTCTTTAACTATCTCTACATACTTTACCATATCATACTGATCAATTATTATGACACCTCTGGCCAATTGCCTGAATTCCTCAATAAGGAAACCGTATTTAATGCCAAAATCCGTTTCACGATGATCCGATACTACTATAGTTTTATCAATACCTTCTGCTGCACAAAATCTTTTCAATGCTGTAGGTAAATCAGTTGAAATGGTTATGATTTGAACATTATCAAGCTTAGAGGCCTCAAGATTAAACCTTCGGGTTTGTTCTGCACATACATCTGTATCTACAGAGGGAATGGAAGAAATAATTCTCACTTTTCCCTGATAGTCGCTAAGCTTAACAGGCTTAAAATCCTGACCAACAGCAATAAAATTTTTGGCATGATTACCTGATCTTACTATTTTTCCCAATAAAGTGACAGGATTTCCTCCAAGTGTCACTACATTCGAATTTCTTTTCATCACATATTATTTTATTTGGAAGAATACGTATTCAATTAGTTGCGAAACCTGCTAAAAGCATTAATTATAAAATACTTCAATCATATTAAATAAATGAATCGATTACATCCTTTGAAAAAATCAAATATATTTATTTTAAACAAGAAAACCTATTTTTTTAAAACGAAAGCTCTCTTTTTGCACACTAAACAGTAAATTTTTGGATTAATGAGCTTATAAGATTAAATCACTTAAGGAAACAAGCAAATCAGAATATTTGTTCGACATATTATTGCAACCTTTGTCATTTCTGCCAAAGGGAATGTTACATCCATTAAAAACATTGTTGTCTGGTAAAATACAAAATTCGTTGTTTATTAAAACCCAGATTGACTTGGCCGAGCTTACGGTTCCTCACTCCACTTCGTTTCGTTTGGAATGACAATCAGTTGAGTTGTTTATTTTCATTCCAACCGAAGGGAGGAAACTCAGGGTTTTAACCGGACAATAATGATTTTTAAACTAAAAAAGCAGGCTCTTTTAAAAAGCCTGCTTAAAGGTTTGCGAAATAAATCAGAATTACGTTCTGGAGTTTGAATTATTTTTTTCTGTCAAAAAACGGGTTTTTAGATGAGGCACTTAAGGGTACACCCCAAATAACTTTGACACTGCTACTGAAAATCTCCAGATTTAATGCAGCTACACCTATTGTATGCATAATTCTGTTATCAATTCTGTTATCTGCGGCAACCGCAACAGCAGAACCAACCGCAATACCCAAATCACCTGTATTGTAAACACAGGGCACCAGCGGATATTTTTCTTTTGTTGCGCAATCAGCAAATCCACACAAACTACAAACTTTTAATCCCAGGGTTTTAATACGTGTACCAATCAGAAATACCGCATCTGCACTTGCCAGTATGTTATCTGCATCCCGAATAAATATATCGTATTCCCTTTGTTCTCCGATTTTTCTCATTTCCATAGCCACTAATCTTATATTATCATCGGTGAGGATTGCCATTTCCAGATTGTCTGCACCTTTACCTTTTGGGGCAGTTCGGGCAGCCACCATCATCTTTTTTGCTACTTCAATAACAGTTTTCTTTCTTTCGTCAATTTCATTTATTATAGCCATAAACCAAAAATTTAATTTTCGCCTAAATTAATAAAAAGCCCGGTTTGATATGCATCAACCGGGCTTTTTTCTCTAATTTATAATGATTTTACTTATCGGTAAACTTGGCAAGACTTTCAATAAACCTCAAAGGAACGATATTTTCTTCCTGACTATTTTCATATTTACCAATAATAACTTCCACAAGGTTTTGACTATCGGCACCATTTTCAACTCTTTTGTACAAATCTGAACGATGTAATAACATTACAACATCCGATAGTTCTGTCAAAAAGGCAGGTAACTCATTCAAAGATGGTCTTTTTGAGTATTTGCCATTATAAGACCCCGGCAATTGTGAAAAAAGAACAACCGGAACATTAAGTTCTTTAGCAATATCCTTTACAAGTTTTACAATCTTGCTTAATTGCCCCTCACGGCTGTCTTTGTCTGTAATTGAAGTTGACAACAGCTCAAGATAATCAATAATAATAAGTTCAACATTATGCATGAGTTTTAATTGTCTGGTTTTTTTTACCAGTTCGTCAGCAGAAAGATAAGGTGTATCATCCATAAACATATTCGCCTTTGCAATATGGCTGACCAGAGTGAATACATGATCTCTCTCACTGGGCTTGAGTTTTCCCGTCATGAGTTTTTCAAGTGACATCCCCGTTTCACTTTCAATAAGACGATTTGTAATTTTTGTACTTGATCTTTCGGGAGAAAAGATGGCCACAGAGTGATTGTTTTTGATGGCCACGTTATTGGCAATGGAAAGCATTAGGGCAGTTTTTCCCATTCCTGGTTTAACTGCAATGGTTGTGAGTTGTCCTTTTTTAAAACCTGATATTACCTTATCAATATCTTTAAAACCTGATGACAACCCATTAATCATTTGGTTTTCACCGAAATTTTGCTGAAGTGCCTGATTTACCATTTCTCTTAAACTGGTAAACTCAAACACTTCAGAACGCTCTGTAATTTCTAAAGTGTTTTGTTCCATAGCTTATGGTTTTTAATTAAAATCGTTTCGTTCAAATTTAGCAAAAAAAAACCTCATTTCTGAGATTTCAGTTTATAGATTCAGTTTTTTTATGATTAAATAAATAATGGCTCAAAAGGAATTAAACCGGTAGTTTCATAAACGATAAGCAAGGTAATAACAGGAACTGGTGAAACAAAACGGCTACTAAGCAAGTGCAGTTCTTTTATTTACTCCTTATACACAACCTCATGAGGTATATCAAGATCCTGGATAAGAGAACGCCAGTCTTCATAAAGTTCATCTTCCGAATCATGTGTATGCCATATAAGTTTAACATTGTTAAACTTTTCATGGTTTTTGTGAAATAATTCGAGGATTTTATAAATATACTTAGAAGAACTGGTATTAAAATAATTTACTTTGAAAACAATACTTATGGGAGCTTTAGGCTCATCGGATAAAAACTTATTGACCCATTCAACAATTGGTTCAAAAAATTCCATTGCATTGGGCGGAAATGAATTACCGGAAATTTCAAATATCCCCCTTTTGGGATCAAAATGAATTCCAAACGTACCTTTTGCCGGTGAAATAAAAAGTTTATTCATGTATAAATCTTTCGTAGCTCGATTCGCTTTATTTCGGTATCAAACCTAATACAATTTTATCAATTAGGACCTTCATTTCCCGATTTAATTATGCTTCATCCAACGACTGATTTTAATATAATGGGTAAGTCTAACATATTATTAGACCAAAAGGCACAAATAATAGCTTCAGTGTGAAACTTTTTTTCAATACTTAATAATTATTATTTTTCAACAAATAATGATGTAATATTGCGACTCTTGTTTATCTTTCCGACCTAAATTCTAGAACAAAAGATTTATTATATTATGATTTACATTGAACCATTTATTGTTGTTATTGTTTTTTCAATGCATAATAATGAGTTTGTATAAATCAATTTTTTAATGTTTAAAAAGGAAACACCTCCACATTTTTAATAAGCCACTCAAAAAAATGATTAAGTATTCTATAAATGATCTAGAAAAAATAACCGGCATAAAGGCGCATACCATTAGAATCTGGGAAAAGCGCTATAATGTTGTTTGCCCGCAAAGAACCGATACCAATATTAGATTTTACAATGATGAAGACCTGAAAAAGCTTTTAAATATAAGTACTTTAAACAAGCACGGTTTTAAAATCAGTGATATTATTAAATTGAGTCATGAAGGGTTGTGTCAGAAAGTTCTGGAAATCTCAAACACTTCAAATGATTACGAAAGTTATATAAACAATCTCATAGTGTCCATGATAGAAATGGATGAAGATAAATTTGAAAAAGTTCTTACATCGGCAGTAATAAAAATAGGATTTGAAAGGACCATAACCAATATAATATATAAATTTCTTGAAAAGGTGGGATTGCTTTGGCAAGTTGGCACCATTAACCCTGCCCAGGAACATTTTATTACCAATCTTATCAGGCAAAAACTCATTTTAGCTATTGACGGCCAGGAAAATTCACCAAAACCGGATGCCAAAACATTCTTATTGTTTCTACCTGAAAAAGAATTACACGAATTAGGATTATTATTCTATTCGTATATTATTAAAAGAGCCGGTCACAGAGTAATTTACCTGGGTCAATCGGTACCCTTAAAGGATATTCTTGAAGTTATTAAAATACGTAATGCTGATTTTATTTTAACCTACTTTGTTGCAGCACTCGATGCCAAAGAAATACCTCTATACCTTAAAAAGATTTCAGAGGGTTTTAGCGGAAATGATATTTTTATTACAGGATACCAGGTTGATCAAATCGAGGAAAAACTACCGCAAAATATCAAAACTTTGCGTGATGCCGAGGAATTTAAATCCTATCTTAACAGAATCTGATTGCCTAATTTCGATTACAAAATACTTAAACAAAAAAATCAGCCCTGACAAGGGGCTTTTTTTTTGAATGGATGTTAAACATTCTCAAAAAATACGTTAACAAGCTCATAGGCCCAATAAAATTTTGTATATTTATTTAAGAAAATAAATTAAACAAAAACAGAGATAAATAAGCCAATAAAAGTATTTAACTTTTTATTTATCTTCCACAAAACGAGCTCTTTGTCAAACAAATCGGTTTTTTTACGAAACTTAATTTGTTAAATTATTAAAAAACACTTGACATTTGGTTTTTTGTGTTTAACTTTACAACAAATTAATTAAACAGTTAACTCAAAACCTTACAGATATGACAGCTATAGAATTTAATCACAAACTATTGGGATTGCAGAAGAACCTGAAGTATTTCGCATATACACTTACTTCAAATTATGACGATGCCCAGGATCTTGTTCAGGAAACTTTTGTAAAAGCTTTAACAAATCGCGACAAGTTTACTGCCGACACAAATCTTAAGGCCTGGACTTTTACCATTATGAAAAACACTTTCATAAACAACTACCGTCAGAGTGTGCGTAACAATACCATTCTTGATAAAACTGATGACCTGTATTATCTGAATTTATCTAAAGAAAGCAGTATAGGTCTTCCGGATTCAAATTACAGAGTTAAGGAAATACAGAAACAAATTGCAAAAGTTGATAAAGATCAGCGCAAACCTTTCGAAATGTATAATGCAGGTTATAAATATAAAGAGATTGCTGATAAGCTTAATTTATCCATTGGAACAGTGAAAAGCCGTATTTTCTTCACACGAAAAAAACTGATGGAAGCTCTCAAAGACAACTAACAGATTGTTCTCCCTATATATATATTCCTGTTCTTTACCCCTGTTTGATTCTGCAAACAGGGGTTTTTTATTAGCCCGTCTTTTGCTAACTTTACCGCTTTGAAAATATTCAGTATTGTCAGGTTATTTCAGCAGGTAACTATTATAAGATGAAGGTATATAAATTTGGCGGAGCATCTGTAAAAGATGCACAATCAGTAAAAAATGTTGCTAAAATTATTAACCAGCATGCTGAGGGTCAACTTATAGTAGTTGTATCAGCTATGGGTAAAACTACCAATGCACTTGAAAAACTTACCGAAGCTTATTTCTCCCAAAATAATAATGAAACAGATGATATTTTTAATAGTATCAAAGAATTTCATATTGGTATTGCCAGAGAGCTTTTCCCTGAAAACCATGTTGCGTTTAATACTATTGAACAAAGATTTTACCACCTTTATTACTACCTTAAGGAGCCTCCCGGAAAAAATTACAATTTTGAATATGACAGAATTGTTTCAACCGGAGAATTTGTTTCTACAGAAATTATATCACACTATCTTTCCTTCAATGGGATGAAAAACCAATGGTTTGATGCAACAGGTCTTATTATAACAGATGCAAACTATAGGGATGCAAATATAGATTGGCTGAAAACTGAAAATGCGATTAAAAACCGTATTCTTTCTTTTTTTAAAAAAAATGCAAGCGAAAGCAATCCCATTGCTATTACCCAGGGGTTTATAGGGGGTACAAACCAGGGATTTGTTACCACACTGGGCAGGGAGGGTTCTGATTACACTGCAGCGATTATTGCATATGCTCTCAAAGCCGGTGAAGTAGTAATATGGAAAGATGTGCCAGGACTCTTAAATGCTGACCCAAAAGTATTTGAAAAGACACGTTTACTTGAAAACATTTCATACCAGGAAGCCATTGAGCTTGCTTATTACGGAGCAACTGTAATACACCCCAAAACACTTAAGCCACTAATTAAAAAAAATATTCCCCTAAAGGTAAAATCCTTTTTTAACCCTGCCGGGGAAGGAAGTATAATCAATCAGGAATTTATAAATGACAACCAGTACCCCTCATACATTCTTAAAACCAATCAGGTTCTTTTGTCTATTTTCCCAAAAGATTTTAGTTTTATTGCTGAACAAAATCTTTCGCGCATCTTCTCTGAGTTTGCAAGAGCAGGGATAAAAATAAATCTTATGCAAAATTCGGCACTTAGTTTTTCAGTGTGTTTTGATGAGGATAAAATCAAAACCCCTGTTTTACTTAAAAACCTTGAAAAGATATACAATCTGAAATACAACAAGGGTGTTGAATTAATTACGGTAAGGCATTACGAAAAGGTAAACCTCAGCGAATTGCTTGAAGGGAAAGAGATTCTGATGGAGCAAAAAAACAGAACTACATTTCAATGGGTGGTCAAAAAACGTCAGCCCGTCATCAATTAAGTCTTTTTTCCCGGAAATCATTTAAAAAAGCCTGATTGGCATTTTCGCAACGAACACCGGTTTTTTCTAAACTGAAATCCTGATAGAAATCTGGATTGAGCTCTTCACGAGAAGAATAGAGCAAGGGTATAGAAATTTGTGTTCCTGCTATGGGATTTTCTTCGCTGTCAAATCTGCCTCTATTGGGTGGATGGTTCCTGATAAACCAGGAGCAAACTCCAAATTGATTGTATATCCTGCTCCAGTTATCTCCTGACCGAACCTGGTATATTCTGTCCTGTGGTATTAAGTACTCCGGTGATTCAGTTGCAGATTCATCATCAATAAAATCTTCGTCGGCCGCTTCAGCTGGAGCTGTAATTTCAATTCTTTGTTGCGGAACCGGATTAAACAGAAACATATCATAAAACATGTAAGTTAATAAAAGCACTACCAAAGCAATCAGAGTATATTTTACAGCAGGTTGCTCCAGCTTTTCAAGTATGGGATTGCTGCTCGTTTTGATACCTTTTTCTTCTTCACTTTCATTGGGTTTGTCTTTTTTTAGCGGTTTTTCTGTTTTTATAATTTTTTTCCCTTTTACCTGTAATGGATAAAACTGTCGATTCTTATTATCAAGGTTGTAAAATGAGATCAACTGGATTGAAACACTATCTTCAGCACCTGCCAGCATAGCTGTGTCAATCAATCTGTAAACTTTCGTCTGCACAGGCATGGGATCAGACAAAATTTTCAGCATTGATTTTTCGTTGATAACCTCATAAAAACCGTTGCTGCAAAGAACTATAATATCATCATTAATTGCATTGAGAGGCTCCGGGTTAATGTATGGTTCAATATTTTGTTTTTGACCCAGAAAATTACCATTAACAGTTTCATCACCGGCATCCTTAACTGCTGAGGTTTCCAGATCACCGCGTGCTATTGTATATACCTTACGGCCATTAAAGAAATAAATACTTGAATTGCCTATAGTACAATAGTAACATTCATTGTCACGAAACAACAAAATCGAACAACTTACGCGTGGGTTATTGAAGTCAGGATTTTTTCGGGCATACTCAAAAATAAACCCATTGGCATACACAAGAGCATTATATATGGCTTCAGAAGGTTTCTCAACAAATTCATTCTCAAGGTAGTACTTTATTCTTTCTGCTGCAAGTAAAGAGGGTTTTGTAATAGTATCTTCAATTATATTACCATCGCAAATGAGAAATACGAAGCCGTTTACACATTCAAAAAAAGAGATTTCATCTGAATTGATCTGCTGTGATTTCTCTTTTTCACTATGATTGGCATATTCAAAATTTTTCAGCTTCTTATTTGCCATATTTTGCCTGTTAACTTTTTAAAAATGGTAATCCGTCTTAACTTTTTGCAAAAATACTAATTTATAAGCTTCTTTATTTATCTGTGGAATAATGAAAAGAGGATTATTTTTTTTCTGCATTTACTATTTGAACAAAATCATTGACACTTAACTGTTCAGCACGCTGGCCATGAAGCTTTTCCGGCAAATCCTTCCAATTGATATCAAAAACTTTCAATGAATTTCTCAGGGTTTTTCTTCTTTGGTTAAATGCAGTTTTCACGAACAAAAAAAATCTTTTTTCATCGCAGGCCAGTTTCTGAATATTATTTCTTTTAAATCTTATAACAGCAGATTTCACTTTGGGAGGAGGATTAAACACATTTTCATTCACCTGGAAAAGATATTCCACATCATAAAATGCCTGGCACAGAATACTAAGTATTCCGTTAACCTTACCTCCGGGACCTGACACAACCCGCATAGCAACTTCTTTTTGAAACATCCCAACCATTTCGGTGACCTGATTGCGGTTTTCAAGGATTTTAAATAATATTTGTGATGATATATTGTAAGGAAAATTTCCAATGATGGCGAGATTTTGCTCACCAAAAAACTCTGTAAAACTTATCTTTAAAAAGTCCTTCTCGAGAATTTTTTGATGAAACCCTGGGAAAAGATGTCTGAGATATTCAATAGATTCTGCATCTAGATCTATTCCCCACCAATCAAAATCTTTGCTTTCTATCAAAAATTCAGACAGAATTCCCATTCCCGGACCAACTTCAAGTACTGTCCTGTAATTGCCATGTCCTGTAAGGCTTTCAACTATTCGTTTGGCAATAGTTTCGTCGCGCAGGAAATGCTGACCCAGTTTTTTTTTGGGTTTTACCTTGTTCAAAACTCTGTGTTTATTTTAATTAATCAGGTCACCCCTTAAATACCTGAATCTATTACGTGCTGTTATAGTATAAAGGCTGCCGGGATATTCTGTTATCAGCTTTTGATATAAACTCATGGCCTCATCATTTTCCTCAAAAACATCTTCATACAGGCGAGCTCTTTCAAATAGTGCCTGTGATGCAAAAAGGCCTCTGCCATACAATTCAGTTACTTTGATCAATAAATCATCTGCCTTATGATAATCACCCGTTCGAATCATAATTTTAGCTTTTGCCATGAGAACATTATCCTGGATCTGATGATTGGGGAATTCTTGCTGAAGTGAATCCAGCACCTTTACAGCCTTATCAAATTTATTCATAAAAGTATGCATTTCCGCTCTTGCAAACATCTGAAGAGGCTCAGAAGTACCATCTTCTTCTAAATTATCCTGAATCAAAATAGAAAGTGCCATGGCATCATTGGCTATCAATCGCGAGGTAGCAGCTTTTAAAACATCCAATTGGGCTTTGGCCCATTTGAATTCGCCCATATAATATGACAAACGGGCATTCTTAAATCTTGCTTCATGAGCCAGGGGATCATCTCTGAAGGTTTTATCAACCTGAGCATACAAAAGGTGGGCATCCCACATGTCTCCCTTCAGAAGCAAAATATCTGCAAGCTCAATTCTGCACTCTGCTTTTACCCTGTTTGAAACATTTGGAAGATCAATCACAGTTTGTAATAACTCCGATGCTTGCCGGTTGTTATCAAGATAAAATGCTTTGAGATTGGCAAGATTGCGAATCAATGTTACGGTTTGTGCCCTGACTCCCATTTCATCAATTGCTTTTACATAGTCCTTCTCAACTTCCCTGAGTAAATCATAATCAACTGCATATCCCTGGGTAGCTTGCTTATAATTCACATTGAGCAAACCAATGCGTGCTTCCAGGTAATAGGGTTTCAGATCTCCCATTTCAAGAACTAACTGAAATGCCTGCCTTGAAATATCAAATACATTATTGGATGCACTTAATTTTGCCACTTCAAAAATCAGTTGGCCATCCTGTTGCATTCGCCTGTCAAGAACACGGGCCTGACGCAATGCCATGGCAAAATCTTTTTGTTGTAAAGACAACCATAACAACATCTCTGCAAAGAGTGTATTTGCAGGATTTTCCTGCGAACGTCTTAACAGAACCCTTCTTAAAGCATCACTTTTTTGAAAATCAGGATCATTATTCAGTGCATCCTGCAACAGACCCTGCACATTCTCAAGATAAGAATCATCGATTCCAACCAAATCAATGTATTCGGTCATCATTTCATCTATTAGCCCCTTCCGAGAATAAATTGAAGCAATCTGCAAATGAAACGCACTGGTATTGCCCAACATTTTCCTTCCCCTGTAATAGGTTTCAAGGGCCAGATCTTCATAGTCTCTGAAAAGAAATGCATTCGCCAGGTCATTTACCGAAGGGGGGTGAGCAGGTAAGTTATCAATCAAAGCCTGTGTATGTCTTCTGAATTTCCGGTTATCTCCCGATTTGTCAAAAACATATGCCATATCAACCTGAAACCGGGCACGACCGGGGTTATCCTGTATCTGTTTTTCTACCAAACGCTCTGCATCTCTGTATCGATTAAGCTCGATGAGGCATTGCAGGTAATTATTGTAAATAACAGGAGTGGGATTTTTTTCAAAAAGTTCTTCATAAAGCACCACAGCCTTCTCGAAATTCTCCTCGCGCATATATTGAGCAGCCAATCGCTCATCTGCGGAAGCATCTTCTGTTCTTTGCCCAAATGCAATAGATTGAGAAAAAATTATTATGATGGAAAAAAGCAGAGTTTTCATATAACTGATAAGGTACAAAATTCAAAACGTTAATCCCTCCCTAAATGTTTTGTTTTTTAGGGAGTTTAACTAATCATTTCGAAACCTGTATAAGGGATTAGTACTTTGGGAACTCTAATACCCTCCGAAGTCTGGTTATTTTCCAGAAGAGCAGCTAATATTCTTGGCAGAGCAAGTGCACTACCGTTTAATGTATGTGCAAGAGATATTTTTCCTTCCTTATTCTTGAAACGGAGTTTCATCCTGTTGGACTGAAAAGTTTCAAAATTGGAAATGGAACTTACCTCTAACCATCTTTTTTGAGCGGAAGAGTATACTTCCATATCATAAGTCATTGCACTGGCAAAACTCAGATCACCTCCGCATAATCTGGCTACCCTGAACGGAAGTTCTAGTTTTTTGAGAAGACCGGAAACATATGTAAGCATTTCCTCAAGTGTGTCATAGCTTTTTTCCGGATGAGTAACCTGAACGATTT
Source organism: Bacteroidota bacterium (assembly GCA_007693555.1). Taxonomy (GTDB): domain Bacteria; phylum Bacteroidota; class Bacteroidia; order Bacteroidales; family UBA7960; genus SKVR01. The sequence goes on from REDJ01000088.1 coordinate 47,519, forward strand.
CTACTTTATCAAACTGATGCAGCCTGTTAAGTCCGCGAACATCTTTTCCATAAGACCCTGCTTCTCTTCTGAAACATACGGAATAAGCGGTATTTTTGATGGGGAGTTCATCCTCCTGCAGAATCATATCGCGATAAAAGTTTGTAACAGGCACTTCAGAGGTAGGTATCAGAAACAAATTATCAATGGGCACGTGGTACATTTGCCCGTCTTTATCTGGCAACTGGCCGGTGGCAAAGGCAGAGGCTTCATTAACAAGTAAAGGTGGCTGATATTCAGTATAACCGGCTTTTATCGCTTCGTCAAGGAAAAAACTTATAAGAGCCCTCTGCAGCTTGGCTCCCTTGCCTTTATAAACCGGAAAACCGGCTCCTGTAATTTTTGTTCCAAGTTCAAAGCCAATAATGTCGTATTTTCCGGCAAGCTCCCAGTGAGGCAAAGCATTATCTGGTAATTCTCCAATAATGCCTTCCTGATTTATAATTTCATTTTCTTCTGAACTTTGTCCTGCCGGTACGCTCTCATGAGGCACATTTGGTAAAAGCACAAGAAGATTACTCTGGTCATCTTCAAGTTTATTAAGCTGCCCCTGAAGCTCTTTCACCTGTTGTTTCAACTCAGAAGTTTTTTCGCGCAAAGCATTTGCTTCAGTTTGCTTACCTGATTTGAACAAATGCCCTATTTCTCTGGCAATACTATTACTATCTGCCAGGGTATCATCCAGCTTTTTTTGAATAGATCGTCTTTCAGTATCAACTGCCAATAATTTTGATACTATTTCTGTTGCATTGAAATTCTTTATTTTAAGTTTATTAATAACTTCATCAGACTGTTCACGAATCAGGTTTATTTGCAGCATAGTAAAATTTTTATGATTAAAAAAGTTTCAGACTATTAGAAGATAGGTTTGATTTGATACTTAAAAAAGACTTTACCAGAGGCAAAATTATGAAATTTAAGAATAGATGAATTATATGCCTGCATTGGAAAGCAGATGTTATAGATAAATCGATAAATCAGCATTAACCAAAAAACCCGCCAAAGGCGGGTTTTTAAACTTTACGTATGAGAATTCAACCTACCTTATTTTTGCACAACAGGCTCAACATATACATACGACTTGCCTTCTGATTTCTTTTTAAATACGACTGTACCATCAACAAGGGCAAACAATGTATGATCCTTACCCATCCCGACATTTTTACCGGGATTGTGCTTGGTTCCTCTTTGTCTAACTAAAATATTGCCGGCTTTGGCTATTTGTCCGCCAAATAGTTTAACGCCGAGTCGTTTGCTTTCCGACTCTCTACCGTTGCGTGAACTACCGACTCCTTTCTTATGTGCCATAATATTTAAATATTTTCGGGGTTACTAAATCCGGGGTATCAAATAAGTTCTTCAATTTGAATTTGAGTCATTGGTTGCCTGTGACCATTCATCTTCTGATATCCTTTTCTTCTTTTCTTTTTAAAAACCAACACCTTGTCGGCTTTTACATGTGCCAGTACTTTAGCTTTTACTTTGGCACCATCTACAACAGGAGCGCCTACTTCAACCTTTTTACCATCGGTCCTGAGGAGTACTTTTTCAAATTCAACTTCAGCACCTTCCTCCTGAACCAACCGGTTTACAAAGATCTTCTGGTCTTTTTTTATCTTGAACTGCTGTCCTGCTATTTCTACAATTGCGTACATTTTACAGCTTGAATTAAAATTTCTGACTTTGTTATAATGGGGTGCAAAGATAAAAATAAATATTCACACAACAAGGCATTGCCTTAAAATTATCTTCTTATTTTATCAAAATTAATCCGAAGCTATACTCTTATTTCTAATGCAATAAACGATCTAACCAGTTTTTCAACCTGTAAGGGGGTCGGTTAGCAATATATACTCCGGTAAGAATAACAAGTATCCATATAAAGAATGAAATAAGAAAAAGTTCTCCGTCAAAAATTCCCCAGGCAATAGAAACTATGGGCATCAGATATGTAACACTTGATGCAAAAAGAGGCGATGTACGCTTTATTAGCCAGAAGTTGGCAATTATGGCCAATGCGGTTCCGAATACAGATAGAATTGCAATGTAACCTAAACTCTCCCAGCTCTTTTCGGCACTTCCCATTAAATGGAAAAAATCAGTGTAAAACCCCAGGTAAACAATAGCAGGAACCCCAATAAACATAAAAGCAAGTGAAGCGATGGTAATCGAATCATAGTCCGTTAGGAAATTCTTAATAAAATTCATATTTATGGCATAGCAAATGGTTGCCAGAATTACATAAAGCGATGGCAGCAAATTTAAATTACCACTTCCTGCACCTGCAGCAAATAACAAGCCTGCTGCACCAATAAAACCCGTTATCACACCGGCCACATTAAGAAAATGTGTTCTGCGTCCAAAAAACCATATACCCAATAAAAGTGTAAACAAGGGTGTAAGAGAATTTAATACCCCGGCCATTAAACTGTCGAGCTCGGTCTGGGCCATGGCAAATAAAAAGGCGGGAAAGGCATTGCCGAATAATCCGGCAATAAGAAAAAGATGAAAATTCTTTATTTTGATTTTTGATAATCTTGTTATTGCAAAAGGCAGCAATGCCAGAAATGATATGGAAACCCTGAGAGCCCCCACCTGGATGCTGTCAAAAGTAACAAGCCCCCTTTTTATGAGAATAAATGAACTGCCCCAGGTTAGCATAAGTGCGAAGAGCACCAGCCAGTCAACTAAAACAGGTTTTTTTTCTTCCAGCATCAGATTTTTTCAAGAAAACTGCACAAAGGTAACATGACAATCCTTAAAAAAGCGAATTTCAATATCAAATTTTAAAATGCAGAAATCAACGTATAAAAAAAATGTGCGGAATACCTTTGAATGGTATTCCGCACCTGGAACTGATCTTAAAATCTTTTTTAATTCTTTTATCTTCCGGAGGGTCGGCTGCTTCTTGACTGACCGGAACTTTGAGTCCTTTGTGGTGCAGCTGAGCTTCTGTTATTTGAGCTGCCACTTCTTTGTACTTTAGTACCTGAGTTTCCCGACCTGTTATTGCTACCCGAACTTCTTACTGAGGGTGCAGATTGCCTGGGAGCTCTGGCAGGTTCGGACCTTCCAACTGAGGAAGGCTGCGAACTGTTCCTTCCGGGCGATACAGAAGATGGAGCATTGCGAGGAGCTGATGTATTGCGCTCAGGTGCGCTGCGGCTCACATTTCTGTTAGGTGCGGGTGCTGTTTCCCTGCGCTGCCGCTCACTAACCCTATTGGCCGGCTGACGGTTCTCGGTTCTTGCCGGTGAATTAGTTACTTGCCTGCGCTGTGGCTCACTTACCCTATTGGTTGGTTGCCGGTTTTCATTCCGTGCTGGTGCTGCACTATTTTGTCTGCGTTGTGTACTACTATTTTGTACCGCAGGTCTCCTGTTTTCAGAGCTGTTTGTTACACGTGCATTTTGACCGGCACCAGAGTTTTGTCTTACTGCATTGTTGTCGCGTGCAGTCCTGTTATTGGTTGGAGCAGCTACCCTTCTCTGGTTTTCTGAACCGGAGGTTCTTATACCCACATTGGTGTTGGTTTGGGTTTCATGCCTTCCTCCTCTGGTATTTACTGCAGTATTTCCACCAGGAACTGTTCTGCCGCTTGAATGTCTCTGTGTAAAAAGCACCTCACCTTCTCTTCTCTTCTCAGGTCGATTGTAGGTATTTCTATAGCTTCCCCTATTAATATTAACAACTACTGTTGTGGAGTGCCGACGAATACCGGTGTAATAGTAGTTTCGGTAGAAGCCACAGCGATGATGCCTCCAGGGACGGTAGTAAGTATAATAGTGGCCATACCAGTTATAATGGTATCCGTAATAAAAGTGCCAGTAGTGAGGAGTCCAGGTGTGCCACCATACGGGGTAATATGCCCAGCGCCAGGGTGAGCGCCATACCCTGTAATAGGGTCTGTGTATGTAAACAATTACCGGCCAGGTTGCAATTTCATAATAGGTTGTGGTAACTACATTTACATTTCTTTGCCTGTTAACTTTGCCCCTATACGCAGGATTGGGAGTCTCGGCATAATTGGGTTCCACGATATAATTTGGCCCGTACAATGCCTCATCACCTATGAGCTGCACCTGAACAGCACCACTGCGCAGTGTTCGAACCACAAATACTGCCACATCCTGATATTCATATTGATTTAGAGCAACTCGCAAAACAATGTTATGCACATCTCCTTCTTTATAATCAAATACCATTATATAATCAACATATCCATCACCCACAAGGTCAAGGTTATTGATCATTGTTTCAGGATCATTAAGACTTCTTTCAAACCCCTCAAGGGTTTCAGATTCCTGGAAGAGATTCATTACGGCAAAAAGATTCAGGTTGTCTCCGGGAAGTCCCAGGTATTCTTCCGACCAGTTTTGTGCCGTCAGTATGCTGCTTCCTAAAATGAAGAGCGCAAAAATCGGAGTTAAGATCAGCTTTTTCATATCTTTAGGTTTTAAGGTGAATTATCTTCTGACCAGTAGGAACCAAAAGCCATGCCAAAGTTCACATATCCTGATATGTTATTGAATTACAACTATTTAATGAATCAATAAATATTTACTTATTTCTGAATGCATATTTAAAACTTGATTCATTCAAAAATGTATCCTTGCTTATCACACATTGTTAATAATACCCAACAAATTCCCGAAAAATTATTGAATGGATTTCACAATAAGTTTAATTTTTTGATTAATTTTGCACTCCGTTTTTAAAACGGAATTATTACATGTAATAAATTATTTATCAATTAAATTAAACTTAAAGTCAAATGGTAAGACAATACGAAACCGTTTTCATTATGACTCCCGTTTTATCTGATGAACAGATGAAGGAAGCGGTAAGTAAGTTTCAGAAGTTTCTGAAAGACAAAGGAGCAGAAATTGTTTTTGAGGACCATTGGGGATTGCGTAAGCTTGCGTATCCAATCCAGAAAAAGTCCACAGGTTTTTATCACCTTATTGAATTCAAAGCCGAACCGGCACTTATTGCTGAGATGGAGCTTGAAATGAAAAGGGACGAGCGCATTATTCGCTTTCTAACAGTATCACTTGATAAGTATGCAGTAGCATACAATGAGAAAAGACGCAGAGAAAAAGAAACTGTAAAAGCAGAAGAAACAAAGTAGTTTAAACCCAAAAACAATTTTAGAAAATGGCAAATCAACAAAATTCTGAAATAAGATATCTTGCACCCATTGCAGTAGATATCAAAAAGAAAAAATACTGCCGCTTTAAAAAAGCAGGTATAAAATATATCGACTACAAAGACGCAAACTTTTTATTGAAGTTTGTAAACGAGCAGGGAAAAATTCTTCCCCGTCGCCTAACGGGTACTTCTATGAAGTATCAGAGAAAAGTTTCAAGAGCAATAAAAAGAGCAAGGCATCTTGCCCTTATGCCATACGTAGCAGACCTTTTAAAATAGGGAGGAAAAATAATGGAAATAATTTTGATTCAAGACGTTCCCAACCTGGGATTTAAAGATGATATCGTAAATGTAAAAGACGGCTACGCCCGTAATTTTCTTATTCCAAAAGGTATGGCAATAATGGCTTTACCGTCGGAAAAGAAAAAACTTGCTGAAACTCTAAAGCAAAGATCTTTTAAAGAAGAAAAAGTTAAGAAAGAAGCCGAAAAGCTGGCCGAAAAAATGGAAGACATTCATGTTAAGATCGGAGCTAAGGTAGGTACTTCAGGAAAAATATTTGGTTCTGTTAATGCTTTGCAAATTGCCGATGCCATTAAAGAACAATATGATATTGACATTGACCGCAAAAAAATTATGGTTGATGGAGAATCAGTTAAAGAAGTAGGTGTATACAAAGCCAAAGTGAATCTTCATAAAGAAGTTCGCTTTGATATTAAATTTGAAGTTTTAGCTGAATAGAATATATTATATCTCAAAATAAAACCTGCTCTGTGTCCGGGGCAGGTTTCTTTTTACTTATTTTTTTAGCTTTTTGATAAGTTACAAATGCTCACAGCATCACGCATAAAACAAATCAGCTCTCTCTCTCAGAAAAAATTCCGGAAGGAATTGGGATTGTTTGTTGCCGAAGGAGAAAAGGTGGTAACAGAGCTGCTTGAGAATGCAAACTGGGAAATACATCAAATTTTTGCAATAGATAGCTGGTTTGATAAACACAACGTACCGGCAAATATACTAGCTGAAAAAGTTAGTCCCAAAGATTTAAGCCGGATTAGCACACTTGTAACCCCCAACCAGGTGCTTGCAGTTGTAAAAATACCTGAAAGAATTATCGACAATATTCGTTTGCAAAAACGATATACTTTGCTGTTGGATAATATTCAGGACCCGGGTAATTTTGGGACAATATTGCGCACCGCAGACTGGTTTGGAGTTGAAAATATCATTTGTTCTGAAAATACAGTTGAGCTCTATAATCCAAAAGTAATACAGGCAAGTATGGGCTCTTTTATGCGCGTTAATGTTTTCTATAATTCTCTTAAAAAGTTCTTAGAAAGACTGCCATCTGGTTTTCCTGCAATGGGGGCTATGTTGGAAGGTGAGAATATTCATCAAAGTAAATTACCCAAAGAAGGCATTCTAATCATCGGAAATGAATCGAGGGGTATTTCACCAGATTTGACAAAATATATAAACCACAAATTAAATATTCCTTTAAATCGCCTGCGAGGAAAAAATAATTTTCCAGACTCACTCAATGCAGCAGTAGCGAATGGTATTATACTTTCGCATTTGAGTAAACATTAAGGGGTTAAAATTGTATATATTATTAAGTGAAAATTAAAAGAAGTAATTTTGTAATATGGAAGTTTTCATTTTGGCATTTATACTTGTAGCAGTTGCCGTAGGTGGGATTGCAATAAAAATGTTTGTACTCCCTGGTGGTACCTTTACCAAAACCTGTGGCAGCACATTTGACCCCAAAACAGGCGAACGTAAGCCCTGTGCATGTGCTACAGGACAACCGGAGGATTGTCATAACTCAGAGGAAAATAAATCCTCTGAACTGATTATCAATTTGAAAAAAACAGAATAATACTCTTCGTAAAAAAATCCAATTGGAGCTCCGAATCCAGGAGAATTCATATTTAATAGAGGGTGTTTTGGTTAGAACATCAAAGTTCACTCCTGGGAATAACATTTAACCCCTCTGTAATAAAAGTTTCAAAATCTTTCTCATTAACAGAGTAGATGAAAAATGCCTGTAAATCGTCGCGAGCATCAATAAATTCAACAGATTTTTCCAAACCCATCACCATAAAAGCAGTAGCAAAAGCATCGGCAGTCATAGCATCATCTGCAAATACAGAAACGCTAAGCAGGTTATGAGTGACAGGGCGACCGGTTTTGGGGTCTATAGTATGAGAAAATCTTTGACCTCCTTCTAAAAAATACTTTCTTGTTGTACCTGAAGTAGCTACTGCCCTGTTATGCAATTCAACCAGATAATCCCATTCCTGGCTGGCAAACATATCACGTGCAGGTTTTTCAAGCCCAATACGCCAGCCGGTTCCATCTGGCTTCAGACCTTTTGCTATCAAATCTCCTCCAATTTCTACCATATATGTTTCAACACCTTGTGATTCAAGATACATACCTGCAAGATCAGCTGCATAACCTTTTGCAATTGCGTTAAAATCAAACTGAACTTCCGAAATGGTTTTCAGAACCCTGTTACCTTCAATTGAAACTTTTTGAAAGCCTACAATTTGTCTCAGGCTATCTATTATGGATTGAGTCATCTTTATCCTGTCTTCAAATCCAAACCCCCATGCATTTACCAAAGGACTTATTGTAGGATCAAACGCTCCTTTTGTCTCCTCTGCAATTTCAAGGCTTCTTTTCAGAACTGTAAGAAAATGTTCGTCTGCCAGTGTGGTTTCATTTCTGTTGATGCATGAAATGGTTGAATTGGGAATATAATATGACATAGACTGATTAACAACATTAAAAACACTGTCAATACCTTGAGAATAATCCCTGCCTTTATCGCAATAATAGGAAACTGAATAATATGTACCAAAAACCACCCCCCTTATATTGGTAAATTTGGGCTCACGCTGTAAACTTCCACAGGATATTAAAATCACAAGAAAAAAAATGCCCAGGATACTAGTTTTATTCATTGTTTTTTATTTTAAGAATTTCTTATTAAGGGTTCGGTATGTATTGAGATGTGAGTTTCTTCACCATAAGTTTTACGCAGGTTTTTTTCGAGGTCGATGGTAATATTGTGAGCTTCTTCAATGTTTAAATGATTTTTCACTTTGATATGAATATCAATAGCAATATGATTTCCAATTTTCCTTGTTTTCAAATCATGAGGGTCGTGAACTCCTTCAACAGCAGAAGCTATTTCAAGAATCTCCTGCTCATGCTCCCTGGGCAGGGATGTTTCAATGAGTTCAAGCAGCGTATCCCGTGTAATCCTTATGGCAATCTTAAAAATAAAGAAGGATACAATAATTGCAGCCAATGGATCAAGTATAACCCAGTTATCTCCCAGAAAAATTGCTCCGCCAATTCCCAGCAAAGTTCCGAAGGACGAATAAACATCACTGCGATGATGCCACGCATTTGCAACCACTGCCTGACTATTAGTTTCATTACCCACCTTTATGGTATATCTGAAAAGAATTTCCTTAATTAGAATAGAAATAATAGCAGCATATAAAGCCCCCATACCTGGTTTGGGTATTAAATCACCCTGATGTACAGAATAAATTTTCATTACTCCGTTGTAAAACAAACCCAGGCCAACCAATATCAATACACCACCCACAAAAGCTGTAGCTAAAGTTTCTACTTTTCCATGTCCGTATTTGTGATTATGATCTTTCGGGCGAGATGCAACTGATAAACTACTTACTACAACCAAATCTGTAGCAAAGTCACTGACCGAGTGCACTCCATCAGCCACCATGGCCGAGCTTCGCGCCAAAATACCGGCAATAATTTTAATAACGGTAAGAACCAGGTTGGATATAAATCCAATCCAGATAATCCGCCGGGCCCGCGCATTGGAAGAATTTACCATGAATTATGAGTGATGATAATCAAAAAAGCCCTGATTTTTTTTATCAGGGCTGCAAAGTTAACCACCAAAATCGTCTAAGTCAATATTTTCTTCCGGTACTCCGAGATTATCAAGCATTTTTAACACTGATTCATTCATGATTGGCGGACCACAAAGGTAATATTCAACTTCTTCAGGTTCCTCATGCTTACTAAGGTAGTTGTCAAGAACCACCTGGTGAATAAATCCGGTGTATCCATCCCATTTATCTTCGGGTAAGGGTTCGGAAAGAGCAATATTAAATTTAAAATTTGGAAAATTCTTTTCAATTTTACGAAAATCTTCCTCATAAAAGACTTCACGTTTTGAGCGTGCTCCATACCAGTAGGAAACTTTTCTGTCAGTTTTTAAAGTTTGGAACAGGTGGAATATATGCGACCGCAGAGGCGCCATGCCTGCACCACCTCCAATATAAACCATTTCTCTTTTGGTATCCTTGATGAAGAATTCGCCATAAGGACCTGAAATTGTTACTTTATCACCAGGTTTTCTGGCAAAAACATATGATGAACAAATTCCGGGATTTACCTTCATGAACTGGTTCTTTTCATTATCCCATGGCGGTGTAGCAATTCTGATATTTAGTTTGATAATATTTCCCTCTGCAGGATGATTTGCCATGGAGTAGGCCCGGAAAACAGGTTCAGAGTTGCGCATTTTCAAATCCCACATATTAAGTTTATCCCAATCTTCACGAAACTTTTCCTGTACCTCAATATCTTTTCCAAAATCAACTTCACAAGGAGGTACATCAATCTGGATGTATCCACCTGACTCGAAATCAAGCTCTTCCCCTTCGGGCAATTTTACAACAAACTCCTTGATAAAGGTTGCCACATTGTCATTGGATACAACTTCGCATTCCCATTTTTTAATACCGAATATCTCGGCGGGAATTTGAATATTCATATCCTCTTTCACCTTAACCTGGCAGGAAAGCCTCCATTTGTCCTGAACTTCCTTACGGGTAAAATATCCAATTTCTGTGGGGAGAATATCACCGGCTCCATCGAGCACCTGGCACTTACAAACCGCACATGTACCGCCTCCTCCACATGCACTGGGCAAATATATGCCGTTTTCTGCCAGTGTATTAAGTAATGTTCCACCGGCATTTGCCGTCAGTTCCTTATCATCGTTAATAGTAACTTTGACGGGTCCGCTGGGGATAAGTTTATGACGGGCATAAAGCAGTACACCAACCAGCATCAGCATAACGGCAAGAAACATTACCACACTTAAGGTAACAACCCATAAATTACTTGCTTCTAATAATATCATGGTTCAAAAAATTTCAAAAAGTTGATAGTTATAACTCTATTCCCATAAAACTCATAAATGCTATACCCATGAGTCCGGTTATGATATAAGTAATTCCTAGACCCCTTAATGGATCAGGAACATTCGAGTAACGTATTTTTTCACGAATTGCAGCTATTCCGACAATGGCAAGAAAAAATCCAACGCCGCTACCCAAACCAAAAGAAACAGCCTCTGTTATGTGACCAAAATTTCTTTCCTGCATAAAAAGGGACCCTCCTAATATAGCACAGTTTACAGCAATAAGCGGGAGAAAAATACCAAGACTACTGTAAAGTGTTGGGCTGAATTTTTCAATGATCATTTCAACTAACTGTACCATGGCAGCAATAATAGCAATAAACATGATAAATGTGAGAAAACTTAAATCTACTGTAGCAAATTGGGGTCCCAGCCAGGAGAGTGCTCCTCTTCCAAGAATAAAACTTTCAAGCAAATAATTTACCGGTACGGTAAATCCAAGCACAAATATTACTGCTGCACCCAAACCCACCGATGTGTTTACTGTTCGGGAAACAGCAAGATAAGAACACATTCCCAGGAAGTAGGCAAAAACCATATTGTCAATAAAAATTGACTTAACAAATATATTTACTAAATCTTGCATTTTTTCTATTTTTTAGATGAATAAATACTAATCATCATTAACTTACATCAACAAGACCTCTGTCCCGATGACGATGTATCCAGATTATAACACCTACAGTAATCAGAGCCATTGGGGGTAATATCATGAAACCATTATCCACGTAGCCGATGTCATATACAAAATTAGGTATCATTTGATACCCCATAAGAGTACCTGATCCTAAAAATTCTCTGATAGCAGCTAACAGAAGAAGAATACTTCCATAACCTGCTGCATTTCCTATGCCATCAAGAAAAGATGGCCAAACTTTATTTTGCAAGGCAAAAGCTTCTAACCTGCCCATGATTATGCAGTTGGTAATAATAAGACCTACAAAAACTGATAACTGTCGGCTTACGTCATAAACAAAAGCCTTAAGAACCTGGTCAACCAGAATAACCAATGATGCAATTACAGTAAGCTGCACAATAATACGAATCCGCGGTGGTATGCCATGACGCAGTATAGATATAATAACATTGGCTAATCCCATAACCGCTACGACGGCAATTGCCAGTACCAGAGAAGCTCTCAACTGGACAGTTACAGCCAGCACAGAACATACCCCGAGTACCTGAACGGTAATAGGATTACTTGTACCAATGGGCTCACTTAACAATTTTCTGTTTTTTGGTGAAAACAGAGTTTCTTTGGGGGCTGAATTATTTCCGCTCATAATGTTTTTTGTTTTTCAAAATAAGGTTTATAAACTTGAAGGCCATCCCGTAACATCGCCGTTACACCATTGGATGTGATTGTACCACCGGAAATTCCATCTACAGCATGGGGGTCATCAGCGGGAGCTCTCCCCCGCACTACTCTAACGGATTGAAATTCACCAGTATCATCAAATATCCTTTTTCCAATAAATTGCTGTTCAAAGGGAGGATCTGCTATTTCCGCACCAAGACCGGGTGTCTCACTTGCATGATCAAAATTGGCTCCGGCAATCGTATTCAAATCTCCTTTGAAGCTCAGATACCCCCAGATTGCACCCCACAATCCGTTACCTCTTACCGGAATAATATAGTAAAGTTCACTCTCAACATCGGCAATAAACAAGGGAAGCTGTCTTTCTTCAACAGGTTTTCTGTTTTCATCACGCAAATCCACTTCAAAAGCATCTCCATCAATCTCCTCACCTAAATGATTCAGTACCTTGGTATCTATAATATATTGCTCAA
>REDJ01000197.1 GCA_007693555.1 Bacteroidota bacterium
AGGCCGCTGGTTTGGGTATGTCATGCATTAACCGGTAATTCCAATCCGCTTGACTGGTGGTCTGGTATTGTAGGGTCAGGAAGATATGTGGACACGGATAAGTACAATGTGTTATGTGCCAATGTGCTGGGCTCATGCTATGGCAGCACTGGGGCCCACTCCATCAATCCTGAAACCGGGAAACCCTATATGCTTGACTTTCCTGTCATAACCATTAGAGATATGGTAAAGGCCCATGAGATTCTGCGTAAACATCTGGGTATTGAGAGAATCCAACTTATCATAGGTGCTTCCCTGGGAGCCTTTCAGGGACTTGAGTGGTGCATTATGCATCCCGGATTGATAGAACGGCTTGTGTTTCTGGTTGCCAGTGCACGCACAAGCCCTTGGTGTAAAGCTTTTAACGAAGCTCAACGTATGGCTATGGAAGCTGATGCAAGTTTTTTTACTGATACTCCTGATGCGGGTGCAAAAGGATTGATGGCTGCCAGGGCCATCGGAATGGTAAGCTACAGGAATTTTCACACTTTTGGCATTACACAGGCCGATCCTGATAATGGCCAACTGGAAAACTTCAGAGCCTGCACTTATCAGCGCTACCAGGGTGAAAAACTGGCAAAAAGATATAACGCACATGCCTATTATTATATATCGAAAGCTTTCGATACGCATGATGTTGGACGAGGCAGAGGAGGTGTAAAAGAAGCCCTTAAGAATATGCAGACTAAAACATTGTGTGTCAGCACCGATACCGATATATTATTCCCGGTTGAAGAGGTCAGGGAGGTAGCCGATATGCTCCCCAATGCACAACATGTCATGCTGGATAGTGTATATGGTCATGATGGGTTTTTAATCGAAAATGATAAACTGACTCAAATTCTTTACAACTGGGATGAAAGTATACACAAAATCTAAAGCTTTTCAAGGCATTTTTCCAGGCTGTCGCGCCAGTGAGGAATGCTGATGCCAAATTCATTTTTTACACGTGCTTTGTTTAGTACACTGTAATGGGGCCTGATAGCTTCACTGGGAAACTCTTTTGATAAAACAGGCTTTAACTGGCAGTCAATATTTTTTATCCTTATAATTGCATGCGCCAGGTCATACCAGCTTGCAACACCTTCATTGCTGTAATTGTAGATTTCGGTTCGAATCTTTTGAGGTACTTTGGGTATAATATCAAGGATAGCTTTGGCCAGGTCTCCGGCATATGTGGGATTACCCACCTGATCGTAAACTACTTTAAGTTCCTTTTCTGCTTTGGCTTTTTCCACAATTGTTTTGATAAAGTTTCTGCCATATGAAGAATAAAGCCATGATGTGCGGAAAATTAAAGCTCTCTTGGCATTGAAAATTACCTCAATTTCACCATCGAGTTTGGTTTTTCCGTAGGTTGTTTTAGGACCTGCCGTGTCGTTTTCGGTATATGGTTTAAAACTTCTGCCTTCAAAAACATAATCTGTTGAAATATGAATCAGTAATGCATTTACTTTGGCACAAGCCTGTGCAAGGTTTTTGGCTCCGGTGGCATTAATAAGGGCAGCCTCCGACTTTTGAGCCTCAGCAGCATCAACAGCTGTAAAACCGGCGCAGTTTACTACGGTTTCAATTTTATTGGATTTTACAAATTGCATGGTTTTTTCTGCATTTGTAATATCCAGCTCATGAAAATCCGTAAAAAAGAATTTATATTGTTTGTATTGCTTTTCCAGTTCGCGCAATTCGCTCCCCAACTGTCCGTTGCTGCCGGTTACAAGAATATTCATAAAATCAGTTTGTTATATAATTGTGTTTTTAAAATAATCTATGGTTTGTTTAAGACCTTCCTCTAATGAAGTTACGGGTTCCCAGTTTATCAGTTTCTTAATTTTATTGATATCAGGTTGTCGCTGCATTGGATCGTCTTCGGGAAGTGGTTTGTAAGTCAGTTTTGATTTACTTCCTGTAAGACGAATGATGTTTTCTGCCAGCTCAAGAATTGTAAATTCTTCAGGATTTCCAATGTTAACAGGCCCTATAACAGATTCAGGGGTGTCCATGAATTTTATCATGCCATCAATAAAATCGTCAACATAGCAAAAGCTTCTGGTTTGGCTGCCATCTCCATAGATGGTAATATCCTTGTTTTTAAGAGCCTGAACGATAAAGTTTGAAACAACCCTGCCATCATTGGGATGCATGCGTGGGCCGAAAATATTAAATATCCTCAGGATCTTTATTTTTACCTTATTTTGGTTATGATAGTCCATGAAGAGGGTTTCGGCACAACGCTTACCTTCGTCGTAACAAGCCCTTGGACCAATGGGATTCACATTACCCCAGTATTCCTCGGTTTGGGGATGTATCTCCGGGTCACCATAAACCTCACTGGTGGATGCCTGTAATATTTTTGCCTTGATTCTTTTTGCCAGCCCAAGCATATTAACCGATCCCACTACAGAGGTTTTTATGGTTTTAATTGGATTATATTGGTAATGAATGGGTGATGCAGGACATGCAAGGTTATATATTTCATCAGCCTCTATAAAAAATGGCATTGTAATATCATGCCTGATAAGCTCAAAAAAGGGATTGGAAAGCAGGTGCACAACATTCTGTTTTTGCCCTGTAAAAAAATTATCCAGGCAAAATACTTCATGTCCTTCCATCAGCAGCTTTTCGCAAAGATGTGAACCCAAAAAGCCGGCACCACCTGTTACCAAAATTTTTTTTCTCATGCAGTTAATGAGTAAGTAATTCTGTTTTGGTTAATATTGAATTTTAAAAATAATAAAATGGGTTTTATCATTTCAATTTGCAAATTTATGGAATTTTTTGTCTAAATAAAGATTATTATTCAAACTCATAGATGGAATAAAATGAAATTTTTTTCAACAGGTTATATTTATTGTTCTCTTAAGAAAATACTAACTTAGATGTTTAAATTAAAAACCAGTAATTTTCTGAAATATTATGACTCAGAATAATATAGAACGGGAAGTATTTGATACCAATCGCAAGGCATTGTTTATCAATCTGGATGACACAATTTATGGTTCTTTTGCAGAAATCGGAGGAGGGCAGGAAGTTGCACGTTGTTTTTTTCAGTCGGGGGGTGCCTCAGGAACAGTAGCCAAAACCATTTCGGCTTATGATATGATATTCAGTGACACCCTTTACGGAAAAACTCCAAAGGGACGCTATGTATCTGAATCGCGCCTGATGCAAATGCTTGATATTGAGTATGATAACCTGGTTAAGCTACTTGCTGATAAGCGTGGAGGGGATACCCGGTTTTTTGCATTCGCCAATACGGTTACAACCATCAATTATCAGAAAACAAATGAAGGGCATGGCTGGTTGGGTGTGAGATTTCAATTAAAACCGGAGTCGCCTCCCAATGATGTAATACTTCATGTTAAGCTGCTGGAAAAAGACAACCTTTTACAACAAAAGACACTTGGAATTCTGGGAGTAAATCTCCTGTATGCTTGTTATTACAACTATCAGTATCCCAACAGTTTTCTCAAATCGCTTGTGGAATCCAATCTGGAAGATCGTGTTGATATAGATATGATAAGCATGCGTGGGCCTGATCTGGATTATGTTGACAACCGGCTGCTTGCCGTTCAGCTTGTGAAAAATAATATGACGGCAGTTACCATGTTTGACCGTTATGGAAATGTTAAACCGCCCTCAGAGCTTTTGTATAAAAAAAATGTGATGCTGCTAAGGGGAAGTTTCAGACCCATTACTTATGTGGGTTTTGATATGCTCAAATCAGGCTTTTCTGTGTTTAAGAAGGAAGTTGGTTTTGAGAAGGAAAATACAGTTGTACTGTGTGAAATGACCTTGAAAAACCTGCTGGAGGAAGGAGTTTTTGATGAGCGTGATTTCCTTGACCGTGTAGATATACTCTGCGGAATGGGACAGAATGTTATGATCACCAATTTTAAGGAATTCTATAAAATTTCAAACTGGTTTAGAAAATATAAGATACATAACATAAGGATGGTAATAGGTGCACTGACCTTCAGAAAAATTCTGGAAAAAAAATACTACAATCACCTAAGGGGAGGAATTCTTGAAGCATTTGGACGCCTTTTTTCTCAAAATCTGAAAGTTTATCTTTATCCTGGTCGTGAAAAGCAAACCCATAATATCCTCACATCAGAAAACTTGCCTGTAGAACCTGATGTTAAGTTTCTTTATCAGCATCTTCTTGAATCAGGTTTGATCATTGATATTAAAAATTACCGTAAGGAGATTTTACCTTTCTTTTCCTACAAAGTACTTGCAAAGCTTAATGCCAATGATCCCGAATGGGAGGATATGGTACCAAAATATGTTTCTTCCTTCATCAAAAACAAAAATCTCTTTGGTTACGGCAGTAAAAAGAAAGAACCTCTTATTAAAGAGAATAAACCTTAATTGAATTTGAAATAATGGAAAACAATAACCATAAATCCCTTGATTAATTGAATTGAAAACAGAAATGAAAAAAAAAGTCAAATCAATATTCGTAGATTTGTGGGAAGTAATTAAGAATACTGCCATCAGGTGGGATGAAGCCAATCCATGGAGACAAAGTGCCATTATTGCCTACTATTCCATTTTTTCACTGCCTGCCCTTTTGCTTATTATTATTGTGATGACCGGTTTCTTTTATGGGGAGGCAGCCGTTTCCAACCAATTGTCGGAGCAGATTGAACACCTAGTTGGTAAAGATGCTGCAATGGCAGTGGAAACCATGGTTGCCAATGCTGCCGATCCCGGATCGTCACGTATTGCCTTTATTGCCGGAATAGGTTTTCTGCTCTTTGGTGCCACCACCGTTTTTTACCAGTTGCAGTTATCTCTTAACCGTATTTGGGGAGTTGTGCCTAAACCGAAACAAGCCTTTTTAAAATATGTCAAAGACAGATTATTTTCATTTGGACTTATTTTAGCAATAGGATTTCTTATGCTCATGTCGCTGGTAGTGAACTCTTTGCTGTCTATGTTGGGCGACTGGTTGAAAAACCAGTGGCCCGATACCATCTCATCTTTAATGCATTTCTCCAATTACATGATCTCCCTTGTTATTATCACAGTAATGTTTGCCCTGATGTTTAAAATACTGCCCGATGCCATTATAAGGTGGCGCTCTGTTTGGGTGGGCGCATTTCTTACTGCTTTGCTTTTCGGGCTCGGGCAGTTTGGTCTTAGCCTTTATTTCAGTTATTCTGATCCGGGTTCGGTATACGGAGCAGCGGGCTCAGTAATACTGCTGCTGGTTTGGGTATCTTATGTGGCCATGATATTGCTTTTTGGTGCTGAATTTACAAGGCAGTGGGCACTCAAATTCGGCCATGGCATCAGACCCAAAGAAAGCGCCGAACTTATTGATACCGAAGAAAATCCTTTTTTAGGGACTGAGTAACTTCCTGAGAACTTTTTAGGGTGAAATTTTGTTTATAGAATTTATCATTAGTGTCCGGTAAATTAACGAGATGCTTCGCTTTGCTCAGCATGACAGGCTTTTCCAAGCACTCTTTTTACTTTTAACTGCCTGTCATTCTGAGCGTAACATAGTGAAGCGAAGAATCTCAAGCTAGCAGAAAACAATCCGGGTGTTTTTCAAGCATTTTTATCGGACAATGATGATTATTTATTAAACTAAACATCATAATCTCAATGAAAATGGAATATCCTGCAGAATGGAAAGAAAAACCCTTCTTTGAACTTACCAAAGAAATGCTCGATTGTGTGAGAGATCACAATCTTGAAAGATTATCACAAATATGTGATGACGATTTTGGAATCATTGATATTAACACCGAAGGAGGTTCGGAGGTTATCAGAGATCGCCAGGGTTGGGCAGACTGGTTTACAGGCCTGTTTGAAAAATTAAAAGCTATGGAGGCTTCCACCTGGTCGGAGATAACACGTTATGAAGCCCTTAAAAAGACCGATATGGGTATGAGTGTTGTGGATTTCGACCAGTTGTTTGTTGCAGGTGGAAAAAAGATGAGATTCTCAGTCATAGCTACCATAGTCTGGAAACTTGAAAACGGGACCTGGCGTGAAGCACGTTACCATAGCTCAATGCTGGGAGTGCGTGAAGAGTAACCTTAATTCTTTTCAATAATTTTATATATTTAACTAAGGGTAAATCTTTCCTTAGCTGTCCATTTTTCTTTGGTACATTGTATGTAAGGCCCACAATAGCAAAAATTACGGATGTAAATATTCTCTTTCCTCATGGAAGAAAAAGCAGTTGATTTTCTTAAAGGACTAAGAAACGGTAACAAGAAAATTTTTGAGCAAATTTTTCATACCTATTACGAAAAATTAGTTAGATTTTGCTACTACCGGATGGGTGTTCAGGAAGATGCCGAAGAAATTGTACAGGATATTTTTGTCAAACTGTGGATTAAGCGTAATGAACTCGACATCCATATTTCCCTGAACTCATATCTTTATCGCACTGCACTAAACAGGATAATAAATTACCAGGAGCATCAGAAAATTAAACTCACCTACCGTGAAAATGTATTGAATTCAAATCAAATTGACACTTCGCACCGGTTTATCTATTCTGAAAGAGAAATTAAGAAGCTTTCAGCATTGGCTGTAAGTTCAATGCCCAAGAGAAGAAGAGAGGTTTTTGAATTAAGCAGAGAAGGAGGCCTTTCTTACAAAGAAATTGCCCAAAAACTGGATATATCGGTGAAAACAGTTGAAGCACATCTAAGTGCTGCTCTCGACCATTTGCGTTTTTACCTTAGAGATTATCTTTCTATTTACATACTGTATTCAATTGATTTATTCTAAAATAGGGGTAATTATATTATCAACTGTCTTTAGAATAGGAAGAAATTTTTTTTTATGGAAAATTTAAATGAAAAACATAAGGAACTTATCATAAGAATGTTATCAGGGGAAGCTTCTGAGGTAGAAATATCCAAACTTAATCAGTGGTTACAGGCCTCTGAGCAAAACCGGAAATACCTCGAAGAATATAAATCCTTATGGAATTTGAAACTGAAAAGTCCTGATGATATTATCATCAATTCTGAACATGCCTGGAAAAAGGTGAGTACAGAAATTGAACAACTAGAAGATGTAAAACCTGCATACAGAACACGAACACTGTTTAACAATTTCTTTTATGTAGTATCAGGAATTGCGGCCGTTTTATTGATTTTTTTAGGACTTTACATCCTTTTGCCCCGGACCATGGAAACTGAAATGATAACACACGAGGTTCAATCCCGAACTGAAGAGCCTCTCAGGCTTGCAGATGGCACAACCGTTTTATTCAAGGGTCCGGCGAAACTTTTATATCCTGAAAACTTTGGAAAAAACAACCGTCATGTCAGGCTTAAGGGAGATGCTTACTTTGAAGTTGCCAATCAAAATGAAAACCCTTTTATCATAGAACTTCAAGAGGTCAATGTTACGGTACTGGGCACATCATTTTATATTTCGCAAAGCATGGAAACCAATAGCGTAGAAGTATCTGTTTTAAGTGGAAAGGTTGAACTTAAGTCTCTTGCAGAACCCATGAAATCAATGGTTTTGTCAAAAAATGAACGAGGATTATTCCATACTGAAAATCAAGATTTCACGAAAGAAAAAATTACAGATTTAAACTTTATGGCCTGGAAAACCGGCAGATTGGAGTTTGACCAAACCAATCTGCAAACAGTTATAGAATCATTGAAAGAAACCTATCAGATACAAATTCATGCACGCGATAATTTATCTGATTTGAAGCTTACTGCCCGCTTTATCAATGAAAAGCCGGAAGATATTTTTAAAACCATCAGCATTTTATTTGATGTTGAAGTGTTATACCGGGATGGAGCCTATGTTATTGAAAGGCAGGATTGATATTTTTTGTTATACCCTGAAACTGTAAAAATTGGCAAATTAAACTTTTGTTATTACTTGAACAAACTTTGTTCAATAATGTTAGAATTAAGCTGACCAGCAGAGAATTACGGATGGTTTAATTTTTGGGAGAAATTGATAAATGGTAACCTGTTTTCGAGTGATTACCTTTGTTTTTATTCTTTTTGCCGTTAATGCAACGGCTCAAAATCCTATTGAAAATAAAATATCAGTTCAATTCATTAATGAACCTGTTGGTTCGGTTTTACACACCATTATTGTTGAACACTCCATTAATTTAACCTACAATGCATCCGATCCGGTTTTTAACCAAAAAATTACATATGCGGCTCAAGATAAAAGCATATACAATATCTTGAGTGAGATTCTTTCTCAAATACATTTTACTTATGAAAAAGTAGGCAATCATTTTGTTGTTGTTCCCAAAACAAAAATCTCTCCGGTTAAAAAAGACAATCCTGCAGAAATAACAGAAATCAGCGATGATATTTCCATTCAGGAAGATTATACTATTTTACCCAATACCCAGGAAACCGTTTTTATCCGTGATACAATTATTATCAGGGATACAATCATTGTAACAGAGGAGCGAATAGTTCATGACACTGTATTTGTAGAAAGGCCCCCGGTAAGAGAGGTGACACGCCCCAGATCGATCCTGAGTGATTTACTTGGAATTGAAGTTACTGCACGAGATCGCTGGGCTTTGGGAATTTCATATACGCAAATGCTTACTCAATATACCGTATTGGACAATTTGCCTCTTACACCCGAGCTGGAAAGGGTGAAAGAGGCAGAATCTCTTTCATTGCGAAATATGGGGCTGGGTGTTTCTTTACAGTATAATACAGGTAATTTTTCCATATCCGGAGGTTTGGGAGTGAACAGTTATGCAAATCGATTTTCCTATTCTGAACTTTTTACTACCGGTGGCTTTCACGAGATCGACACACTGGATTTCTTTTATACACTGGTGCAGGGCGATACTTTGTGGACCTACATTACTGATTCATTGTGGATTCCCCTTGACAGCCGTGAAATATTATACGACCGGATTAACCGGTTTGGATTTTTGGAAGGAACGGTATCAGCAAGCTATGTAATTAATTCCGGCATGGGAGTCTCATGGTATGCCAGGGGTGGTTTTCATGTAAGCACCCCTTTATGGTTGCGTGCTCAGTCTGTTGAAAACAGTGAAGGATTTCCACCGGTTCAATTGGATAACGGCAATTTCAATTCATGGGTATATGCCTGGTCGGCAGGATTAGGCCTACGCATCAGGCTTAATTCGCTAAGTGATGTTTTTGTTGAATCGTGGTACAGAAGATATATCAACACATGGAATTTAAATCACCCGCTTGACCGCCGTATGCAAGGAGTTGGGCTCAGGATAGGCATGCTATATTACTTATAAAATAATGAATGATACACGAGCATATATTTTTTGTCAAAAAGCTGTAAGGGCAATATTTATAATATATGCCCTGGTATGGCCTGCTGCTTATCCTCTCTTTGCTCAAAATACCATCGAAGTGGGCGGTATCCTTGCCGAAAATGATGTGTGGGTGTCTGACAATATTTACATTGTAACTGACAATGTGGTGGTGTTTCAGGGTATAACCCTGCAAATAGAAGCTGGCACAATTGTAAAGTTCAACCAGGGCAGGGGATTTAAAATTGAAGGGGGAAAACTATTGATTTCAGGCGCCCAGGCTGACAGTGTAAAACTTATCCCAAATCATACCGGCAATGAAGACTGGAACTGGCAAGGTGTTTCTTTAAATACAGTCAATAATCCCGGTGATGTTATAATTGAACATGCAATAATTGAAAAAGCAGTTATTGGTATTAAAGGCCAGGCATCGCATTATGCCCAGGTGAAAAATTCACGCATCAGCGATAGCTTTTTTATAGGTATCGAGGTTATAAATGGTTCTTTTTGGGAAATAACTAATAACTATTTCAAAGACAATTTTCTGGGGATTGAGATTATTGCCACAGGTGAAGGAAATCAATCTGCCAATAATGAGATTTCCGGAAATACGCTGAGTAATTTTATCACAAACATCAGCATACAAAGCAACAGCCACGGTGCTTCTTTTCACAACACAGTAGAGGGAAATACTGTCAAAAACGGAGTGAACGGAATTTGGCTGTTCAATACAAGTCAGGGAGTATCAGCCAATACGATCATCAAAAGAAATCTGATTTACAACAACGGGAATACCAATCAGGGATTTGGGATTTATATATCTGCTGATTCTACTTTTGTTCACAATAATATTTTCTGGAAAAACAAAATGGCAGTTATGATTACTTCTGCTACAGCTTCATGGGTATCCTCCAACAATATTTATGAAAGTAAGAATGGTTTAAGAATCAGAAACAATTCCGGTAATATTAATATTGAAAATAATACGTTCACAGGTATCAAGGATGATTGGGTATTTTTTGAGGCATATAATGATATTGTTTTTTCGGGAAATAATCTTTTCAGAAATGATCGCGATAGTGCAGTTGTGAAAAATTTTACCTCTTTTCCAATCGATATCAGTAACAACTATTGGGGCGCAATAACCGACAGTCTTGTTCAGCAACTTTTATTTCATGCCCCTGACAGTTCCGGTTTGGGAGAATTTTTGTATCAACCTTTTCTAGATAACCCTGATACTATAGCTCCTGTTTCGGCTCCATTTGGTTTCACTTGGCAAGAGGTGCATGGAACCAATCTTTTCAGCTGGTATGCAAATCCTGAGACCGATCTCTTGGGATATCGTATTTTTTACAATGAAACAGGTTTGTATAGTTTTCAGGATTCCACCGGTTTGATAACCGATACCATATTTGAATTGCCTGATGAAACTTCAGAAAATTTTGCAATTGTTGCCTATAAGCAACAAAGCGGAGTTTCAGAAAAGATTCAGTTTGATGGTTTAAAAAGCCCCTATGCCTTTGGTATGCAACTACCTTTTGCCGGTAATGATACCGTTTTGTGCAGGACACTATCCTCTTTACAACTATCAAAGGCTACTGCTCCGCAAGGTATTTCTCAACTTCTTTGGACAACCGATGGAGATGGAAATTTTACGAATCCCTCTATTATCAGGCCCAGGTATTTCCCGGGGCAGCAAGACCTGGCCGGTGGGGAAGTAATACTTACACTGACCATTGTAAAAAATGGTATCATCATTCAGGATGAAATAACACTTGTTTTTGCCCCTGAACCCAATGCATTTGCCGGTTATGATACATATCTGGCTGAAGGTTTGTCATATTTTACAAAATATGCAACTGCCTCAGATTTTGATGCAATTTTATGGCAAACAACCGGGGACGGGTTTTTTCAATATACCGATTCAATTGTAACTTTTTATACGCCTGGGAGTAGTGATATCAGCAATGGAATGGTAAAACTTGTGCTCAACGCTTTGTCTGATTTTTGCTCACCCGCAAGCGATACACTCACCCTTTTTATACGGACAGGTTACAGCCTGAACGGACGTGCATGGATTGAAAATACTCCGTTGACCGGTCATCCTGTTCTTGCTGTACTTAAATCTGAAAATAACCCACAGGGATTACCATCAAGATTTATTACCTACAGCAATGAAATCGGTCATTTCAGATTTGAAAATCTCGTTGAGGGAAATTACATGTTGTATTTACCGGCTGATACTTTAAACCATGCCGGATTTCTGCCTTCATACTATATCGGTCAAAGCCGATGGCAAAATGCTTTTGATGTAAATCTGATAGGAGATGTTTTTGAAATTGATTTGCGCCTTAGGGAAATCAGGCAAGATATTCCCCAAGGAACCGGTTCTATATCGGGGCATTTTAAAATGCCCTCGCTGTCAGCCAAAGATAAAGAAATCTTTTGTTCTGATTGGTTTGGAACCGGTGATAAAGAATTTTGCCTTCAGGGATTGTCAAATATAAGTATATTGCTTTTCAGCTCAAGCAGACAGGTGATTTACGGGCATACCCTTACGGATATTAATGGGAATTTTATTTTCGGTAACCTTCCCTTTGGCACCTATTACCTTGAGGCCGAACTGGCAGGATATCATTCCAGGCTTTCTGATCAAATCTTGATATCACCGCAACAACAATCTGTAGAAAATGTTGAATTTACCATCAACTCACAAAATATCGTCATTTTTCTCCCTGAAGACCTGCAAAAAACCGCTGAACCGCTTTACTTTCCCAACCCGGTAACAAATGAATTAAACGTGCAATCACCGGAGCTTCATGATGAAACTCCGGTAACTTACTCCATTTTTGATATGCAGGGTCGCAAAATAGTCGTAGAACGTATTTATCCGTTGACGGGACTTATTAAGATTGATGTAAGGAAACTTTTACCGGATACATATGTTATTGTAATCGGTTCAGACGATAAAAAACATTCATTTATTTTCAAAAAATACTAAGGGTAAATTACCTAGTAACTGTCTGAATTATTGTATCGAAAGAAATTCCGCAGTTTTTTGAAAATAATGTTTGAAAACTAAAATTATCCATATGAAAACAATTA
This sequence comes from Bacteroidota bacterium, assembly GCA_007693555.1. Lineage (GTDB taxonomy): Bacteria > Bacteroidota > Bacteroidia > Bacteroidales > UBA7960 > SKVR01. Next base: position 12,419 of record REDJ01000197.1, read on the forward strand.
TATCTCTTTTTGTCTTTTTGTCTTTTTCACTTGCAAACTATGCCGGCTCATCAGAAATATCATACGAAGAGCGGCAAAGAACAGAGCAATTAAGAGAAGCGAAATTAAATGAACTTAAAAAGCTACCCTTGCTGCCAAAACACGGTATTCAATTTCCTGTTTCCCGGCAATACAGTAAGCCGGAAATTACTTTTTTTAATGGTAATAAAAACCAGGATGAAACTGGTCAATGGATTAATTGGGACAGTGGCCTGAATGCCAATTTACTGGGTTCGATAGCCACTGTTGACTGGGATGTGGCAGCACGATTTGAGCCCTCAGACCTGGTATTACTTCAGGGTAAAGCCATAACCCAAATGAGGGTTTTTCTCGGTGATGAAGCAAATGTTACCCTGAAAGTCTGGCAAGGTGAGAATGCTCAGCAGCTGCTACACAGCCAGCAAATTACCGGATATCAGATTCCGGACTGGACTATTGTTGAACTGACTACACCGGTTATGATTGATGTTACCCAGGAGCTTTGGATTGGATATACTATTACAGCTCCTGAATCAACCTTTGCCGCTGGTATTGATAATGGACCGGCAGTAAGTGGTAAAGGTGACTTGATACGTTTTAACTCGGGCGGAGGAGATAATGATGAATGGCAATCAGGTTCTGATTTGGCCGGATTAAGCTTTAACTGGAATATTCAGGCCTTTGTTGAAACCATAGCAGAACCGGGCAGCCCTTCAAATCCTATAAATCTGCTTGTTACTGCAGCTGAAAATGGTGAACTGTCAGTAAACCTCAACTGGACAAATCCTGAAACAACTTTCGATGGGCAAGAGCTTACTTCCTTGAGTAGTATAAATGTTTTTCGTGATCAAACACTCATTCATACCATAGATAATCCGGTAATCGGTGCTTCTGAAACATTTACTGATGATAATTTACCCGGAAGCGGAGTTTTTCTTTATACTGTCGTTGGTGAAAACGAGGAGGGGCAGGGTATTCCGGCAACAGGTTCTGTTTTTGCCGGAGAAGATGTTCCGGCTGCCCCGGTTAATGTTGCCCTCACCGATCAGGACAATGCAGGATTCTTAAACTGGGATGCCCCGGTTTCCGGTATTAACAATGGTTTTATCGATCCATTACTTACCACCTACACTATTACAAGAATGCCGGATTCCATGGTGATTGCTGAAGATATATCTGCTACCTCTTTCCTTGACACTTCTGTACCTGGCGCGGGTAATTATTTTTATGAAGTTACTGCCGGAAACAACCAGGGCACAGGCGGCACCTCAGCTTCCAATGTTGCTTTTCTGGGAGGAGATGGCCTGCTATTTCTTGAAACTTTCGATTATCCTCCAGGAACCATACCTGCCGGTTGGCAAATTTCAGGAACTACATCGCACAACTGGGCCGTGGGGCATAGCAATATGGCCGGAGGTACAGCACCTGAGCTGGTTTTGAGCTGGATACCATCATCCACCGGACTTAGCCGTTTGGTTTCTCCAACGATTAATACAGAAGGACACAATGGGCTTAGGCTTTCATTCAGGCAATACCTGGATAACTTTTCACTTTCCAATAATGAAAGTGTTGCTGTAGAATTTTCTACCGATGGAGGCAACAACTGGCAGATTATTTGGGAGGAGGAACTGGAATTCCAGGATATCCCTCAAGGGTTATATAATTTTGTTTTTAATCTTCCACAGGGAACCAATTCTGTTCAGATTGCCTTCCGTTTCCAGGGAAATTCGCTTAATATTGACTACTGGTATATTGATGATGTTTTGCTGGAACCGTTGTTTGGAAATAACCTGGCTGCATTGTCCGTTACCGGTAATATCAATCCTATCGTAGCCATTGAATCGGTATATACTGTTTCGGTGGCCAACTATGGCGAAAATGATGTGGATAACTACACAGTAAAACTTATGGGCGAAGGTGATGTAGAACTTGCAACCTTGCCAGGCCAATTGATACAACCAGGTGAAACCATTGACTTTGAGTTGCCCTGGACTCCTACTTTACCCGGAAGCACTTTTATATATGGGTTGGTTGAATTTGCAGAAGATGAAAACCCTTCAGATAACACAACGCCAAACATGAATGTACAGGTGCAACCCGAAGGCACTTACTTGGTACAGGTGGGTAATGGCACATTGCCTGTGCTGAATATGCCCTTTAACTTTTTCTGGAAAACAAATCTTGCTCAAACCATTTATTATCCTGAAGAGCTTGGAATTGCAGGTGGTGCCATCATGGCCGTAAAGTATCATAATGTTTTTGCTCAGGATTTAGGTGAAAAGGAAGTAAGATTATGGATGGGCGAAACTGATGTGGAAGATATGTCAGAAGATTGGGTTGATTTTGAAAGTCTTACTCTTGTTTTTGAAGGCATAGTTAATTTTCCGGTGGGCGAAAATGAAATCCTGATTACGCTGGATACACCTTATGCCTATAATGGTTCAAACCTGGTCATATACAGCCAAAGGGTATGGGAAGATATTTTCTACAGCTCAGCAAACAGGTTCTACGCTACCCAGGATACTTTATTCCGCACACGGTTCCTGAATTCTGATGATCAGGTAGATCCTGCCAATCCTCCATTTTCAAACTTATCACTGCAACATCCCAACACCACTTTTTATTTTTCTCTTGCAGGACTGGGCAGTCTTGAAGGAACAGTTGTGCATAACGATGAACCTCTTGATGGTGTTGAAGTAAAAGTGGCAGGTAGTGCCCTCAAAACCACAAGCAATGAAGAAGGCTTTTACAGTTTCCCATTTATTGTTCCGGGTGAGTACATGCTGGAATTCAGCAAATTCGGATACTTTTCCCAATCCGTTGACCAGGTTATGATATTGGAAGATGAAACTACAGTTCTGGATATAGAAATGGAAGCTATACCTCAATATATAATCAGCGGTGTTGTGGAAGGAAATGACGGGCTGGTACCAGATGATATCACTATTTCTTTGGCCGGATATGATAATTATTCATCAAATACTGCTTCTGACGGCTCTTTTGAAATCAGCGGTGTCTTTCAGGGAGAATATGTTTTAACTATCTCAGCACCGGGTTATGACACATTCACAGATGAGAATCTGCTCATAGATTCTGATACAAATTTGGGAACTATTACACTCAATGAAACCATTTTCCCTCCGGGAGGTCTGGCAGTAGACTATGATAATTTTGGAGCAGGAAATGCTTTGCTCACCTGGAGCCAGGGAATGGGAGATTTCGAATTCCGCTATGACAATGGAACTGTCTCTGATGCATTGGGAACATTTAACGCTACCCATAATACAACTCTGGGTACTGCCCATCCTAATTCTGCCGAATTGTATGAAATGTCATGGATTATTCCCCTCGCTGATGAATATGATATTCAGGAGGTAAATGTGTGGGTATTTGGTTTGGATGAAATCGGAATTCCTTCGCAGCATGATTTACTATACTCAGCATCAAATGTGCCCAATACTGATGGCGAATGGACAACTTATCAGTTTTCACAACCTGTAAATGCTCCCAACGGTTTCTATATGGGTATTGGTACTGCGGGTTTTCTGGTAATTGCTACCGACAATGGCGTTGATCCTGAATGGCCTTTTAACAACAATACACATTTTGTCAATTTTGATGTTACATCTCAGGATTTTCATACAATTGAGTCTTTTGGCTTTGAGATGAACTTTTTTATGCGGGCAATTGGCAACGACTTTGGAACACTGAAAAATGGCGTTATTCCGACTGAACCTGTTGTATTCACCAATACTTCCCAACAGTTGCATATATCATCGGTTCAACCTTTCCAGCCGGAAAATCCCTTTGCAGGTAATAATTTAAATACATTGGATAAGGCCTTCAATGGATTTAATATTTATCTCAATGATATGGATACCCCCGTAGCCTTCACCGACGAAATGGAATACCTTTTTACAGACCTTGAAGAAGGAAGTCAGCTTGCAGGTGTACAATCGGTTTATACCACGGGAGTATCTGAAATTGTCACCCTTGAATTTGACGTGGTCTTCCCCGTGGAAGTTACAATAAATACTTCAACAAATACCGGAGAGAGCCCGGTGGGAGCATCCGTTATACTTATCAACCAGGCTGATGATACCTACAGCTATTCAGGCATCGCTGATGAAAACGGAACCGTCTTGTTCGGTTCAGTGCGAAAAGGTTTGTATTTGCTGGAAGCATCGCTGGAAAACCATCAGGATATTCAACTCTCTGAGATTGATATACAGGAAGATTTTGTTATCAACCTGGAGTTTACCGAAGTGATAGATGCCCCACAAAATCTTATGATTGTTACCGAAGGTCTTGAGCCCGGACAGGCACTTTTTAGCTGGAATAATCCCACCCATGGCTGGGAAGAAAGCTTTGATGGCGGTCAACTTCCTGAAGACTGGAGCCGGATCATTACCAATACAGGCAGCCAAAACGGTTTTGATGCCACCTGGCAGATTGTAGGTACGGTTCCTTTCACTCCTTCAGTTATTCCGCAGGATGGCGAATACCAGGCATTTGTGATGTGGAGTTTCCTGCATCAGGATGAATGGCTTATCAGCCCTGAATTTACTGCTCCAGCAGGAGATCTTGTATTCTGGTATCACGGCACCAACGGCTCTGCCTTTGGAGATAACTACTATGTAAAAATTACCACTGATGATGGCACAACGTGGACAAACCTATGGAATGCCAGCAATTTACCCTCAGGTGTAAATTATTATCATACCCCTGTAACCATTGATCTTTCATTCTATGCCGGTCAGGATGTAAAACTTTCGTGGCATGCCGAGGACGGACCCTCTAACGTAGGTTTGTGGAGCGCATGGGCCATTGACAATATTTCAGTTGGTGGTGAGCCGATGAACCTGAAAGATTTTACCACAGACTCAGGTGATGCAAAAACCAATTCAATGGCTAAAAGCGCACTGGGCTATAACATATTCCTTGATGGTGTGCTGGTGGCGGAGGGAATAGAGGAAACACAATTCCTTTTTACCAATGTTTCCGACGGCCCCCGCACAGCTGGTGTGCAGGCAAATTATGCATCAGGCGTTTCTGAAATCGTTACCCTGGAATTTGTGCTCAACGAAACTTATTTACTCAGTCTTGCATCCAATCCCCCAGGAAGCGGTTCTTTAAGCGGTGCTGCATGGTACGCAGAAGGAGCAGAGGTACTTGTGAATGCCCTGCCCAATGAAAACTATATGTTCGTAAACTGGACTACTATGGACGGTCAGATCATAAGCGAACAGGCAGGTTTTTTCTATACCATGCCTGCAGATAATGTGGTGCTCATTGCCAATTTTGCAGAGGTTGAAGCTTTTAATATAACCCTGAATATTGACATGTCTGGTGCTGAATTCTTCAGTCCTTTTGATGAAAATGTAGCAGTAACAGGCTCTATGCATAACTGGGCCGTTCTTGGCGCCGGTCATCGCAACCAAACTATGGCAGACACTGATGAGCCCATGATTTATTCTATAACATTTACCATGTCGCCTGGTACTTACGAGTATAAGTATTTTCTCAATGAAGGACTTCATGATCATGAATGGGAGGAGGGTCCAAACCGAACACTGCATGTGGATAGCGACATGATAATAAATGATGCTTGGGGAATGCCTACCTCAATTGCAGATATTTCGGAAAGTACCATTCAGCTTTTCCCCAACCCCTTTACTGATTTTATAGAAATAACCGGCGCTGAAGATACAGAAAAGGTTATCATTACCGATATCACAGGCAGAGTTGTCATAAGCCGGCCACTTGACAGTACACGACTTGATACCTCCGCTTTGCCACAGGGTTTATATATCGTATACCTGGAAAGAAACGGCAAAAGACAGCATATAGAAAAATTGATAAAAAAATAACCTCCCTGTTTCCGTAATTCTCACTATTACAAAAGCCCCTTCTGCAGGGGCTTTTGTTTTTTAAAGAATATCAAATTTTACGAAATACACTAGTGAATGTTCATCCCTACAGTATATTTAAAAGTTGGCAATTTTCATTTAATCAGAAATCAGTCTTTTAAACACTTTGGCCTCGCTATTGTCTTAGCAAGCTACGGGTGCGGTTTCAGGCATTAATAATCATGTGTCTGGTTCGCTGAAAGCCTTTACCAAAACAATTAAAATGAATTTAGTTATGCTATGTATAAAATAATTGTTTAAACATTTGTGGTTTTTCTTATATTTTGTTAAATTTAGATAAGTAAATATGTAGCTGGTTATATGTCTTACCTTGTTCATCTTATTTAACAAGTTATGAAACCCCGAATTTTATTACTCGCTATCCTTGTATTGGCCGCAATACCTTTTAATACTCTGGCTCAAATCCAATGGGAACTGCACCCTATTGAGCTGGATGAAGAAATCAAAGACCGGGTTCGCTTTGGTTATCTGGCTGTCCCGGAAAACCGCAACAATCCCGATTCACGGGAGATATTTATGGCGTTTACGGTAATTGAAAGCTATAATGAGAATTCTCTCCCTGATCCTGTAATCATCCTGCCCGGAGGCCCTGGAATTGGCCCTAATCAGTTTGTGAATGACATTGCCGGTGGAAATTTTGCACAACAAGTGCTGAAGAATCGTGATCTTGTCCTGATAGATATCAGAGGATCGGGCTACTCGCATCCAAGACTTTGCGAAAATCTTGATACGGAAGAATTCAGGCTTGCTACTACGTTCACTGCCGGACAGGCCCTCC
>REDJ01000183.1 GCA_007693555.1 Bacteroidota bacterium
CTTCAAAAAAGAAAAAACAATGACCCTTAGTTCATATACCCATAAATATTGGTGGCACAGCAGGAAGAACTGTTGTGTTGAGCGTTGTGGTCATTAATGGATATGTGAAATTTCAGAAGTAATCTGTAAACATAAAAATACCGGAGGCCTGCTTGACACTCAAGCGGGCCTTTTTTGTGCAAAAAGTTCAAAAGAATAATTATAAACCACTGAAATATGCAAACACGCGTTACACAAATTCCTGGCGACACTTACACTCCTGTGGGCATTTACCTTCGGCTGCGGGATGTTTTTCCGCACAGTATGCTGCTCGAATGTACCGATTACAGCTCAAGGGAAAATGCATTTTCCTACATCACACTGAAACCCATAGCGGGTATCAAAGCTACAACCGGGCAGTTTATAACAAGTAACCTTGATGGCACATTGAAAAAAGAAAAGCTGGAGAGTTTACAGGAAATCCCGCAAAAGGTCGATGATTTTCTCATTTCTTTCCCATTTAAAGAAATCAGTGACCCCCGGTTAATGCCCGGTCTTTTCGGTTACACATCCTATGATGCCATAAATGCATTTGATAATGTGGAAATAGAGAGTCCCGGAAAAGAAGAAAACCCCATACCCCTTTTGCAGTATAATCTTTACCGAATTGTTATTGCATTCAACCATTTCAACAGCATTGTAACCATTACCGAGCTTTTACCTGATGGTGCCGAAAGCATAACTCCCGAAGTACTTTCCATCCTTGCCAACCGCAACAATACTTTCTTTCCGTTTTCCTGCAGGGGGCCTGAACGGATTCTTACCGACGACGATATTTTCATGCAGCAGGTAGAAAAAGGCATTTCGCACTGTGCCCGGGGTGATGTTTTCCAGATTGTGCTTTCGAGGAAATATGAGCAGGATTTCAGCGGTGATGAATTCAACGTATACCGTGCATTGCGGTCCATCAATCCTTCTCCCTACCTTTTTTATTTTGACTTTCTGGATTTTAAGTTGTTTGGCTCTTCGCCCGAAGTGCAACTGCAGGTGGGTGACGGCAAGGCAAGTATAAATCCCATCGCCGGAACCGTGGTTCGCAGCGGCGACCCTTCCACCGATAATAAACTTATTGCCGGCCTGCTGAAAGACCCCAAGGAAAATTCGGAGCATGCCATGCTGGTTGACCTGGCCCGTAACGATCTGAGCCGACATGCGAGAAATGTGAAGATTGACAGTTATCGCGAGGTACATACTTATTCGCATGTAATTCATTTGGTTTCAACGGTGAGCGGAGATCTGGAAGAGCAGGACCGGCTCTACCGGCTGTTTGCCGATACCTTTCCGGCAGGTACATTATCAGGAGCACCCAAGCACCGGGCTGTGCAGTTGATTGACCGGATTGAAGGGAAAGCAAGGGGATTTTACGGTGGCGCCATAGGATTTATGGGATTTGATAACACACTGAATCAGGCAATTATGATACGATCTTTCATGAGTCGCAACGGTACATTAAACTACCAGGCCGGCGCAGGTGTTGTAATTGAATCAAAACCCAAAAAAGAACTTGAGGAGGTAGAAGGTAAGATTTCGGCTCTTCGCAGAGCCATAAAGCAGGCGCAGGAAAGCTCAGACAGAAATAACGGGGCTTCCCTTTTAGGAGAAAAACAACTCAAAGAAATATAAAAATGGCAAAAATTCTCATTCTCGACAATTACGATTCCTTTACCTATAATCTGGTGCATTATGTAAAGGATTATGATAAACATGATGTGGATGTGTTTCGAAATGATCAAATCAGCCTTGAAGAAATTGACAGGTATGATGGTATCATCCTTTCACCCGGACCCGGACTGCCTGCCGAGGCAGGTCTTTTGCTGAAAATCATTGAAAACTATTACGAAAGCAAAAGGATTTTTGGGGTTTGCCTTGGACTGCAGGCTATTGGAGAAGTTTTTTCGGGAAAACTCATCAATTTGAGTAAGGTTCATCATGGAGTAGCAACCAAAGTAAAGTTACTGGAACCCCGGCATTACCTTTTTGAAGGCTTGCCAGACGACCCTGAAGCAGGCAGGTATCACTCCTGGGTAGTTGACCCTAAGACCTTTCCAAAGTGTCTGCGCATTACCGCTGTCGATGCACAGGGAGAAATCATGGCATTGGAACACAAAGAATACGATGTGTGCGGAGTTCAGTTTCACCCCGAATCAATCCTTACACCGCAGGGAAAGGAGATTGTGTTTAATTGGTTGAAAAGGTTCTGAAATGAAATACCTACTCAATAAACTCCTTGAATCACAAACCCTGACGCGTGCTGAGGCTTTTGAGCTGATGCACGGCATTGCGGCTGAAAAGCTCAATCATGCGCAAATGGCAGCGGTTCTGGCGTCATTTATCATGCGGTCCATCAGTCTGGATGAACTGCTTGGTTTTCGCGAAGCACTTCTGGAACTGGCCATCAAACCCGAACTCAACAACGGAGATATCATCGACTTGTGCGGCACAGGAGGGGATGGAAAAAACACTTTCAACATCTCAACCCTGTCGGCTTTTGTGGTTGCCGGTGCCGGAATACCCGTGGCCAAGCATGGAAATTATGGTGTATCATCCACATCGGGTTCTTCAAATGTGATGGAACATCTGGGTTATCGTTTTTCCAATGAAGAAAATAAACTGCAGCTCGAACTGGATGATGCGGGCATTTGCTTTATGCACGCTCCGCTGTTTCACCCTGCTTTAAAGGCTGTGGGTCCCGTGCGCAAGGAACTGGGCATCAAATCTTTTTTCAATATACTGGGCCCGTTGGTAAATCCGGCTCTTCCCAACTACCAGGCAAGCGGTGTTTTCAACCTGGAAACGGGCAGAATTTACAGTTACCTGTTACAAAAAGAAAATAAGCAATTCAGGGTAATTCACAGCCTGGACGGTTACGATGAGATAAGTCTGACGGCAGATACACGTGTTTTTTCACCAACGGGGGAAACGGTTGTTACGGCTGAAGAAATGGGCCTGCCATCCAACAAAGCCGAAGACCTTTCTGGCGGAGACAGTATTGAAGAGGCTGCGGCAATTTTTATGAAAGTATTGCAAAACCAGGCAAGTCCGCAGCAGAAAAACGCCGTGGTTGCCAATTCTGCAATAGCCATTCAATGTTACAGAAACGAACTTTCCCTGAAAGACGCAGTTGAGCAGGCTACTGAATCCATAGAAGAAGGCAAGGCATACCAAACATTTCAAAAACTCATTAAACTACAATCATGACCATACTCGACGAAATAATTGCATATAAAAGAACTGAAGTACAGGAGAATAAAGAACTTTATCCCGTAAAACTGCTGGAAAAAAGTCCATACTTCACTGCACAACCCGTTTCGCTGGAAAAATATGTCCGGCGACAGGACCTTTCAGGCATCATAGCCGAGTTCAAACGAAAATCACCATCCAAAGGCATCATTAACGAATTTGCAGACCCTGCCACAGTATGCCTGGAATACATGCAGGCCGGTGCTTCAGCACTTTCGGTAATAACTGACACCAGGTATTTTGGCGGAAGCAATAAAGATCTTACTACTGCCCGTAAATTTAATTATTGCCCCATTCTGCGCAAGGATTTTATTGTGGATGAATACCAGGTGATTGAAGCCCGCAGCATAGGGGCTGATGCCATACTGCTGATTGCAGAAGTACTCAATGAAAAGGAACTGAAGAAACTATCAGAACTGGCATTCAGTCTGCAAATGGAAGTTCTTTTCGAAGTACACGACCGGGAAAACATCCTAAAACTCCCTGCAGATGCACGTATTGTTGGTATTAACAACCGTAATCTGAAAAATTTTGAAGTGAATATCCAGCATAGCATTGAACTTCAGGATGAACTTCCGCCACAGGTTTTGAAAATCGCCGAAAGCGGAATTGATAGTCCGCAAACAGCAGTAAAGCTGCTATCATCGGGTTTTTCGGGCTTGCTAATGGGAGAGCGTTTTATGCGTGAAACCAATCCGGGGCGGGCCTGCAAGCTGTTTATACGAAATATGGAATCCACTTCCGGGTACGACTTCAAGTTCGTTACCGGAATCAAGGAAAGGTAAGAACAAAGTCCGGGCGCGAACTGAAGTCTCACCCGGACGAGATACTTCCGGGTACGACT
>REDJ01000243.1 GCA_007693555.1 Bacteroidota bacterium
CCAATTCTATTTTACCGTGGTCGAGATATACGATATACTTTTTTATATCGCTGTATCCCATTTTTTTAATAACAGAAGCATATTTATTAAGCTGTTGTGCATGTTGCGGATACGGTTCTCCGGTTTTATAGTCGATGATGACAGCCGTTGTATCCTGAAGTACTACCCTGTCTGCACGAAAAAATCTCCCCTGTTCATCATACATTCCACATTCGTTGCGGGCATCAGACCCCGCAGCATACCAGGGTTGAATTAAAGGATCTTTGAGAACTCCAAGGATTTTTGAATGGAGGATATCTTTTTCACTTTCGTCAATCCGGCCCGATTGTAGCATTTGCTGAAGAATTTTTTCAACATCATCCAAAGTGTGTATTCTTTCCATGATATCATGAATCATTGAACCCCTTTCCGAGCTTTCTGCTGACCGGATATCAGGTTCTTTCTCCGCTTGCAGTGAGCGGATGGAGACTTTCTCTGTCCACGGTGATGAGATGTATTCTCCAAAAACTTCTGCGGAAGCATCATTCAAACTTCCATCTGGGAAACTTTCTCTTTCCGTGATATGATTTTCACCAAACGAATAAATATCCTGTCCATCCTGAAAAACCTGTCTTTGTTGCAGGAAATTCACCAGAAGGGTTGGCACATTATCACCACCAGAGCTCTTGCCCGGATACTTGCTGAACACAAAAAGTTTATCCACTGCCCGTGTAAAAGCCACATACATTATATTAAGGGTATCGAGCAGTGTTTTGCCCTGCTCTTCGGTATAGACTTCTTCAAACCTTGTTTCGTACAGAGCTTTCGAAATCCTGACCCAGGCAACATCCAGGGGTTCTGTTCCGGGAATGTTTTCTAATTCGACCCACTCTCCGTTTTTCGACAATTTTGAAAAACCCGTATCGGCAAAAGGGTAAATAACCACGGGAAACTGCAATCCTTTGGATTTGTGTATGGTCATTACCTGCACGGCATCCACACCTTCGGGCACCACTACAGAAAATTTTGTTGCATTTTCTTCCCACCACTCCAGGAAACCCGAAACCGAAGCAACAAATTTGTTGTTGTAGTCATAAACCACATCCATGAAAAAAGCCACAAAGGGGTCAATGGGTTTTCTGGGTATAAAACTGCCCAGGATGGTTTCGGTCAGTTCATAAAAACCCATGTAAAGACATTGGCCGAAAGAGAATTTTATGCCCTGCTGCTGTAGAAAATTTTCCAATGCTTCAAGGGAAAATACATCACCGTTATTACCGGTTTGATGCGCTTTCAGAGCATGAAGTGCATCATGAAGTCCGGTTGAAATTTTCCGGTCTTTTACCAAAAACTGAAGAAACTCAACATATGCAGCATTATCGGAAGGATTGTTGAGCAGCTTCATGAGTGACAGGATAAAATTTACTCGAGGTGACTGATTCAGCAGCAACGATTCTGAAGAGATAACGTTCAGGCCATTCTCCAGCAGAAAGCGGGCAACTTCGCTGGCCTGTTTGTTTGACCGGCAGAGTATGGTAATATCGCTGAGCGGATGTCCTTTCTCCTGCAGGTCGATGATAGTATCCAGGATGCGATGGCGGGTTAGTTCTTCATATTTCAATTCGGTATCATCGTCAGCAGCTACAAACTCCATCTGTACGAAGCCACCGGTTTTGTCGTCCCTGAACTTTTGCTCCTGCCCCTGGTAAATCTTATCAAGACCTTCCGGTAGCAATTCTTTTGCAAATTCAAAAAAACTGTTGTTAAATTTTACCACTTCCTGTCGTGAACGGTAATTGGTATCAAGATTTTGCTCGTTGTAATTACGCTGCAGGGTGGCCTGCCAAAGCTCACGGGCCTGTGCCTTTATATTGGCGGGTATTTGCGGAAGACTGGCAAATTGTTCCACATCGCCGTTTCGCCAACGGTAAATGGCCTGCTTGCCATCGCCCACTAGCAGGTTCATATTACCCGAAGCAAGGGAGTTGTCAACCAGGGGCAACAGGTTCTGCCATTGCAAACCTGATGTATCCTGAAACTCATCAATCATATAATGTTGAAAGCGTTCACCAATGCGCTCATAAATGAAAGGTGCGGTTTCCACAGCTACAATCTCTGCGATTTTTTTGTTGAAATCGGAAATGGGCAATACAGAATTTTCAGATTTTATCTCATCAATCACTTTTTCCAGTTCGCTCAAAACGGCCATGGGAAAAATATTCTGTTTTACAAGTCCTTGCACCATATATGTTTCCAGACCATGGGCAGCACTATTGGCAATTTGATAAAAAACATCTTTAAGTTGTCCACTGATATTATCAATAGCTGCAACCGTAACCGCATCTGCCTTGTTGGCCGTCCATTTGTCTTCTTCTATGGTTTTCATCACATAGGAATTGGGCACTATACCCTTTGCAATATCACCTTTTACCAGCTTACGGAAATAACCGGGCAGCCCCCTGGTACCATAAAAAAACATCCCTTCATCAACACCGGAATTTTCAATGATTTTCAAGGCATCGGCAGCCAGCATGCTCACCTTTTTTTCAAATGCCTTGATGTGTTCATCCAACTGCCGGTGAATTTTCCCAAACTCATCCAGGCTGATGTTTTTAAGTCTTTCAACATAAAAGGACCCCTTCTCATCCATCAGGTTATCAGCTATGTTGATGATATCATATTCAATGTAATGGCTTTTTTCCTGGTCGGTGCGGTGTTCAATAAACTGCACCAGCAAACGGGTAAGAGCCGGATCGCTGCCGGCCCGGCTGACAAGTATATCCACAGCCTGTTTGAGCAGTTGTTTCTGGTCCAGTTCCACATCAAAATTCAGCGGCAAGCGGAGGTCAAAGGCAAAACTCCGGATAACGCGGTGCACAAAACTATCGATAGTGCTGATGCTGAAATCTCCATAATTATGCAAAATAAGGGTTAATGCAAGCTCTGCCCTTCTTATGATTTCATGGGGTTGAAGATTAGTTTCATTTTGGATGATTTCAAGCAGTCCTTTCCCCTTCCCTTTCCACTGAATTTCCTCTTTTCCGGCCAAAGCAGAAATATCTCCCAGGGCTTCAATAACCCGTTCTTTCATCTCTGCAGCTGCTGCATTGGTAAAGGTGATGGCCAGGATATTGCGGATTTTTTGCGGCTCCTGTAAAATAATTTTCAGGTATTCTTTTACCAGGGTATAGGTTTTGCCGCTACCGGCAGAGGATTTGTATACGAGAAAAGGGCGGGTTTCCATCAATGCTTCATTTTGAAGCGAAGCTATAAAAATTTGCTGAATGAAGAAGGGTTTTCAGGTTTGAAAAAAGGCATTTAAATCAAACTTAAAACATTATTTCACCATTACTTTCCTGACTATCTCCTTCCCTTTACCAAAAAATTGCAGAATATAGTATCCTGGCTGCAAGGCAGAAACATCAAGATGGAAGTCCTGCCCGGTTTTAATTGCATGGCTTATTTGAACGGTGCCATTTAACGAAAGCAGTTGAGCTTCTGAAAAATGGTGATGGGAAGGCATTTTAATGAAAAGCATTTCGCTTGCCGGGTTAGGGTAAACCCGGATATCTGAATCAGCATTTTCTTCAATTGAAGTTTGTGTATCATCAAATACAGCAGTTAGCATACGGTTTTTTTCAATTACAAAACTAAACAGCGTGGATTCCGAAATAATTTCAGAATCTTCTTCCCAGTGTAAAAAAGAAAAACCTTCACTGGGTGTTGCCAGTATTGCAATTGTATCGCCATCGTAATAAGGAGCATCGGAAAGAATTTCCACAAAGCCACCATTAGCAGGCAGGACATCCAGATTAACTGAAAACTGTATTGTAAACTGGATAGCATCTGACATCCATTGACACGCATTATAAAAGGTTGTACCCACCTGGTAATTACCTGTAGCTTGAGGAATATGGAAAGCTTGTTCCGCACCGGCAATGGGTTCACCATTCAGATACCACTGAAAGCTTTGGGCTGATGTGCTGTAAAGAGTATCACCCTGCAAACTGATTTCCGGCTTCCCAATGATAGTATTCTGCATGAATGTAATCCGGGATGAATTCTGCAGTGAGTCCTGAAGCTCATCCCAGCTATCACAATCATCTTTCAGAAAAAAGTCTAACCAGGGAGTGGCAAAATC
>REDJ01000245.1 GCA_007693555.1 Bacteroidota bacterium
CCTTCTCAATGATTGTAGCAGCAGGTGCCACTTCGTAGGTGTACATGGATGTATTAGTGAGGGATGTAAGCATATCCCCAATGAATGCCGGCAGGTTAAAACCGGAGTAGAGCTGGTTGAGAAACTGTTTGTTGCCTGTTTTTACCGCAAATTCCAGGTATTGATCCATCATTTTCAGAAACTCCTCTTCGCCGGCCGGTTCATCGACCACCGAAGCCTTCAGGGTTTGTCGTAATGATGAGGGTTCCTGGTAATTTACTACGGGTTGGATTGCTTCATTTTTGTGGATGTAGTTCTGGATTTTTTCAAACGTATGTGAAAGGATGCTCTCTTTATTCATGTGCTTTTATTTGTTCGTTGCTGATTTTTTGAGTTTCTATTTTAAGTAGTCTGTTAAAACTTCTATTCCTGACAACAAATATTAAATTTTTACTCTTTTTGCTTCATTCCAGTTTTAATTCAAAAAAAATGTAAGGTGTACCAAAATATCCGACTTCATCGCCATAATCAAAAAGATAAACCATGGAGCTGACATTTGAATACTGGTATTTATTTCCCATTGCCATAATGATTGCACATTTTCTATGGCAGGGCAGACATGAAACGATTCCATTTAAACCTTAACCTTTATTAATTACGAAAAGTCAAGATTTTACCGGCCTGAAGGCCATTTATGCTGAAAGCCCAACAGGGATACCCCGCTTACGGAAATTCGCGTAAGGATTGGGATCAGGGATCTCGCTGGAGTTTTGAAAATCCTGAATACAGGTAAAACTTGCGGTCGATTTTATCATTATCCTGGCACAATTAATCTATAGGGCTTGCTGAAAAACATGAGTTTTCTTGCTGACACTGATTGACAATCCTTTATTTCTTATTGATTTTCTATGAAGCTTCTTTATTGAATCACACTTTATGTGTCAAATGTGTGAAAAAAATCACATTTTTGATATATAAGTTGTGGTAAGTGTTTTTTCTTTAAAATTTAGTTGCATCATATTTCGTATATTTAGCCAAAAAAGAAAAACCCTGGTTCCCTTGCAAAATAAACCAATTAACAAGAAAAAGATACTGCTTGTGCTGCCCGACGGACGGATACACAAGCTGAAATTATGGTTTGGTCATTCCGTTTCTTTTCGCGAGGCACCACTTACCCTCACCACACTGGCTGCCTTGATCCCCGAAGATGTGCCCGCCCATGTGGAAGCAGCCGATGAAAGCGTTCAATCGATTCCCTTCCATAAAGAGTTTGACCTGGTGGCCATCAGCTGCCTTACCGGGACAAGTACACGGGCCTATGAGATTGCCAAACACTTTGCTGCCAAAGGTTCTGTAATTGTTTTGGGTGGTATACACGTAACCCTGCGCCCCGAGGAGGCCAAAGAGCATGCGCACGCCATCGTGAGTGGCTGTGCCGAGGAACAGTGGCCAAAGCTTCTGCGCGATTTCAGAGACGGAAAACTGAAAAAACACTACCATGGTCACCCCGTGCCCCTCAACAATTATCCCATCCCCAAAACCAGTCTGCTGAAAAAGGGTGCATACATGAATCCCCACGTGTTGTTTGCTACAAGAGGATGCAAAAGCAAGTGTGATTTCTGCTCGGTACCGGCAGCAGGGCTAAAATGGGACACCCGGCCGGTGGAAGAGGTGGTTGAACAGATCAAACTCATGGGCGGAAAAAGAATCGTGTTTAACGATGTGAGCCTGCTGGAAGACCGTGAATATGCTCTGAGCCTTTTCAGGGCGCTTATTCCATTGAGGATTACCTGGGGCGGACTTTGCACAAGCACCATTGCTGCAGACGATGAAATGCTGGATCTTATGGCCCGGAGTGGATGCATATTTCTCCTTATCGGGCTGGAATCGGTAAACCAGAAATCGCTGCAAGGGATGCACAAAGGGTTCAACAAGCCCGATGAATACAGGATCCTTGCACAGAAGCTTCATAAAAAAAAGATCATTCTTATGGGATGCTTCATTTTTGGATCAGACCACGACACCCTCGATGTTTTCAGAGACACGGTGGAAATGGTAGATGAACTGAAAATCGATGTGCCCAGGTATGCCATTTATACTCCCTTCCCCGGAACAGAAGCATTCCGGCGGCTGGAGGCCGAAAACCGTATTCTCCATACCCGATGGGAACATTATGATACCCAGCATGTGGTTTTTCAGCCCAAAAACATGACTCCGCAGCAACTGGATGAAGGATTCAGATGGGCCTACAAACAAAGCTATTCCATCAGATCGGTCTGGCACCGCACAAAAGCTATCCCCTCGCGCTTTCCCTTCAGCTTTATGGGAAACCTGGCCTACCGCATTTACTTGAAAAGACTGGACAACGAAAATCAAAGAATTTTTCTTTAGAGATGCAAATTCTATTCATACAGCCTGCGGTTGGAAAAAAAGCCCACACTCCCTATACCAAAACCTGGCAGATGGAACCATTGGCCATTGCCGTTTTGTCGGCCATTACCCCACCACATATAGAAAAGATCTTTTTTGATGACCGTATAGAAGAGATACCCTACGATCATCCGGCAGACCTGGTGGCCATAACGCTGGAAACCTATACCGCCCGGCGGGCCTACGAAATTGCCGCAGGCTTCAGAAAACGCGGCAAAACCATCGTGATGGGCGGCTTTCATGCTACCCTGGCCACACAGGAAGTGATGCAACATGCCGATGTGGTAGTAACAGGGCAGGCCGAAGGTATCTGGCAGCAACTGCTGGAAGACTTTGCCACAGGGAAACTCAAAAAACTTTACCAAAGCAAACAAACGGTGGAAACTACCGGCATCATACCCGACAGAAAAATCTTTCAACATAAAAAATACCTGCCCATAGGCCTTATCGAATCGTCCAGAGGATGCACATACCATTGCGAATTTTGCTCCGTTTACGGGTTTTACAAGAAATGCTACCATAGCCGCAACCTCAACGATATTGTTACCGACATAAAGCAATCAGGGAAAAAGTTTTTCTTTATTGTGGATGATAACATTGCACTGGACCGGGAAAAAACCCTGGCCTTTTGTGAAGCGCTGAAACCTCTCAAAATAAACTGGTTTGGGCAGGTAAGCATACACATTGGCAACGACCCGCAACTGCTTAAGGCCATGCATGAATCGGGGTGCATTGGGGTGCTCATCGGGTTTGAATCCTTCAGAAAGGAAAACATCAGGCAAATGGATAAAAAAGTAAATGAGCGAAACACCGATTATCAAATGGCCATCGACAATATCCGGAAGCACAGGCTCATGATTTACGGAACCTTTGTTTTTGGCTATGAAAACGATACACAGGAAGATTTCGACCAGGTGCTTGCGTTCGCACGGAAAAATAAACTCTTTATGAATGCATTCAACCACTTGGTGCCATTCCCCGGTACACCCATGTATGAGCGGTTCAAGGCAGAAGGAAAACTGCTGCATGAAAATTGGTGGCTTATGGACGGATATACTTTCGGGAAGGCAGTTTTTAACCCCGGAATACTCAATGCGGAACAACTCACCCATTTATGCTACACCTACCGGAAAAAGTTTTTCACATGGAGTTCTATCCTGAAAAGAAGTACTGATTTAAAAGCCAACCTCAGTTCGGTAAAAAAAGCCATGGTTTATTTCATGGCCAACCTGAGTTCCCGAAAAGACGTGGAAATCCGCCAGGGCCTGCCCCTGGGCAAAAACGATAATCAGTAATGAACTTTCGCCTGGCACAGCCCTCCGACGACGGGCCAATCATGGATTTGTTTAACCACATACCCGTGGAAGGGAGCTGGAAAATCCGCTACATGAAAAGCCCATCATACCTGGATGCTTTAAAATTGCAGGGGCATCAGACATTTACTCTGGTGGGTGAAAAAAACGGCAAAATAATGGCCGTGGTGAGTGCCGTTTATCAGAAGGTATGGGTGAAAAACCTATGCCTTACGGTTGGTTATATTACCGACGTACGCGTGTATCCCGACCACCGCAGCGGTTTTGCTTTGCGCAAAGGGATAAAAACCATGGAAGAAATAAGCATGCAGCAGAAAGCCCATTTCCATTATGCTACACTTATTGATGATAATTCCCTCACCAAAAAGGTCTTTGGAGCAAACAGACCGGGAA
>REDJ01000246.1 GCA_007693555.1 Bacteroidota bacterium
CTCTTTCCCTGATCTGTTCACGATTATGAGTGACAAACAGATCCATAGGAAATTGTATCCTTGTAAATTTTTTAATGCCTGGAAAATCCATTTTTAGTGCCGGGGCAGTGGGTAAAGCGCTAATAGCATATAAATTGCTGCTTTCCGGCAATATGATCCTGCTCTCTACACGATAAATCCGGTCGTAATGCTCATGATACCTGTCGTAACCCAGCTCATGATACACAAAGAGAAATACAGATATACTCACCAGAAATCCCAGGGTAAGGCCTGCAACATTGACAAGGGTGTAGCCAGGGTTGCGTTGCAAAATACGCCAGCTGTAAATCAGAATATTTTTTAACATTGCTATTGATTTTGAAAAAGTGGTTCATCAAGTTGTTCGTTGACTCTTATTTCCGTAACACGAACATCCATAACCTGACCCGAAATATCCTGTTGAATTAAACATGGCAAAAACACCGGAACATCCTCAGTGGTAGTTCTTGACCCAAACAACCTTGACCAGAAAGATATAGCAGGCACTTCAAATTGCATAACAATGGGTTGATAATCCAAATAATTGGTAAACCTGGTTGGTGTTTCGCGACGTATTTTCCTTCCTGACTCCTTGCAATAATATTCAAAAGCAGTATAGCCATCAGGATAAATAAGCTCAACTTTCCAGGCATCTTTATCAAGAACATTCGTCCATCCCAGCAGCTTCGCATCAACACCAAAGGCACTGTAATCAAGCTCGGGATTTAACATTGATGCTCTCTTGATTTCATTAAATTCCGCTCCTTCTGTAAAGGTTTGCTCACCCATGGGTGACTTCAGAGTAAATTTACTACCGTCAAATACCTGCAACGACACAACATTATTTCCCATGGCAGTTTCTATACGCACCATGCCCTGCGAATTCTGATAACCGGTAATGGTAAGCTCCATCCCCTGCATATTTACCGTAGACACCTGTACAACATTTTCCATTTTTTCAAGGGCTCTGCGTCCACCAATCGATTCAATGTATTTATCCAATACATCCTGCAATGTAATATGGTCAGGAGCGGGTTGTACTGCACTTTCTGCAACAGGCCGGCCAAAAGCATCAAAAAATTCCACTTCCCCTGAAGTTGCAAAGACCCTTAAATCCTCGGCAACCTCCTCTTTATCTCCTACAACAACAATGTAGCTATTGCCTGGCTTAAGATATTGCAATGCCATCTTTTTCACATCTTCAGGAGTTACCCGGGTGAGGTTATTGAGATAGTTTTGGTAGTAATCATCCGGAAGGTTATATTTTTGTATATTCAGTGCAAAACGAGCTATGTTTTCAGGATTTTGCAACGACCTGATAAACTGACCACTCATAAAATTTTGTATCAGCACAAGCTCTTCTTCTTTAACATATTCTGTTCTCAGACGATCCATCTCCCGAAGCTTTTCCCCAATGGTCTCAACAGTTACACTATTTCTTACATCAACCTGGGTGGCCAATCTGCCGGCAACCCTGTCAGACTGCAGTTGGGAATAAGCACCATAGGTAAAACCTTTATCTTCCCGCAAATTTTGCAAAAGTCTTCCGGCGAAAAGGCCGCCTCCAAAAATATTGTTCATCACAGTGGCGGGGATCTCATTTTCATGTCCTGGCGTGAGCGATACCGGATAGGTAATAGAAATATGAGACTGGGTAACACCCGGTCGATTACCAAATAAGACCTTGTTTCCTGACGACAATTCCGGCATAGGATAGTGTATCCTTTGTTTCTCCCCTTGTTTCCATGAGCCAAAATATTTTTCAGAAAGTTTCCTGGCATCTTGTTTATTAATATCTCCCACTATAACCAGATAGGCTGCATTAGGGATAAATCTTTTGCGATGCAGTTCTACCAGCAGGTCTCTGCTAATATTGGCGGCAGTTTTGTGGGTTAGCACCTCACCATAGGGATGATCCTGGCCAAACATTTGCGAAGAAGCAATGTTTTGCGCCATTAACTGTGAGTTTGTTGCCGCAAAAGACAAAGTTGACTGAAGCTGTGTCACACTACGGCTGATACCTTCTTCGGGGAAAACCGGATTTATTGCCATATCTGCAAGTATCTCCAGAAAATCTTCTCTGTAACGACTCATCACACTACCGGAAAGACTGTTAGGCAAGACTGTTAAACGAACACCCATAAAATCCAAAGCCTTATCAATTTCTTCTTTTGTACGATTCTCTGTCCCTTCTCTTAGCAAACCACCAAGCAAATCAACATATCCTTTGGAATCTTTCTGAAGAACAGGGTCAGCGTCAATATACAGAGTGAAAGTAACCATGGGTAACTGGCTATTCTCTACAAGGATTATGGTAAGGCCATTTTCAAGGAGAAACATATCCGAATCAGGCATTCGCAATTCAGGAATAGGTCCACCAGCAGGAACAATGCTTCTATCGATTTGCGCAATAGTTTTTGAGGTTTGAATCAATAATATGGATACAAATATCAGGGAAAATATATTTTTCATAACGATTCTTTTTACGTGTATAGCTACTTTATTAATGGATACTTTTAATAGATAAAAACCGGGCAGCCCTGCTATTGTGCAGGCATATAATATAGCACGACACAATTTTCAGGAATAAAATATTTATTGACAATCCTTTGAATATCCTCTGTGGTTACATTGCTGAAGTTTGTAAACTCCTCGTTTACGAAATCTGTATTATTATGAAACGTATAGTAAAATGCAAGATTCAAAGCCCGGGTATTAATATCCCTTCTGCCTCTAATGAACTGGCTTTCGAGCTGGTTTAGGGCTTGTTGAAGTTGCCTATCAGTTATTGTACTCTTTCTGAAAGCATCGAGTTCTTCCCAGAACAACTGTTCAAGCTTCTCAGGCTCTATACCCATATTAGGCAGCAGAATAAATGACATTAATGAGGAATCTTCAAGAAACAGGGGAAATGAATTTGCTTGCAAAGCCACTTTTTCCTGATCAACTAACCTGGAATGCAGCTTGCTGCTCTGTCCTTCAGAAAGGATGATACGGGCAATTTCGAGTGCAAAATAATCCTTTGAGTTTTTGCCAGGCACTCTGAAACCTTTCACAAGCAATGGCAATTGTACATTGTCATAAACGGTATGCCTGATTTGTTCGCTCTGCTTTGGTTCCCTGATAAAAGATCGCTGAATTTGTTTAATACCACGAGGGATATCACCAAAATATTTTTCAATCCATTCTTTGGCTAAAACTTTATCAAAATCTCCTGCAATAACAAGCACGGCATTGTCAGGGACATAATATTGCTGATGAAAAGCAATGATCTCTTCATAAGTTGCACTGCGAATATGCTCAGCTGAACCCAATACATCATTCTGGTAAGGATGAACACTAAACGCTGTGGCAAAAAGCTCTGTTCGCCATCTGCCGTAGGGTGCATTGTCGCGAACCTGTTGCATTTCCTCTGTTACCACATCTTTTTGAGTGGCAATACCTATGGAATCAATAACAGGGTGCAACATCCGTTCTGCTTCCATCCAGAGAGCCCTTTCCAGATAGTTGGACGGCATTAAAATAAAGTAGTTCGTAATGTCGTGGGTTGTTACTGCATTTAACTGTCCACCTGCACTTTCAACCAGTCTGTCGAATTCGCCTCTGCCAATATGCTTTGATCCTTCAAACATCAGGTGTTCGAAAAAATGTGCAAATCCGGTACGATCAGGCGGGTCGTTCTTTGCACCAACATGGTACATTACATTCACTGTTACATTTGGGGTACTGTGATCCTGATGCAGAATCACATGAAGCCCGTTTTCAAGCGTATATTCTGTAAATATCATTTCAGGTATATTCGCTTTACTTATAAACGACAGATTCAGGAAAAATAGAAATAGGGTTAAACTTGCTGTTGTTTTCATGGTAAAATACTTAAACTGTTAATAATTAGTTATCTAGTTGCTTGGGGTTTGAGCGTTGTTTTCTAAAATAGTGGACTGGGTTTCTTTATTTTCCTCCTTCCACTTCCGCAGGATAAAAACCCAAATAATGATGCTTATGCCCAATGCAATAAAAGTATTGGGATGAGCAAATTCAAAAAACAGATTGAGCCAGGTATGGAAAGTGATTG
>REDJ01000118.1 GCA_007693555.1 Bacteroidota bacterium
CTTGATACGGAAGAATTCAGGCTTGCTACTACGTTCACTGCCGGACAGGCCCTCCATGAACTGGAGGAAGCCGCGATCGCTGAATGTGCCGAAAAAATCAGGGAGGCCGGCGCTGAAATTACTTTTTACAATGCAGTAGAAGTTGCACATGATTTTGAAGCACTCCGGTTAGCGCTCGGTTATAATCAGTGGAATATCCGCGGACTTTCCTACGGCACTCGGCATACGATGACCCAGATTCAGCAATATCCGCAGACGGTGAGAAGCGCCATCCTTATAGGGATGTATCCTCTGAAAAACTACTACGACAGAATTCCGGTTTACCTGAGCAGGTCTCTGCGCATACTGTTTGAATACTGCGAAAATGATGCAGACTGCAGCGAAGCATTTCCTGACCCTGAAGCAGAACTGATTGAGGTCCTGCAGCGAATAGATAACAATCCGATCCCCCTTCCTGCTTTTCTGCAAAGAAAGATTGGTGAAGGAGATCATTTCATCACCTCAAGCATGATTTTTGGCGGTGTTTTCAATCTTCTTTATCAAAAAAACGGTATTGAGATTTTACCCATTCTCATTCATCAGCTGGCACAGGGAAACGACTGGATTGTACAAAACATGTCGCTGGCAATGGCTAATACATGGGCGGCAATAAGTACCGATATCAATTTCATATTGAGAAATAACGACGAGGAAGAAGACCCTTCATTTCTTTACCCCGGCGAATGGGACAACCTTGCACTTCAACTCAATGAATTTTATTGGGGAAACAATTCAGAAACATCTCTCAACAGATTCTGGCCGGAGCTGCGTGGGTCTCAAATGGCCCCAACCGAAGTTTGGGAGGTATCCGGTGTACCCGTATTGCTCATCTCGGGAGAACTGGATCCTGTCACCCCACCTTCAAACGGCGATAAATTTGCCGAATACTTCACTAATTATGCGCATCATATTATTCCGGGCTCAGGTCACTATCCCCACGCTGACGCCGATATCAATTTTGCGGCCTTTTTTGATGATCCGGATCCGGTTCGATTTGACATTCATTCGCATATGGAAGTTCAGCCGCTTCAACTTGTGACTGACGTAAGGGTTAATCGCGGAATATCAACTACCCTTGCCCTTGTCGGCGCCGGGATGTATCAAAGGATGATTCTACCCGGTATAGCTATTCTGTTATGCCTGTTTGGTTTGATTTATTTTCCTGTCCGGTTTCTTGTCAGAAAAATCAGATCAAAAACTTATGAAGGCCTGTTCAAACAAAAGTTAACCGTTTGGCTGGCAAGCTTCCTCAACTTGGTGGTGGTGGTTCTCTATGCCCTGGCCATTATGGATGCCTTAAACACCAATCCCTATATATTGGCAATCGGGCTTCCGGCAAAATGGATTTTCATCAGGGCTGTAATCGTGGTTCTTGCGATTATACTTGTTGTGGGTTTGGTCAACATGAAATCCATC
The DNA here is from genome assembly GCA_007693555.1 of Bacteroidota bacterium. GTDB lineage: Bacteria > Bacteroidota > Bacteroidia > Bacteroidales > UBA7960 > SKVR01. The sequence continues at coordinate 1,456 of REDJ01000118.1, forward strand.
TGGAAAAGCAAAGTCAGGGTCAAAATACCCTCGGTGCTTTCGTTGCTGGGCGGGATTGGGTTTACCCTTTTTGTTTTTTTGAGTGGGATGTTTTAGGGCATTTCCGCCGCAAAGGGTTTTCTGTTAAAAATATAAAATGTTTGTTTTTTACATCTATATTTGCCTATGTCATAAATAAAAAACCAATTTTAATTATTTCCGGCCTTAATATAGTGAAAAGTATTTTTACCAGATTTTTTGTGTTTTTTATTTTATTTGTAATTTATTCAAATGGAAATACGCAAAATATCCAGGTAAGCTCAAGAAGTGAGCATATTCAGGTACTTAATGACACAACATATACAGTAGAAGTAAGTGTGCTTCTAAAGGCAAGTGACGAACCGGTGGTTTACCCCATTTTTTATGACCATGAGCTCGAAAAAGTATCGAATATCAAAGTTTTCAGAAAAAGAAGAAATCGTTTCAGAGAAATCAAAGAACCTGAAACTGCCGAGGAAACCATCGAGTTGGACTACATTACCAGTAAAAGGGTAATATTCATTTTGGTTCCTCCCGGTGATGAGGCAAAAATAACTTACACAATATCCTGCAGTGAATTGATGTATTTTGCCGATTTACGTTTTTTTTCCCTTTTTGATACTGACACTTTAAAGTACAGGGTTTCGGTTCCTGAGCAATTCTGGTTCTCTTATACAACAACTCATACAGATTTACTGGAATATCTGACTATAGACTCTGTGAAGACCGATCAGGTTTTTGAGTGGAATATAGAGGTTACTCCGGTAAAAGTAGATCCCGATCCGCTAATGTTTTTTGGCATTTACAGAAACAGAAAATTGCCAATAATGAGAACTATAGTTGTACCACAAAAATATAAGAACAAAGAAAAAACCTGGTTAAACAACTGGTTTCTTGCAAAGTCAGAGTCATCAAAGGGTCTTGATTCCATTGCCAGACAAAAAATTGATGAGCTCACCTATGGCATAACCGATCAGGAACAGATTTTGGAAATCATTTATGAATTTGTAAAATATAGCTTTAAATACGTTTCCATTCAGATTGGCTTAGGAGCATTCATCCCTTCTCATGTTAATGAAGTTTTTATCAATAAACAGGGAGATTGCAAGGATTTGTCTAATTTTCTATGCGAAGCATTGAATTATAAAGGAATTGAAAGCCATCTTGCTTTAGCAGCCACTTACAATCATATCAGTGATTGTGATTTTCCTTCCCTGGGTTCTGCTAATCATGTTGTATGTGTAGCTTATATTGATGACAAGCCAATCTTATTAGACCCCACTGACCCCGTGCATATACCCAATAAGCCGGTGCAAAGCATGCAGGGACGCACTATCTTGATAACCAACCCCTGGGGAGGGGAATTTCAGAAGGTAGAAGCTTTTTCACCTCAGCAAAACAAGATAAGTTATGAAATAGAATTAAAAGCGTGCTCAGAACAATCATTTCTTGAGGGCGGTTTCAGTGTTCTGTATGAAGGTATTTCTGGAAATTTTTTAAAACGCAGCTTTCTTGATCAAACCAAGGACAGAAAAAATCATCTTGCCAGACAGCATTTTCAAAGAATTTTTAATAATCAGCTTATTTCCGGAATTACCGTATTCAATAATCCGGATTCTATAGTTGCCCGGGGAAAGATGTCAGTAAGAGGGAAGATATTTAATGATGTAAACCGGCAGTTTTTATTCCTTGATTTTGCTCCACGTCTCATTGAAAGTCAACAAAGAGAAACACTTCTTGACGGAACTTACATTGGCAATACGATGAAGAAAAAAGTTAAACTAATAATTACTATGGATCGTGATTTTAAACCCTTTGATCCGGTAAGTCATGTTCATGAAGAAGAAGGAGTTTCATTAAACCTGACTATATCCAATCCTTCTGATGGTATTATAAGGTATGAATATGTTTTCGTCCTTGATCATATCTTTATGGATGAAGAAAACACCAAACATGTAAATAAAATTTTAAATGCTTTTAAAAAGTTATCCGATGAGCCAATTATTCTTCAGGGTAAAATTTAGGTATTGTCTGGTCACATTGACGTTTCTTACCATTTACCTCAGCAACTTCGCCAATGACAACATCCCGGATTCCTTATTCTATGACCATATAAAATCCTCTGATGCCTATTTGTTATATTCTTTTACGGATGTTAGGTATTCGCAAAGCTGGAGATCATACAGAAGACATACGACTTACGAAAGCAAATTGGTAATTAACAATCGATCAGGTGTTGAGAAATATGCATTTTTAAACTTGAATGATGCTTTTGCTGATCAACTGGAATCCATTGTTATAAAAACCTTAAAAGCTGACGGAACGGTAGTAGAACTGGACTCAAGCCTTGTTTTCAGGCATCAGCCAACCGAAGGACAAATGGGCCGTATTAACTATCCTATCCCTGGTGTTGAGCCGGGAGATACTATAGAAGTTTTGTTTACCTATTCAGAAAGATTAAGCAGAAATGAATTAGGCAATTTTGTCTTTATGTTCAATGAAGTTCCCAGCCTGAATTCCGAATATAGTATTTCTGCACCTCCGCATTTAACAATTAGGTATAAATTGTACAATGATTTTCCAGAACCATTAATTGCAACAAGTGATACATTGATTTATTGTTTGTTTCAAAGAAAATTCTCATATGGTGTTTTAGAAAACCAGTATACATGCTCACCATGCGAATTGCCCTACTTTTATTATTCTATTTATGATGAAGACGGGAAAATGAAGACTTGGGAAGATGTATACAATCTGGAATTTAATGTTCTAACCCAACCTTTGCGTTTGGATCGCAGAAATGCAGCTCATTACAGAAGATGGATGAGAAGGGTGTTACGCGAAGCCCGAGACAGTACAAAGTATTATCAGTTAGAATTATTACTTACTGATATTTACAACAATTTCAGCATAGAACCTCCGATCCGGGAAGAAGTGATAAGGTCAAGCGGATACTTTATTAAAAGGAACCGCCTTGATCCTATAAGTCTTCGCAGATTGTACCGACAAATCCTTGAAGACCTGGAAATAGATTATTGGGCGGTTTTTGCCCGAAGCAAAAGGATGGGCCCAATAGATCCTTATCTTGTCAGAACCCATGAATTTGATCATATTTTTTTCGCATGGGAAGACGATATCGGTTCCTTGAATATAATATATCCCCATGATTTGTATTTTAAATTTCAACAGGGAGAAATACCAACCTCTCTTTACAATACCGAGGCAATCATTGCAAAACCATACAGAACAGGCAATATAAGAAGAAGAGACAGGTATATAAGAAGGGATTTAAACTTAGCAGAAGCTGATTCAGTAATTACAGATATAATTAAACTTCCTGGTATGGATGCCAGTTTAAATTATATAAGACAGATTTATTATTGCGATATTGATTCTCACGAAAAAAGTACTTCTTTCAAGTCTCTTTTATCTCTCTCCGGAGGATTATCAACAGACATAAGAAGCTTTTTTGGTTTATTGCAGCAAGATCAGGAAGCCAGTGATTTTTTTGAAGCTATGGCAGAATATGAAGGTCAGGATTTGGCAATGGAAATCGATACGATCACCAGTATTGATTTGAGAAATAACAGGCCTTATGTTTTTAGCATTGGTGCCGAAGGAACAGTGCAAAGCGGAATCTCATTTATTAATGACAGTATTGTAAGTATTACACTTGATAATTTAATTCAGCATAACCAATTAGAGACGGAAGAAGATTCTATTGATCTTAATTATTATCTGGATTACAGCTATTCTGATCAATACATTTTTGTTATAACTTTTCCTGTTAACATCGAAATATTGGGGTCCGAAAGTTTAAATTTGGAAATGGAAAATGATTATGGAAGCTACACATTTCATCTTACCTTAGTAAATAACAATCAGCTTAGCCTGCATTCAAACTATTCCGTTACCAGAGACATGATCCCAAAGGAAGACTATTATCAGCTAAAAGAGTTGGATGATTTCATCAGGGAGGCTAATAATCGACGGATTTTGATAAAACTATTAGACATTTAGCCGGGTCAGTTTAATTATCAGGAAATATTTATTTTGGTTTTTCCATAGGTATTTGAAGGAAGTTTCAGTTCAATAAAAGTTATGGAACGAACTTATAGACAACTGAAAAAAATCTAAGTAAGAGTATCAATTTTTTGTGAAATTTTACGCAAATTTGCCTTTTCTGTTTATATTACTTGATTGGGCTTTTAACTTGTTTTGCCTCATGCCACAACTGCAAGACAGATAAAGTTAAGGTTTTCAGCATCTGCTTTTCCTGATTAAATTGCCAAAGCTATGTCAATTACATTAGAACCAATCGGAACAATTTACACACCCTTTAAGACCAAAGAAGGAATGCCGATTCAGTCTGGTACAGCCAGGGGAATTAAAGGTCAAATAATATTGAAAGAAGAATTTATTCAGGGGTTAACAGATCTTGACGGTTTTTCACATGTAATTCTGATTTATTACTTTCATAAATCATCCGGATTTGACCTGCTTACCACACCCTTTCTTGACAATAAGAAACATGGGGTATTTGCAACAAGAGCACCCAAAAGACCAAATCCCGTTGGAATATCAGTAGTTCGACTATTGAGGATTGAAAACAATATCATCGATATTGAGAATGTAGATATGCTTGATGAAACACCCCTTTTAGATATTAAGCCATATATTCCTGACTTTGATGTACATAAAACAGAAAAGAAGGGTTGGATTGAAAATAAAACTGACAACTTGCATAAAACTAAATCAGATAAAAGATTTTATTGAAAGGCTTTTACAATCAGGTAAGTTATATATGTTAACCTTTTAAGCCTAAATTTCATTTATTTGATGCATCTGGTAATAGATCTTCTGAAAGTGAATTCATGTTTGTTTGCAAATTAACCAGCCATGAAAAAGACATTATTTGTTATCGTTCCTCTTTTCCTGTTCTCAATCTTATCTTCCGGTCAAATAAGTGCCGATGCAGGTGATGATATTGTAATCTGTGTTACCTGGGATCATATGGATTCCTTAACCATTTGTGGCGATCCGGCAGCAACCGGAGGCACGCCACCTTACAGTTATGCATGGGAAGCTGAGTACACATTTTCCATCGGTGAAAATACCTACACATTTACAGCCTCAAATTTCCTTAATGATACAACTTTGGCAAATCCTACAGTAAAAACTGCAATTGGTGACAAAATAGACTTCCTGCTTACAGTTACAGACATTGATAACAATACTGCTTTTGATTCTGTAACAGTATACTTTTCACATTTTGGAACTCACCTCGGAATGTTAGAGTTTAATATAGATTTGGGTGATTCAATTTTTTTGTATGGTATGGAAAATGTATTCGGCGGTCTTCCACCTTATTCTTATTTGTGGAGGCCCAATCACGGTCTTACGGATTCTACGAGCCTTGCATTTTGGGCAAAACCTGAGTATTCAATAGCTTATTATCTTACAAAAACAGATTCGGCCGGATGTGTTGTTACAGGTACTCCGGTATACTTAGTAAATGTCTTGCCTGTTCATACAGATGAAATTGATTTCATACCCCGGGAGCTTTCCATCTACCCAAATCCGGTGCACAAAAGCCTTAAGGTTATAATTTCTGAAAAAATCACGGGTCCTTTTGTTCTCTCTATTTATGCACCCGATGGTAAAAAACTCATGCAGGAAATATCAGGCCGGAATGCTATAAAACTGGATACAGATTCATTTCCTCCGGGCATTTATATTGTGAAGGTGGAAAACGATTCTGGTTTTCGCAAAACAGAAAAAATCATTATCAATTAAATCAAATATTTCAAATAAACTGGAAAAATTAAATAAACACCTTATGGAAAACTTTACACAATCAACTGAAAATGAAAAATCTGTTACACTAAACAATTATGCGTTGAAGCAATTGAATGAAACACGCAAATGGTCAATGTTTTTGTCTGTGCTTGGATTTATTGCAATTGGATTGATGGTATTATTCTGGATTGGTATAATGGCCGGATTAGGTATAGGTAAGGACTTAGGACTGGGGGTTTTATCGTTCATTCCTTTAATAGTAGTTCTGATTATTTACTTTTTCCCTATTTATTATTTGTTGAAATTTTCTCTTAATGCAAAAAAAGCCGTAGAAATGAGGGATGATTTTTTTATTTCATCTGCTATCAAATATTTAAAGATGCATTACCAGTTTATGGGGATTTTGGCAATAATTGCCCTTGCTTTAAACATTTTTGCTTTCTTCATGGCGATTATTGCTGCAAGTTTAGGTGAAATGTTTTAACTGAAACTTTATTGATTGCATTTAATTCTATTGCTGATAATTTGGAATTTGTAAAAAGCAGAAAAGCCTGCAGAAAAAATCCGCAGGCTTTTCATTTGCAATAATTTATAAGGGGTCAAAACAGTTTTTACATTTCAAAAACATCAAAATCCATACCACCGTCATCACCACCGTTATCACGCATACGCCGGTTGTTGTTTCGGCGCTCAAATTCATTGATGCGATAGGTAAAACCTAAGGTGATTACACGACTGGTGCGCCAGCGATCCATATTCATGGTAAAGTTATCGCCATAGTTATATAAACTGAATTTCATCGTATTGAAAATATCGGATATATTGAGAGAAATACTACCGGTATTTCCCCAGATATTTTTTCTTACTCCGGCATTCACCATATACATGGCCTCGATTTCGGCATTAAGCATAACAATGGGTGAGCGGTAAAATCCGTTAACCTGCATGTTCCAACCGCTACCCAGGTTCATATTGCTTACAAACCTGCCTGACCAGGAGTAGCTGTCACTTTCAAGCTCCATTTGTGCTCCATCAATAATACTGCGGAAATAGCTGAATGTTCCGTTCATATTCCACCAGTCAGTAATTCTTTGATTAACAACCAGTTCAGCTCCATAAGAAGTGCCCCTGTTGAGGTTTTCGAAGGTCATAAGTGTAACTTCTCTTCCTTCCAGTCCGGGAAGGTCATTGACTACCCTGCTGAAGCGGGTGATCATTCCTTCTGTCTGGCGATAGAATATACTGGGATTCAGAGTAGTGGTATTCCAAAACCGGGTATATCCTATCTCGAATGAATTGATGAATTCCGGGTCAAGGTCGGGATTGCCCATAGAGACTTCGTATTCACTGCTATAGCGCATAAAAGGATTCAAATTTCGGTTATTTGGACGATTGATGCGACGGGTATAGCTTATTTGAGCAGATTGATTATTTTCAAAACTTCTGCGGATATGCATGGTGGGGAAGAGATTCAGATAATTTTTACTAAAAGGTTCATCAATAGTGACCTGATTGCCCTCCACAAATGTTTGTTCGGCCCTTAGTCCTGCCTGCAAACTGAATTTCCCCAGCATAGTGGCATACATACCATATGCTGCAAAAATTTGCTCATTATAAATGAAATGGTTGCTGCGATTCGGCTCGTTCATCCATGAATCTTGTTCAGTATTGAAATGCTCGAATTTGAAATCCGAATCCATTTCGCGTAACTGAATACGATATCCTGTTTCAAATTTACTGTCATCACCCAATGGATGAGCATAGTCAAGCTGAGAACTTAATGACCAGTTTTGACCAATCATTTGGGTTCTCTCGAGAACTGATAAGCCGTTAGGGTTATCCCAGTTTTCTTCAAAAAACTGCTGAACGAAATTTTCATTTCTGTCCATATTGCGGGTAGAGAAAACCAGGTCGGCTGTAAGCTCTCTGTGCCTTTGATCAAAGGTGCGCCTGAAATTCATCTGATGGGTAAATGAATTGTGCAGCATATCGGTATCGTTATCCATCAAAAACAAGCTGTTGGGATTCGTGATAAAATCTCTGTACAGTATATATTCTGTTAAATTGTCAAAGTTGCGGTTCCAGTTACTGTATCTTGATGAAAGGGTAAGGGTGTTTTTGGAGTTAAAGTTATAATCAATACCGGCCTGAACATTATGTGAGCCCATTCCCATATTGCCGGTAATATCCTGATCCATGAAATTTGACGTTCCTTCAAAGAAAGTTTCTCTGAGACTGTTGCCATAGCTGTCCATATCTGAAAGCCTTGCACTGTAATTGGTGAAAAAGTTCCAATCATTAACTTTATAATTCAGGTTGACAGATCCGCTGTAAGTACCAGCGCTGCCGGCATTTAGTGATACCATTCCATTATATCCCGGTCTGCGGTGCTCCTTAAGTACAACATTGATAATTCCTGATGTACCCTCCGGGTTATATCTGGCTGATGGATTTGTAATGACTTCTACACGTTCTATCATCTCAGCGGGAATCTGCTGAAGGGCTTCTGAACCGCTAAGACCTGTAAGAGTAGATGGACGACCATCGATGAGGATGGTTACATTGGTACTGCCTCTTAAACTTACGTTTCCATCAAAATCAACGGCAACACTCGGAATATTCTGCATAATATCAATACCGGTACCTCCGATTGAGGTGAGCTCCTGGTTTACGTTGATGACTCTGCGATCAAGCCCGGTCTCCATTAGTGAACGGGCGGCCTCCACCGTAACCTCATCAAGAACCTGCGCTGAAGGTTCTAACTGAACTGTACCAAGATCAAACTCCGGCTCGCGAAAAGTAATACGTATATCATTGAAATTCTGAGGGGGGTAACCAATGTAATTTACAGTTATAAAGAACATTCCCGGAGGAAGTTGCTCCATTGTAAAATGTCCGCTTTCATTTGTTATGGCTCCCGACACCATGGTAGAATCTCTTTTACTGTTAAGGACTACACTTGCATACATCAGAGGCTCACCACTTTGGTTGTCAACTATTTTACCTGTTAACTTGCCTATACGGGGTAATTCACGGTTTTCACCACCCTGACCGCGCTGACCTTGCCCTGGTTGCCCGAGTATGGGTGTAAAACCAAGTGTGATGATGAAAAACAAGAGAAATAGATGCCTGATTATACTGATTTTACTCATATCATAAACTTATTAAAAGAATTATCCGGTTTAACCGGTTAAGATTCTGAATTCGCATCATTAGACGCAAGGGGGCAAATAAAGTTTAAGCCGGGATATGTTTATTAGCTTTTTTTATGATATGGAGCAAAAAAAAACCCCTGTGAAGGCTTTTCAGGCCTTTCACAGGGTCTCTCTTCATGTTGTTTTTGTTTGTTTGTGCCCGTAAAAGTAAGAATTTTTTTGAAAAACAAAAAAAAATTAAAATTTTGTTGGATTTAAAAGAAAAAATCAGATTTTCAAAATGCCTCATATTCTCTAAAACTCACGTATAATGCGAGTTGTAAACATCTAAATTATCCTGAGCCATATGATTTGTTTTTAACAAAAAAGTTGAAAACCAGCTTAAATTCTGTAAAGTAATTAAAAATCATTGTGTTACGAGTATGTTTCGCAATTATTAATTGTTGATAAAGCCCATTGCTTTTCTTGTGAGCGATGGATGCTTTGTTTTATCTTTGCCTGATTAAACTCACAGGATTTTTATGAGCGCAAATTATTCAGAAGACAGTATACGTACTCTTGAATGGAATGAACATATCCGCTTACGCCCGGGTATGTACATAGGAAAACTTGGAGATGGAAGTTCTCCTGATGACGGCATATATGTTTTAATCAAAGAAGTTATTGACAACTCCATCGATGAGTTTGTCATGGGATTTGGAAGAACCATTGAGATTAGTATCAATGAAAAACAGGTAACTGTTCGCGATTATGGACGTGGTATTCCTCTTGGTAAACTCGTGGACTGTGTTTCAAAAATCAATACAGGTGCAAAATACGACAGCAAAGTATTTAAAAAGTCTGTAGGTCTTAACGGTGTGGGTACCAAAGCTGTTAACGCACTTTCAAGCAGCTTTACCATTCAATCCATACGTGAAGGTAAGTCAAGAAAAGCTGTATTTGAAGCAGGAAAACTGGTGGATGATTTTCCTGAAGAGGAAAATAACGGTCGTAAAGGTACCATTGTAACGTTTACTCCCGATGAGGATATTTTTGGCAAATACCGGTACATAGATGATTATATTGAGAAGCTTTTGTGGAATTATGTTTTTTTGAACAGAGGCCTTACCATTCATTTCAATGGCATGAAACTGCAGTCTGAAAACGGATTGCTTGATCTTTTGAACAGAAATATAGATACACCAATTTGTTACCCTATTATTCATTTACAGGAAGATGACCTTGAGTTTGCCTTTACACACAGTGCCACTCAGTACAGCGAGGAGTACTTTTCATTTGTAAATGGCCAGCACACCACCCAGGGGGGTACCCATCAGAATGCTTTTCGGGAAACCCTTACAAAAACCATCAGGGATTTTTATAAAAAAGATTTCGATGCCAACGACATCAAAACAAGTATCATTGTTGCTCTGAGTATAAAAGTGCAGGAGCCTGTTTTTGAATCGCAGACCAAAACCAAGCTGGGTTCTCTTACGCTTGAACCCGGCGGCAAAGGTCCGTCCATACGCAATTATATTGGTGATATTCTCAAGCGCAGGCTCGACAATTACCTGCACATGAATCCTGATACGGCCGAGGCACTTCTGCGCAAGATACTGCAAAGTGAAAAGGAGCGCAAGGATATGGCCAGTATAAAAAAACTGGCACGTGAACGCGTAAAAAAGGCAAGTTTACACAATAAAAAACTCCGTGATTGCCGCATACATTACAATGATAACCACGAACGCCGGCTCGAAACCACTTTATTTATTACCGAGGGTGATTCTGCATCAGGAAGCATAACCAAGGCACGCGATGTAAATACCCAGGCTGTGTTCAGTTTGAAAGGAAAACCCCTTAACTGCTACGGACTTACCAAGAAGATAGTTTATGAAAATGAAGAGTTCAACCTGCTGCAGGCAGCTCTGAATATTGAAGAAAGCCTGGAAGATCTTCGCTATAATAATGTTGTGATCGCTACCGATGCAGATGTAGATGGTATGCACATCCGGTTATTGCTTATCACCTTTTTCCTGCAGTTTTTTCCCGATCTTGTGAGGAACGGACACCTTTATATCCTTCAAACCCCATTATTCAGGGTCCGTAACAAACAAAAGACCATTTATTGCTACTCTGAGCAGGAAAAACGTGACGCCATAGAAGAACTTAAAGGTAAACCGGAAATAACACGCTTCAAAGGACTCGGTGAAATATCACCTGATGAGTTTGGTGCCTTTATCGGAACAAGTATCCGGCTAGATCCCGTGCTACTCAAGAAAGACCTTATCATTAAGGATATGCTTGAGTTTTACATGGGCAAAAATACGCCCGACCGTCAGAATTTTATCATTGATAACCTGAGGGTGGAACTGGATGCAGTGGAAGTTTAACTGCTGAACAAAATAGTAAAAACCCGACTGTTAAGTTTTTCAGCCGGGTTTTACATTATTGCGGGTTAAAGAATTTTAAACTTATCCCAGTCGTCTGCAACCCTGAATTTTTTCCGAAAATCATCAAGTTGACATCTGGGCATGGGGATAGTCTCAATCTCTTCTTCATCGGGCATGATACTTGAAAAGTTCTCTCCCAAAGGGCTGATAAGCGCAGAATCGCCTGAGTGTTCAATGCCCTTGCCATCGGTACCAATGCGGTTTACCCCGATTACATAAGCCTGGTTTTCAATGGCGCGTGCCATGAGAAGCACTCTCCATGGATGGCTGCGCGGAGCAGGCCAGTTGGCAATATTGATCATACAATCATAATCAAATCCCTTTTCTGCACTGTAATTGTTTTTACTCCATACCGGGAAGCGTAAATCGTAGCATATTAGCAGCAGGAACTTCCAGCCTTTGTATTCGACAATTACTTTTTCCTTGCCAGGAGTGAAATTTTTGGTTTCTCCGGCAAAGGTAAACAGGTGCTTCTTATCATATTGAACATGATTGCCATCGGGTTGCATCCAGATGAGGCGGTTATAATATTTACCGTTTTCTTCTGTGGCAATGCTACCGGTAATCACTGCATTTTTTTCTGCAGCCAGCTTTTTCATCCATTGAAAAGTTTCACCTTTGTGAGGTTCGGCGCAGCCGGCCGGTTCCATGGTAAAACCGGTGGTAAATACCTCGGGTAACACAATGATTTCTGTGGGTTCGCTTATCTGACGTATCTTTTCTTCAAACATTTTCCTGTTGGCAGCAGGATCTTCCCAGTAAATGGGTGATTGAATAAGGGTAACTCTTATATTCGACATAATATTTCTGCAGCTTTTTCAAGTGTTTCGTTGCTTTTTGCGAAGCAAAACCTTAATGTTTGATTGTTAACGGCTTTTTGATAGAAGTAGGAATTGGGCACTGATGCTACTCCGTGTTCTTGTGTAAGCCGGGTTGCAAATTCCATTTCTTTTTCTTCACTTATTTTGCTGTAATCCAGCACCTGGAAATAGGTCCCATTAGCAGGAATTACTTTAAATCTTGAACCCTTGATGAGTTCAACAAAGTAATCACGTTTTTCCTGGTAAAAACCTCCCAGGTTGGTATAGTTATCTTTGTTTTGAAGATATTCGGCTATGGCGTATTGCACGGGTGTATTCACACAAAAAACCACGAACTGGTGGGTTTTTCGAAATTCCTTCATCAGGTTGGCAGGCGCAATGCAATACCCACTTTTCCAGCCGGTGGCATGGAAGGTTTTCCCGAAAGAACACATAACCATGCTTCTTTGAGCCAGGCCGGGATAGCGGCATACACTCTGGTGATCGCGTCCGTCAAAAATGATGTGTTCATAAACTTCATCGCTGAGTATGATAATACCGGTATTTTTCGTTAGTTTCTCAAGTTGTATCATATCAGCGGCACTCAATATGCTTCCTGTGGGGTTATGCGGACTGTTTATGATGATCATTTTGGTGCGGTTATTTACCAGCCTTTTCACCTCATTCCAATTGATATGATAATCTGGTAATTTTAACTGAACGCACACCGGAATGCCACCAGCCAGTTTAACGGCAGGCACATAGCTGTCATAAGCGGGTTCAAATAAAATTACCTCATCATCTTCTCTGATAAGTGCCATTATCGCTGTAAAAATAGCCTGTGTGGCCCCGGCAGTTATGGTTATTTCCGTACCAGAATCATATTGAGCAGTGTAAAGAAATTCGGTTTTTTCAGCAATGGCTTCGCGTAACTCCATCACACCGGGCATGGGGGCATACTGGTTATTGCCTGCCCGCATATATTTGTTTACGAGTTTTATCAACTCTTTGGATACCGGAAAATCAGGAAATCCCTGCGAAAGATTGATGGCATTGTGTTCTTTGGCCATCTGCGACATAATGGCGAAAACCGAGGTTCCCGTCTGGGGTAGTTTGGATATTACCTGGTCAGGATATGGATCCATATTTCTTGATTTTGTTTATAATTATATCCGGTTATTAGGAATTTTATTTTTACAGAATGCTATTTTCCGCTAATTTTGTACCTTTAATTTTCAGCTCTATACCCTTATTGTATGGGCAAATTTAGTATAAATATTTAAGCTGCAATTATAGAAATAAGTAATATTGATTGAAAGTCAAAAAGTATAGCGAAGAAACCAATTCGCATCAGCAATTATCATTTTTTATTCATTGTTTAAACGAAAAAAAGGAAAAGATGAAGACCATTGATGGATTTAATTTTAAAGGCAAAAAAGCAATTATCAGGGTAGATTTTAACGTACCGCTCAATAAAGATTTTGAGATCACTGATGACACACGCATGCGCGCGGCAGTATCAACCATAAAAAAGATATTGGACGACGGAGGTTCAGTGATTTTAATGTCGCACCTGGGAAGACCCAAAGAAGGCCCCGAAGATAAATTCTCATTACGTCATTTAACCGGTCATTTGGAAAAGCTGGTTTCGGCACCTGTTAAGTTTGCCGATGACTGTATGGGCGAATCAGCTGAAAAGCTATCGGCTGGTCTGCAGCCCGGAGAAGTATTGTTGCTTGAAAATCTCAGATTTTACAAAGAAGAAACCAAGGGTGATAAGGCGTTTGCCAAAAAATTGGCTTCCTATGCTGATGCATACGTAAATGATGCCTTTGGGACAGCACATCGTGCGCATGCCTCTACAACCATTGTTGCAAAGTATGCCCAGGAAAAAATGTTTGGTTATATCATGGAACGCGAGTTAGCCAGTATTGATAAAGTTTTGAATGATACAAAAAAACCTTATACAGCTATTATTGGCGGAGCAAAAGTATCTACCAAGATTGATATCCTTAACAATCTGCTTGACAAAGCAGATAACATAATTATTGGAGGTGGTATGATGTTTACCCTTATCAAAGCTCAGGGTGGAAGCATCGGAAGCAGCCTTGTGGAAGATGAATTTCTGCAGACCGCAAAAGATATAATAAAAAGGGCAGAAGAGAAAGGTGTGAAAATACATATACCTGATTTTGCAGTTGTGGCCGATAAGTTTGATAATGATGCCAACAGAAAAACCGTAAAAGCCGATTCTATTGAAGATGGCTGGATGGGACTTGACATTGGCGAAGAAAGCATTAAAGCCCTTACCGATATAATTGAGAGTTCAAAAACTGTTTTGTGGAATGGTCCCATGGGTGTTTTTGAAATGTCTAATTTTGCTGCAGGAACCAAAGCTATTGCCGAATCTCTTGTAAAAGCTACTGAAAAAGGCGCATTTACATTGGTAGGAGGGGGCGACTCTGTTGCTGCCATCAACCAGTTGGGAATGGCTGAAAAAGTTAGTTATGTTAGCACAGGCGGTGGTGCCTTGCTTGAATACATGGAGGGTAAAGTACTTCCAGGCGTCGCGGCCATCAATGAATAATATCTGATTATTTTTCTGAACATCTCCAAATCCGGCAGTTTCAGGTTAAATCCTGGGAACTGCCGGATTTTTTTGCAATTCAAAGTTGTATATGGATGAGTTTGTTGTTTAATTGTGCAATTAGATATTTCTAAACCTATCAACTTTTCAACTTTTCAACCTTTCAACCCTTCGATATTTCAGTCAAAACAATCCCCCTAACCCCCTTTTCAAAGGGGGAATAGGCTGGTAGAAACTTATCAACCCATTCCCGAATCGCTATGCTCTCGGGACTTCCGCTTCGCTCCAGCACCCTACAATCCACTAATCGCATCCATCACTTTTACCATATTATCTCTGAGTTGGATATTGGGTCCGGCATAGTTGTTTACTATGAAAGTAAATGCAATAAGATTTCCTTTTTTATTTCGCGTGTAGCCGCTGTATGCTCTTACGTTGGATAAAAATCCACTTTTGGCTGTGAGTATTCCCTGTGAGGATGTTTCCCGAAATAACCTGCTGAGTGAACCGGACTCGCCAGCCACAGGAAATCCTTTTATGAGATGAGTATATAGCATTTCATCTCCTGCTGCATATACCAGCATTTCAGTAAGTTGTTTTGCAGTAATATTGTTGAATGGTGACAAGCCGCTTCCGTCATGGATTCGAAGTCCGGTCGTTTCTATTCTGTTTTCTTTCCAGAAATCTGTTACAACAGAAGTTCCCTTTTGAAATGAACCTTCACCGCCAAACCTACTGCCCATTTTTTTGAGAAGATTTTCAGCATAGGTGTTAACACTGGCCAGATTGGTTCTCTCTGCTATATATAATAATTCTGGTGATTCCCAGCGGCTTACAATAACTCTTGCAGACTGTTGATTTTTCATTTTTATACTGCGGTGTGTATGTGCTTGTCCCTGAACGGTAATGCCATTGTCCACCAGGAAATTCTTAAATGAATGAGCCAGAAAAAAACCCGGATCGGGCAGTGAGCCCCTTACCGGAAAGTCATTTTGACCCAGAGGAACAGTGCCGGTAAGCCAGCGGGTATTCTGGCCGGGTACTCCGTAAATATATACCCTGTCGCCTGATCCTCGCGGTCCGGTAGTTACATCATTGATAAATTCCATATCAGGTACGACAGGCAAAGTCCGTAAAACTTTTGCCGGATCACCTTCTCTCGTTCCCGGTTGAAAAAAAACAGTATACATATTTTCATATACTGTGAGAGCATGCGCTCCTGCTCCATAATAGTTTCCTATGTCTTCCCACATCCATTTTGGAGGAATCATGTGATCATCGAAAAGAGAACCATCAGCAATTATGTTTCCGGCTATATTCGTAGTGCCGGTTTTTTTCAGGTCCTGCAGCCAGAAATCAAAAACCTTTTCTAAAGCTAAGCTGTCATGCATCTGGGTAGCTCCCAGGCTGGGATCCCCATTGCCAGTGATATATAAATTTCCATTTAAAACATTTTTTTCAATTTTACCATCATACTGAAGAAGTGTTTCAAACCGGTAATCGGCTCCCATTGTTGCAAGGGCGGTGAGTGTTGTTACAACTTTTTGTGTGGATGCCGGTATTAAACCAAGATCAGGATTTACTGATAACAATTCTTTCCTATCTGTAACATCATAAACCATTAAACCCCAGGTAGCTGATCGCATAAAGCTGTCTGATGAAAAATCATCCACAGCTTTTTTAAGAGGGCGGATTCGTTTTTGCTCTGATGAATAGGAAGAAACCAGTAGAGTTAAAATAACCACGGCTGCTGTAAAAAAGGAAAATCCGGATTTCATGAAAATCGAGGTTTAATTTATGATGTATAAGGAAAAAATGGCCGAATTCAATCATGTAACATCATCTTCTGCCACCAAAAACTGAAATATTGATGTAGCTTCCAGGGTTTTTCCTGATGTCTTCCAGCAAGAACTCAAGTTCTTTTGAAGAATTAGTGAGATTAATATACAATTCCTCATCATTTATCAGCAATCCCAGAGAGCCTTCCCCCTTATTAACTTTATCCATAATCTGGTTGAGGTTGGCAAGACTTTGCTCAGTGTGTAACAAAGTTTGTTGCAGATTGGCAGCTGCAATACTATCTGAAATACTGGAAAAATTTTGTATAATATTGCTGATCAGTTCATTATTATTTTTAAGATTAGTTGTAATGGATTCTGTATTTACCAATATAGCTGCAAGTCGGGTTGTTTCTGCTTCAATGGTTTTATCCAGTGTAAAAGTGGTTTGTTCCAGATTGTAAAGAGTACTCTGGATGCTTTCAAAGCTTTCTGTTATGTTTCTCCGGGTTTGTTCAGTAAAGATTGCCTGAAAAACTGCCAAAACAGAATCAACCTGTATGAAAAGATCCTCTGCTCTTTGTTTTATAGGTGCTACCAGTTGACTTACTTCATCCTGCAATGAAGCCTGATATCCTGATGGCAGTGTATCTCCATCTGCGATTAATCGCTCCGAATCACCAAGTTGAATGATGATTTCGCGGGTACCGGTGAGGCTCATGCCGGTAAGGATAGAAACAGAGTTGTCAGGTATAACAACATCACGGTTTACAATATTTTCTACAACAATGCGACCTGAGCCGTCAGGTATAAACCTGATACGGTTTACCTGCCCGATATTAACCCCGCTTAATGATACAGGATTGGATTCAATGAGACCGGTTACATCATCATAAACTGCATAAAATGTTATCTGCCGGGAAAAAATATCTTTTCCCTTTAAAAAATTTAATCCCCAGATAAATAAAAAGGTAGCTGCAACAGTAAGCAGGCCTATTTTAAATTCACGTGTAATTTTCAAAACTTATTTTTTTTACGGATTATGAGCTTGCTGCTCAATTAACTTGATGGCATCAGCCAGGGGTATACGTTCATTGTCTTTGAAAGCCACAATAAAGGCATCATTAAAACCCCTGGCATGCAGCTTTTGTTGTATTTGACCTGCAGACTCCACAGTTGATTCATTTCCCAGAGTATACTTATACAACCCTTCATGAAAATAAAAGCCAACTCCCTGCAGGTCTTTAAATACGGGGTCATCCACAGCTCTTTCCTGGGAGGTTGTGGCAAACTGAACCCTGAAACTTATGATAGGGCCATCCTTTGTTTTAGAAGCAAGACCGGTATTATCTTCAGAAATACTTACACCACTTCCGTGCCTTGCAGATTTGGCATATATACTCCCATTGTTTTCCAATTGTTGGGCTACCAGGTTATCCTGGTAGTTTTTGTAATCTCGGAATGCCCTGAAAATGGCTGAAGCTATATGCGCCTGACCCATCTCCGACATAAGATATTTTTCTTCCTGCGGATTACTCAAAAATCCTGCTTCTACCAATATACCGGGCATTGTAATATTATAAAGAATCAGAAAACCGGCTTGTTTTACCCCACGATCGTGTCTGCCAGCACGATCTCTGAACTGATCCTGAAGCAGGGATGCCATGGTAAGACTTTGGTTCAGATAAATGTTCTGATACATGCTGAAGATAATATTTGCCTCCGGAGAATTGGGGTCATATCCACCATAGGTTTCAAGGTAATTATCTTCATAAAGGATGGCGGCGTTTTCTTTTCGTGCTACTTCAAGATTTTCCTGACTGCGATGCAACCCCATTACAAATGTTTCTGCACCAAATGCTCTTCTGTTGGCTGCTGAATTACAATGAATGGAGATAAAAAGATCAGCTTTGTTTTCGTTGGCTATCTGTGCCCTTCGGTGCAATTCAACAAATTCATCGGTAGTACGGGTATAAATTACCTTAACATCATCAAAATTACTTTCAATATATCCGCCCAGTTTCAATGCAATGGCCAGTACGATGTCCTTTTCTTTTGATTGTGCTCCCAAAGCGCCCGGATCCCTGCCACCATGGCCCGGATCAATAACAACTGTGCGTACAAAACCCTGCCTGTCGGCCATGGCCGGTTGGGCAAAAACAATCAAGATAGAAAAAATACCAAAAATTATAATCTGTCGTTTCACTTATTAATTGACTGTTTTTTTTTAGTTTTGCGCAGTTTTACTTACCAGAATAATACGTTCTGAACGCTTACATATTGTGCAAAAATAATATTAAAAAGAATTGCGTACAAACTTAGTTTTTAAGTTTTTTATCATATTTTTCTGTTGTCTGGTTTTTGGTTTAAGCTCGCAGGCATACGGCTTCAATTTCTTTGCTGCTCAATCAGCTGCTTTAACTGATACTATTGAGCTACCTGAGGTTTTTACGGAACCTGAGGTTCTGAATGATACTCTGCCTTCAGAAGAAGACTTCCTTCCTCAGTTGCAGGATACTCTCATTGGTAATGATTTTATCCTGACAGAAAATGATACCCTGGCAATTGAACCTGAAAGACAAACAGGTGCAGGTTTTATTTTGGATACCCGTGTAGAATATTCAGCCGTTGACTCCATTGATTATGACATAAAAAACCAGAGGGTGTATTTGTATGGTGATGCTGAGATGGATTATGGAAGTATAAACCTAACTGCGGCTTTTATTTTGATTGATTTTAGCCGAAAGGAGCTATTTGCTCAAGGTATGCCTGACAGTTTGGGCGTTTTGCAAGGCAATCCGGTTTTTGTAGAGGGAATCCAAAGCTTTGAGTCCAAAGAGCTGCGGTATAATTTTGAAACCCGCCGGGGGCGAACTACTCAGGTTATTACAGAAGAAGCCGATGGATTTATGCACGGCGATGTGGTAAAAATGATGGAAGACAGGGTTGTGCATGTAAGTTCCGGAAAATATACCACTTGTGACAATCCGGAGCCCCACTTTCATATTTCATTTAACAGGGCAAAGATTATTCCAAATGATAAAATAATTTCGAGTTTCGCTTTCCTTACCATAGAAGGTGTTCGCACCCCATTGATAATGCCTTTTGGATTTTTTCCCAATAAGAGGGGGCAAGCCTCCGGAATTCTCATCCCCTCATATGGAGAAGCGAGAAACAGGGGGTTTTATCTTGAAAATGGAGGTTTTTACTGGGGAATAAATGATTATGTGGATCTTTCGCTCCGAGGTGATATTTATTCAAGAGGAAGCTGGGCCGCACGAGTGGGCTCCAATTACAGAGTAAGATACAGATACAGCGGGAGTTTAAATTTAAACTATGCCATCAATATTCTTGGTGAGCGCGATCTTCCGGGTTATGAAAGAAACAGGGATTTCAGGGTTCAATGGAGTCATAATCAAGACCCCAAGGCAAGACCCAATAGTGTTTTTCGCGCCAGTGTGAATGCAGGAAGCAGTTCTTATAATCGTTTTAATCCTACAACAACTTCTGATTATCTTTCTAACACTTTTTCTTCCAATATCAGTTATTCTGCTTCCTGGGCCGGCCGGTACAACCTCTCTGTCAATGCGCGACACAGCCAGAATACACTCACTGAAATGGTAGACCTTAGTTTACCTGAAATAGCTTTCAGTGCTGCAAGGTTTTATCCATTTCGTCGCAGAGAACCGGAGGGCCGTTTACGCTGGTACGAAGAAATTACAATGAATTATAACATGAATGCCAGTAATCAGATTCGAGTCAGTGAAGCGGATATGTTTACAAGTGCTATGTTTCAGGATATGAAAAACGGTGTACAACACACTATACCATTGAGTCATAGTTTCAGGGTACTTCGGCATTTTAATCTGAGTAATTCAATTAGTTATAATGAACGATGGTATTTCCAGCAGGTAAGACAAAACTGGGAGTTTGATCCGGAAGGAACTCCCACGACTACCAATCCTATACCGGGCAATTTGGTAAGAGATACAATTCCGGGTTTTTTTGCAGTACGTGATTTTAACTACAGTACTTCAATGAGTACACGTTTGTTTGGACTAATGCAGTTCAGACGTGGTCCGGTTACAGCTCTCCGACATGTAATTAGTCCGAGTTTGAGTTTTTCTTACCGGCCTGATTTTGCAGATCCTTTTTGGGGCTATTACGCATTCTACGATAATCCCAATCAGGAAAGACCTGTGAGATATTCCTATTATGAAAATTTTCGGTATGGCGTTCCGGCAGCAGGTCGTTCAGGTTCTATCAGCCTTGGCATAGGCAATAATCTGGAAATGAAAGTTCGTAGCAGGAGAGACACAGTTTCAGGAGAGCGAAAAATTGCCTTGATAGATAATTTTAATGTATCAGGAAGTTATAACCTTGCAGCAGATTCACTTAATATGAGTGATATCAGGGTAAGCGGGCGAACCAGGCTTTTTGGACAGTTTGATATAAGCTATTCCAGTTCATGGTCTCCCTATGCTGCTGATAGCATGGGAAGGCCTTACAACCGGTTTTTATGGGAGGAGGACCGAAAGCTTCTTCAATTGAGAAATACATCGTGGAGTTTAAACTTTAACTACACACTTAGTTCGAAGAACGGTCGCAGCGGGTCACAAACCGGTGTTACTCCCGGAAGAGATACCCCGGTTCATGGAATGCCGACAGATCAGGGTAATGACTTTACCGGTAATGGAATGCAACCCGAAATGACACCACAGGAGACAGGGCCTCTGCCTCCCGGATTCATTGATTATTCTGTTCCCTGGTCGTTACGGTTTTCTTATAATTTTTCCTATAATTCAGTCATTGATCGACGAACCCTTGAAACAGACCGCAGATATCTGCAAAATCTCAACTTTTCAGGTGATATAAATCTTACACCCAACTGGAGAATTGGCTTTAGCAGCGGATATAACTTTGATGAGAAACAAATTACTTATACTTCAATTGATATTTACCGGGATCTGCATTGCTGGGAGATGTTGATAAACTGGGTGCCTTTCGGATTTCGTCAAAGCTACAACCTTACAATAAGGGTGAAATCCTCAGTATTACAGGATTTAAAACTTTCAAGACGTACTCATCACCTTGACAGGGCATTTCAATAAAAAGAAATGAAAAACTTATTGTTGTTCTTTTATATGAATGTTTTTAAGAAATAATTAGTCGTTTTAAAAAAAAAATTGAATATTTGCACTGTGTAAAATTATAAGGTAGGATTATTTATATTTAAGGGATTTTTTAATTGCTGTAAAAACTTTGGTATATACTTAAACAAATTTTATTCGAATGAAAACTATTATTCAAATTGGATTAGCCATTGTAATTCTTGTACTGGTTTATTTTATCTATGACAGTATAATGGAACCTGTGCGCTTCAACCAGGAAGTAGCACGCCGTGAAGCAATGATCGTACAACGACTGAAAGATATCCGTCAGGTGCAAGTTGCGCATCGTTCAAGATATGGATTGTTTAATTCTGATCTTGATTCGCTTGTTCAGTTTGTGAAAAATGACTCCCTTGCTGTAATTCGTGCAATTGGTAGTGTTCCTGATACACTGACTGAAACAGAGGCAGTCAGATTGGGTATAGTTCAGCGTGATACTATCTGGGTGAGGGCAAAGGACAGTCTTTTGACCAGGACTCGTTATCCCATTGATTCACTACCTTATGTGCCCTTTACTGATGGTAAGAGATTTGAAATGGACGCTGGAAAAATTGAAAGAGGTTTAACGAAGATTCCTGTTTTTGAAGCCATTGCAAATCCCCGGGATTTTATGAAGGATATTGACAGATGGAGGGTTTATTATACCCGTGATATTGAAGCAGGGTTAAGGGTAGGCTCCATGATTGAAGCCTCCATAGACGGAAACTGGGAGTAATCAACCAATTAATAATGCAGCAAGTCGTTAAGGAAGTTTTCTGTATTAAAGATACAGAGGATTTTGAAATCAACGATCCGGGAAAAAAAATACTATCCATCGAGCTTTCTCTCGATGGATTTTCATATACCGTGCTTGATACCGAAAAATTCAGGTATGTGGCACTGGAATCTTATTTGTTTGAAAATATTAATAATTACAAACATCTAAGTCAGGTACTTGAGGAGATTACCAAAGAAAAATCCATACTTACAGGCTCTTATCAGCGTTTAAACTTTGTCTTTATCAGCCAGTATGTTACCCTTGTTCCTTCTGAACTTTTTTCCTATACTGAAAAAAACGCTTATATAGATTTTAATGTGTATCCCCAGGAAGATACGGAGATTAAAGTTGATAAACTCAATAATCTTTCAGCTTTTGCCGTATATCCCATTGACAGGTTGTTGCTTCAAAAAATCAATTTTTTATTTCCCTCATGCCGGATTAGACATATATCCACAAGTCTGATCGAAAATTTACTGTATCTTGTAAGATACGGACGTGTAAGTCCGCAATTGGTGCTGCATGTTCAAAAAGGTCAGTTTCAATTGCTATATTTTCATGAGCGCACTCTACAGTTCTACAATTCATACCGTTATCAAACATGGGATGACCTATTTTATTATTTATTTTTTGTTCTTGAACAATTAGGACTATCAGCAGAAGAAATGGATCTTATGTTATATGGTGAAGTGGGAATAGAAAGTGAACTGTACAAAAAGGCTAAATTATATTTTCGTACCCTTGAATTAGGGCCTCGCAGTGATTTGTACAAATACGGCGAGTGTTTTGACGATATTCCACATCATTATTTTTATAATTTGTTAAACCTGAATGCATGCGGATAATCGGAGGTAAAAATCAACGCAGACAAATTATTGCTCCGGCAAAGCTTCCTGTAAGACCTACTACTGATATGGCAAAAGAAGCTTTGTTCAATATATTAAATAATCATTTTGATTTTGAAGAAATTGAAGTTTTAGATCTCTTTGCAGGCACCGGAAATATATCATATGAATTTGCATCGAGAGGTGCCCGCCAGGTATTAGCGGTAGATATTAATAATCATTGTACCGGTTTTATCAAACAGACTTCTGAGAAACTCAATTTTGAAAACCTGAAAACAGTAAGAGATGATGTTTTTCATTTTCTTGCCATATGCCGGATTACATTTGATATTGTTTTTGCAGATCCTCCTTATGATTTTGAGAGAATCAGCGAATTGCCGGGTAAAGTTTTTAATGCAGGTATTATAAAACCAGGAGGATGGTTGGTTATTGAACATAGTGATGAATTTATCTTTTATGACTTTCCGTATTTTGATCAAAGCCGGCGCTATGGTAAAGTTCATTTCAGTTTCTTTAAATTAAGCTGAGATGCGATTATAATTAACAGATGTTCTTTCCGTTACTAAATTATTATCTTTAACACATCGTGTTTAGAGTGCACTGAGAATTCAAAATAAAACCCTGAGGTTTATTAAGTTTATTTAAATGGTATATAATGAAACGAGTTGCAATATTTCCCGGATCATTTGATCCTATAACCCGAGGTCATGAATCTATTATCAGAAGAGCAATTCCTTTGTTTGAAGAAATCATTGTGGCAATTGGAGTAAATGCTGAAAAACCAGGCTTTTTTCCTGTTGAACAAAGAAAAGCCTGGCTTGAGAAAGTTTTTGAAGATGAACCTACGGTTACAGTAGATGTATACAGTGGTTTAACAGTTGATTATTGTAGAAATAACAATATTGGTTTTATTCTCAGGGGTTTACGTACATCTGCCGATTTTGAGTTTGAGAGAAGCATTGGCCAAATCAATAAACAAATGCATCCTGGAATTGATACTGTTTTTCTTCTTACAACCCCTGAGCATACAGCTTTAAATTCATCGATAGTTAGGGATATTATAAGGCATGGTGGCGATCCTTCTCCTTTCGTGCCTCTGGGGGTAGAATTTTAAACAAACAGTATTCAAATGAAGAGATTCATTTTTCTTTTCCTGCTTTTCCAGGTTAAATTACTTTGTGCTACAGACTTTCAGGTGGTAATCAATGGAAGTTTTCCCGGTGCAGAGGGGCAAGTGATAAGATTGATGGAATATACTGACATGATTTCTTACCGGGAGAAGGAAATAAATTATTCAGTAATAGATGAAGAAGGAAACTTCAGGATTTCTTTTACCTGCTTTAGCCCGCAATATGTTTTTTTCAGGGTTGATTATGCACAAATGGGCATGTTTGTAGAGCCCGGGATAACTTATTTTCTTGAATTTGATTCGGTTGATTTCTCTCAATTAGATGATACCCGCAACCCATGGCTTGATCCATGGTATTTTAATTTTGTGATTTCAGAACCAAAAGGGGAGCTTAATAGTTTTATAAATCAATTGGAGGAGCTGTTTTTTGACTTTCTGGAAGAAAACTTTGCAGCCATTCATATTTCACGCAACAAGTCGTTGTTTGATAATTTTAAAAAACATACCGACACTGTTTTTCAACATATTGATAATGAGTATTTCCGTAATTATTATGATTACAAATTTGCTTTTTATTATCGTTTAGCCAATATTGAAAGATTCGATAGGCAAATGAATAATTACATTATTAATCGTCATGTTTTGTACAATAATACCCAATACATGAATTATTTCAACAGAGTTTTTGATACCTATATATTTGCCGGTAGTCGCAGTGTTTCAATCCAGGACTTAAGTCATACAGTGAATAATCTGAACAGTTATCATGCCTTAATGGATTCCCTGGGTAAGGATACACTTTTAAGGAATGAAGTGCTAAGGGAATTGGTATTGCTGAAAGCTTTGCAGGATATGCACGGGAATGTTGATTTCCGGCAGAAAAATGTTGAAAACATATTGAGTTATATACAAACGAATAGTAAATTTCGTGAGCACAGGCAAATTGCCGGTAATATCCTCCATTCAAAAAATTATCTTTCCACAGGCTCACAGGCTCCTGAATTCACAATTTATGACATGGATGACAATCCGGTAAATATTCCCGGTGATTTTGAGGGAAAGTTTATATACATGGGTTTTTGGGCAACATGGTGCGAAACCTGCTTATTAGAAATTATAGCCATGCAGGAATTGTACGAGAAATATAACGAAGATTTTGTATTTGTTAATATTTCAACAGACCGCCATCTCAGTTTTTATCAGGCATTTGTTAATAACCATAAACCCCAATGGCATAGTTTCCATTTTGATAGGGATTTCAGGTTAATTGATGCCTATCAGGTTAGAATGCTGCCAACATTTGTCCTTATAGATGAAAAGGGTAATATCATTCAATATCCTGCAAGAAAACCCAGCGATGATCTCAATGTTCGATTCGACTGGCTACTAAACCGAAGAGGCGCAAGTGGACATCATCGTTGAGATTGAAAATAGTTAACCAGTTCTTTAATTGAAAGAAAAGCATTATCCAGAATTTTCTCAGGTACAGGCATTTTAACCCATTGCGCATCGGTAATATCCTCTTCGGTTTGTACCTTAAGAGTTTTGCGGCCATCCACATGCATATGATACCAGAAACTTCTTTTTATAGCGTAATCATCATTTTTTAAACTATATATGTGCCATGTAGAAGGTAGATTGGCAACAATTTTTAATCCGCTGATACCACATTCTTCTTCAACTTCACGAATTGCTGTTAATTCCATGCTTTCCCGGCCTTCAGGTTTTCCTTTCGGAAGGTCCCATTTGTTATGGCGAAAAATAAACAGAATCTCATCATAAGAATTTAGTACCAATCCGCCTGCAGCAGGAACGTAAGTAAGATTATTCATAAAATATGAAAGCAATTCTTTTGAATCTTTGCCGCTTACCCAGTAGGACTTTCCGGTATGCTTAAATATGGGATTTTGCAGAAAAGTATTCAATCCTATTTCCTGTAATTCTTCAAATTTGATTATTTCACCGGTTTTATCCGGTGGGTAATTGTTTAAAATCAGTGTGTTTTGATTAAAAAATATCTTTTGCATAGGATTGATAATATGACTACAAAGTTAAAATCAATCATGAAGATGCATGCTGTTTTTTAAAGCAATGTTTGACCTTAATGATATTTTCCATCAATTATTCATAAAAAATACTTAGGTTTGCGCCCGTTTTAAAAATAACTTTGTATAGATTAAAAGAAAAAAAGGATAAACAGACGAGATTTTTTAGTCATCCAATACAAAATCCAGAACATGGAAAATCATATAAAGGTAGCGGAAACAACAGCCTCAAATCTTTTAAAGATTGGAGCCGTAAAACTTAATGCCAGTGAACCATTTACATGGGCATCGGGTTTGAAATCTCCGATTTATTGTGATAACAGGCGCATATTATCCTATCCCGAAGTACGAGCCTTTGTTAAAAAAGCATTGAGTGAAAGAGTTAAGGAAATATATCCGGAAGTTGAGGTAATTGCAGGAGTTGCTACAGGTGCAATTGCACATGGGGTGCTGGTTGCGGAGGAGCTTGAACTTCCATTTGTTTATGTGCGCAGCAAGGGTAAAGAACATGGTCTTGGAAACCAGATAGAGGGTGTTGTACCCGAAGGTAAAAAAGTGGTTGTTGTTGAAGACCTCGTTTCTACCGGAAAAAGCAGTCTGGCTGCCGTGGATGCTCTTATTGACTCCGGAAGCACAGTGCTTGGAATGGTGGCAATATTTACTTACGAACTAAACCAGGGCCAGAGAAATATGCAACTGGCAAAGTGTAAACTGGATACGCTTACCAATTATTCAATTTTAATTAAACAGGCCATTCATGAAGGGTTTTTGCATCACAGCAATAAAGAAACCCTTGAAAGATGGAGAGAAAACCCTGAACAGTGGGGGAGTAGATAGGATTTTTTCTATGTTTTAAGTAGTTAGGATTTTTTCTATGTTTTAAGTTGATATTACGACAGTAAGAAATTTCAATCAATGAAATTTTTGCCGTAGTCCGCAGAAAACCAATTATTTATAATAAAACTTCAAATGACAGAATTTATTAGCGAGAGAGTTGAAGTAACCGCTCCAAGAAGTGATGTATATAATTTCCTGAGTGATTTTACAAATTTTGAACACCTCATGCCTGAGCAGATCAAGAACTGGAAGGCTGATGAAGAAAGTTGCTCTTTCAGGATTGAAGGGATGGCTGATTTGTCCATGAGGATTGCCTCAAAAAGCCAGGATAAAAACATTCATATAGTTGCCGACGGCAAGAATCCTATTGATTATACCCTGGATTGTTATCTTTTTGAGAAAAGTGAGGATAGTTGCAAGGTAGAGATAGCATTTCAGGCCGACCTGAATCCTTTTATCAAGGCAATGGCAGCAAGGCCTTTGCAGAACTTTGTTGATATGCTGGCTGAGCGATTACAGAAACATTTCGCCTGAGTTGGAATTGAGTATGAATGAAACCTCTTTGAAATCATAATTTCTGATTTCACCTGAAGTGGTTTCAATCTGTAATCTGCCATAATCATCAGTACCCCTTATAATTCCCTCAAATTGTTTGGTTTCATCTTTAAACAGTGAAGGTTTGTTAAGAAGGTAAAGTGAGTTGGTATATTCAAAATCCAGCCTTTCTGATTGTGAAGTTCGAAGCAGGTTGTAATAGTAAAAAATTCTGTCGTTTAGTATTTCCAAACAATGCTCCAAATCTGTATCCTTTCCAATAAGTTGTTTTAGGGACACCGGATTTGGGATGTCAGAATAAAATTCTTCCTGATTTACATTGAGCCCAACACCGGCAACAGTTACCTGTATATTATTTCCAAAAATATTGTTTTCTACCAGTATGCCTGAAATTTTGCTGTTACCCACATACACATCATTCGGCCATTTGATAGTAACAGGCAAATTTCCTTTATGGAAATGAATTACCGTATCCCTTACTGCCAGAGAAAGTACTTTTGTAAGCCAGAATTGCCGGTCAGCGGTTAAAAATGATGGTTTAAGTATCCATGTGGCAGTCAGATTTTTTTCAGGGGCACTTTCCCAGGCATTTGTTCCATAGCCGCGTCCGGCAGATTGGTCATTGCAAATAATTATTGACCCCTCATCAAGTTCTGAATTTTTTAACAATTCCCTGGCTTTGCTATTGGTTGACTCAAGGTGTTCAAAACGTAAAATCTTGCTTTCTTTCTTATTCATTTTTTAAGAAAATTAGTGGTTGGTTTTTGGCTGTCTATTATTGACAAACTTTTGCCGATACTTTCGAAACATAAACTCATATAATTCGTTTGACTTTAAAGATAAACTGTTTTATATAAAAAACTTTTAACCATTATGGATTTAATTACCCTTAAAAAACTGTAAAGCATGGATTAAGAGGAGAATATTAAAAAACAAATCTCATTAAAAATAGTTACTTTTGTAATATGCAAAATTGCTGATTATTCAGCGAATTCCATATAAAGAAAAACAATTAATTATCAGAAAAAATAAAAAGTAAGTTTTATCAATTTATATTGAATGGTTAGTGAAAAAACACTTGAAGCAACTGAAGTTTTGAAAGAAGAAATTATCAAAGGTATACAGGAAAAAAAGGGACTTGAAATTACCTGCCTGAATCTGGCAAAAATAAACAGCACCGTATGTGATTATTTTGTTGTTTGTCATGGCACCAGTAATACACACGTAAACGCAATAGCCGAATCTGTAGAAGAAAATGTTAGCAAGCATACAGGAATAAAGCCCAGACGCAGGGAGGGCGTTGCCAATGCCGAATGGATTCTGCTTGATTACCTGGATGTTGTAGTGCATGTATTTCAGCAACAAGTGAGAGAGTACTACAGTCTTGAAGATTTATGGGCAGATGCACCTGTAATACACATTGAGGATTAAAATATTTACCTAAGAAAAACTGAATCTGTTACTTTATTTATTACACATAACACTCGATGAACAAAGAACAAAATAATAAACCTGAAAATAGCAATCCCAAAGGAAATGAATCCGGGAACCGGAAGGATCAGTCAAACACCCCCGGAAAAGGCAAACCTCCATTTAATTTTTACTGGATTTACGCTATACTTGCCATTCTTTTTATAGCTCTGCAATTTTATAATTGGGGTGGAACTGCTATGGAAATATCACAACAGAGATTTGAAAATGAGATGCTGGGCAGTGGTGATGTTGATAAGCTCATTGTTGTAAACCGTGAACTTGTTGAGGTATTTATTCGTCAGGATAAAATAGATAATTATGATGATCTAAGGGAAAAGGGCCTAAGAGAAGGGCCGCATTTTACTTTTAAAATTGGTTCAGTCGATAACTTTGAAAAGCTTGTTCGCGATTCACAGGAAGATGTTCCTGCCACTCAGCGCATACCGTTGTTTTATGAACAACGTAAAGACTGGGGGAGCGACATTTTAAGCTGGCTTCTTCCAATTGGTCTGCTGATTGTATTTTGGATCTTCATTATGCGTAGGATGGCCGGTGGAGCAGGAGGGGGTCAGATTTTTAACATAGGAAAATCAAAGGCACAGGTTTTTGATAAGGATACCAGTGTAAATGTCAACTTTAATCATGTTGCCGGTTTGGATGAGGCAAAAATTGAGTTGATGGAAATTGTTGATTTCCTTAAAAATCCAAAGAAATATACTGATCTGGGAGGACAGATCCCCAAAGGAGCTCTGCTCGTAGGCCCTCCCGGAACCGGAAAGACCTTACTGGCCAAAGCAGTTGCAGGTGAAGCCCAGGTTCCCTTTTTCTCACTTAGTGGTTCCGATTTTGTAGAAATGTTTGTGGGTGTGGGAGCTTCCAGGGTGCGCGATCTTTTTAAACAAGCTAAAGAAAAAGCTCCATGTATCATTTTTATTGATGAAATTGATGCCATTGGCCGTGCAAGAGGAAAAAATCCCATGACAGGTGCAAATGATGAAAGGGAAAACACCCTCAATCAGTTACTGACCGAAATGGATGGCTTTGGTACCAATGTGGGTGTAATTATACTGGCTGCAACCAACCGGGCTGATATACTGGATCGTGCCTTATTGCGTGCCGGTCGTTTTGACCGTCAGATCCAGGTGGAAATGCCTGACCTTGAGGAAAGAAAAGCCATATTTAAAGTACATATGAAGCCTCTGAAGCTGGCAGAGGATGTGAAAGCCGACTTTATGGCAAGACAAACACCCGGATTCTCGGGAGCCGACATTGCTAATGTTTGTAATGAGGCCGCCCTGATTGCAGCACGAAGAAATAAAAAGATAATAGAACGTCAGGACTTCCTTGATGCAGTCGACAGAATTATTGGAGGACTCGAGAAGCGAAATAAGATAATTTCTCCTCATGAAAAGAAAGTTATAGCTTTCCATGAGTCGGGGCATGCTGCCACCAGTTGGCTGCTTGAATATGCCCATCCCCTTGTAAAGGTAACTATCGTTCCCCGTGGTAAAGCGTTGGGAGCTGCCTGGTATCTGCCTGAGGAAAGGCAGATTACTACGTACGACCAGATGTTTGACGAAATTACATCTGCTTTGGGTGGGCGCGCAGCGGAAGAAATAATTTTTAACAGGGTTTCTACAGGTGCGCTTAACGATCTGGAAAAAATTACAAAACAGGCTTACGCCATGGTAGTGTACTTTGGCCTGAATAAAAAAATTGGAAATATAAGCTATTACGATTCCAGTGGTCAGAGCGAATACTCCTTTAACAGGCCTTATTCTGAAAAAACAGCTGAAATCATTGACAAGGAAGTAAGCACTCTTGTTGAGTCTGCGTACCAAAGAGCAAAAAATATTCTACTTGAGAACAAAGATAAACTCGAAAAATTAGCTAATCTGTTATTAGAAAAAGAAGTCATTTTCAGAGAAGACCTGGAGGAAATTTTTGGTAAACAATCTTTTAAAGATGAAGATCACGAAACTTTTGAAGAGCAAGCTGAAGAAGCAGAAAGTTTAAAGACGGGAACTGATGGCAATGAAAAGAAATCAACTTCAGAGAAGCCAACCAAAGCCAAAAAAGAAAAAACCGGTGCTGAAGTGAATTTTGCCGATGCTTCAAAATTTAAAAAAGAAAAAGATACTTCAGTTAGAAAATAAAATTCATTCTTCCTTTTTCAATTATATTTCAAATGGAGGAAAGCACAACCAGAGAAAAAGTTCTAAAGGCAATACGTGATGCTTTGGTAAATCAAACGGATCCCCCTTATCCTGCCGAGGAAAAGTCTGATGGGATTTATGCAGATCCTGAAAGCCCTTATCATGAAATAACTTTTGCAGAATCCCTTGCAAAAGTAAATGGTAACTTTATTTTCAATAGCGATGAAAATGAATTTCTAATCAATTTAAAAAAACTTTTAACTTCCAAAGGGATTGAAGACTTACATTGTTATGATAAGGGTCTTCAACATTTACTCAATGATTTTGGTTTATTTTGTATCAATGCCAGAGAGGAGTATGCTAATTGTTTTGCCGGTATTACTACATGTGAATTTCTTATGGCACGTACAGGCAGTATCATGATCAGTAGCCGGCAATCTTCTGGCAGAAGAGGCTTTATTACACCTTCTGTACATATTCTTGTAGCATGGAAAAATCAGCTTGTTTATGATTTGAAAGATGCTTTTGCCGCATTAAAGGAAAAATATAAGCTTAAGGATTTTCCTTCTATGGTAAGTGTTATAACAGGACCCAGCCGGACAGCTGATATTGAAAAGACACTTGTTATGGGAGCACATGGACCCGAGGAGCTTTTTGTGTTTTTCATTGATAAAGATACCCGGAACTAAGGCTAACTTTTAAAACCGGCGCTTTCTTTTGTCATCTGGAATGTTTTATGAGAATATCATATGGTATTTACCAGACTAGAAATACACGAAATCTTAATTACCGGGTTTAAATTAAATTAAATCAAATAGTTTTTTGTTATCAATAAAAAAAAATTAGCATCTTTGTGATCAATGAATGAGAACTGGCAAAGTATATACAGTACTCAGTATGAGTACAAAGCAGAAATTATTAAAGCGGTTCTGGAAGAAAATGATATCAAGTGTTTTTTGTTAAGTAAGAAAGATTCTGCCTATCTGTTCGGGGAAATAGAGTTATATGTCAGCCCCGATAATGTTCTTAGGGCAAAAAAAATTATTGAGAGGGATAAGCTTTGAGCAATCTGACACGAAGAACCATAACCGGCATTTTTTTAGTACTGTTAATAATATTTTCACTGGTAATCAGTCGCTATGCTTTTTCAGGATTTTTTCTGGTTATCACTATACTGGGTTTATGGGAATTCTACACGTTACTTGAAAAGGTAAATATAAGACCCAATAAGGTTCTTGGTACCATAGCAGGAGCCTTTTTGTTTATTTCCAATGCTTTAATAGCTCTGGAGCTTGCTCCGCTCGAGATTTTACTGGTAAATTTCCTGTTGGTTTTTCTGGTTTTTTTGCTTGAGTTATATCGTAACATTCCCAACCCATTTACGAACGTTGCGTTCACATTTTTTGGTTTGCTTTATGTAGCAGTCCCTTTTGCATTACTGAATTATTTCCCGAATCCGGGTTTTGAAGCAGGAACATATAATTATAAAATAGTGCTTGGGTTTTTCTTTATGATTTGGGTAAATGATTCAGGAGCTTATCTGGTGGGTACTACGTTCGGCAAAAACAAGTTATTTGAGAGGGTATCTCCTAAAAAAACATGGGAAGGTACTTCAGGTGGAGGTATATTATGCCTGATTACAGTATGGATAATAGGAGTGCATTATACTGAAATAAGTAAGTTTAATTGGTTTATCATTGGTTGTATTGTAATTGTTTTAAATACATACGGCGATTTATTTGAGTCGATGTTAAAAAGAAGTATAAACACTAAAGACAGTGGAAATCTCCTGCCAGGCCACGGAGGTATACTTGACAGGTTTGATGGGTTTCTCATGGCTACGCCTTTTGTTTTTGTTTATCTTTTAATTATTTCATAACACATGTTTTTTTAAACATAAAACATAACATAAAATACAACACAAAACTTTAAATTAATTACAGGTTATTATCATTATGAAAATCCATAGAGAAGGCTATACCAGTTTATTCATGACAAGTTTGTTTATTGCCGGCTTCATTGTTGGCATAAATGTGGCATGGCCTGAACAAACCACCTGGCACACTATATTTTACATTTTTTGTGCGTTGATTTTTTTAATAGTCCTGCAGTTTTTTCGTTCTCCAAAAAGAAATATTCAGCCCGATGAAAACAAAATTATAAGTCCTGCTGATGGTAAAATTGTTGCCATAGAGCGCACTACAGAAACAGAATACCTGAATGAAGAACGGGTTCAAATTTCCATATTCATGTCGCCATTGAATGTTCATTTAAACCGGTATCCCGTCGGGGGCAATGTTTCTTATTTCAAGTATCATCCCGGTAAGTATCTTGTAGCCTGGCATCCCAAATCATCATCAGATAATGAAAGAACTACT
This sequence comes from Bacteroidota bacterium, assembly GCA_007693555.1. Lineage (GTDB taxonomy): Bacteria > Bacteroidota > Bacteroidia > Bacteroidales > UBA7960 > SKVR01. The sequence goes on from REDJ01000118.1 coordinate 35,368, forward strand.
ATTGTTATAAAAACGAAGAATAACATTGAAATTCTTTTGCGCCAGATAGCCGGTGCCTTAGCAAGACGTATTGTTTGCTATTGTAATACAAATGATGAAGTGAGGCAAGGTGAGGAAATGGGATTTATTAAATTTGGCTCCAGGGTTGATGTGCTTATCCCTGTTGATTTTGCGCTACATGTTAAAATTGGAGATAAAGTGACAGGTGGCTATACTGTATTGGCAAATTTCAACTCATAAACTAAAGAATATCAATTATTTCCCTGAGATGATTAACTGCATATGTGGGTTGGATTGTCTCAGGCTTTACAGGTTTGTGCTTTACCCATATCTGGTCGATTCCTATTTGACTGGCCCCTAAAATGTCTGTTTCAGGATCATCTCCAATGATTATACTTTCTTTGGGTTGTGCATCAGTTTCCCTGAGTGCAAAGTCAAAGAATCCGGTATGCGGTTTCTTAAATCCGGCTCTTTCCGAGGTAATAATCTTTTCAAAGTATTTTTGAAGCCCACTGTTTTCTATTTTTATAAACTGTACTTCTTCAAACCCGTTGGTAACAATATGCATTCGGTATTTGGGTTTAAGCTTTTCAAGGGTTTCAATAGTTTCGGGATAGAGGTTGGATTTTAACGGACTAACCTTGATATAGTATTCTGAAATATTTGCAGCCAGCTCTTTGTCATCCACATTAAAAACATTAAGACTGTGAAAAAATCGGCTGAAATTCAATCTTTCCTTTTCTATCTGCCCGGCTTTGTATGTCTCCCATAAAGCAAAATTGATATGCTGATAAATGTCGTAGAATTCACTGGGGTTTTCAATTCCTTTTTCTCTCAATTGAAATTTGTCATACATATCCATGAAAGTTTCATGGTTGTTCTTATCAAAATCCCAAAGGGTGCGGTCAAGGTCAAAAAATAAATGTTTGTAATTTCTCAATTTCCGGATTTTTACACTAATGTTATTTCATTTAAACAGGTAGCAAAAATAAAAAAAACAGACTGCACTATCATATCCTGCAGTCTGTTTTTTTATTTTTTTTAGGCAAAAAATGTGAATTAGTTTCTTGATCTCACATTGCCACCGGCACTTGTATTGATACCGTGAATAATCGGGTCTCCGATGTATCTTATATTTGCACCTGCAATGGCTGTAGCTTCCAGTTCTTGTGTATTAACGTTAATATTAGCCCCTGCAGTCGCTACAGCCTGTGTATAACCTGCTTCCATTTCAATTGCGTCTATAGTACCTCCGGCATTTGATTCCAGTTTGAGTCTATCGGCACTGCCTTCCAAAACAATCATTGAACCGGCATTTTGTATTGCATTCAGTGTTTCAAAAATACCTTCTATTTCTATTCTGGCTCCAGCATTTGCAATAAGAGAGAGAAAAGGGAGATAAAGTTTATTTTCGCTTATAAACTGCGCTGAGCTGGTTGCTTCTACAGCAGAAAGGAATGCATTGCTCAGTTCAATGCGAATATCTTTTGATGCAATAACAGGCTGGTAAGATTCAATGACCAGCTCACTGTTTTTAACCGTAGTTTTGATGAATTCATGCAAATTGGAGTCAGCAATTAGCTTTAACTCAACAACACTGTCTTGTGTATAATGCACTATATAGTTTCCCTTGATTCTGACTTTTTCAAAGTCGTTAATTTCTCTCATTTGTTCCAGAATATTTCCGTCACCTCTCTGAAAAGCAGCAGACAAATTTATTCTGAGTGATATTAAGAAAGCCACCATGAGTATGATAGAAATACCCAGGGCTGTCAGTAATATTAAATTGCTCTTTTTCATGATTTTTTGTTTTATTGTTTGATTTATTCGGTTTCCTTATACAAAGTTTCCATCTCCTTACAGGATATGTCAAGAAGTTTCATAGTTTTCATCAGCACCGGAAGATCTTTCTCAATAAACTCCGCACGCTTTAGTTCAAGTGCCTTCTGATAACCGTCTTCTGATACGAAATATCCTATTCCTCTTTTGTTATATATGATATCTTTCTCCTGCAGGTAAACAAAAGCACGCATTGCTGTATTGGGATTTACTTCCAAGGTTATTGCAATATCCCTTACTGAAGGTATTCTCTCATTGGGCTTCCATTTTTCCAGTAGTATGTTTTCGCAGAAATTATCTGCAATCTGCATATAAATGGGTTGATTTTCTAAAAATTCCATCTTATACCTCCCTTTCTTTTAATTTAAAATAACTGACAAGCAGGAAAAAAGGAGCAGTCAACCACCAAAATATTATTCTGGCAATTTGAGGAAGTGTTTCAGTGAAAAACACGAAGTTGCTTTCAGGAAGATTTTCGTCACTGATGTGGTTAAATTCTCCCAGAATAACCCATCCCAAAAAACCTAATATGATACTTAAGCCGAACATAACCACAAAAACACTCAGAAGTGTCTTGATAAAATTGTTTTTCCGGAAGTATAGTGCTCCAAGAAAAAATATACTTTGCACGACAACATACACTCCCATATTTTCCAAATTATCATGGGTGAATGGATTGAAAAAAGCTGTATCAGTGTTGAATACCCATGAAGACAATAACGTTGTGATGCCAAGCACAACACTGAGAAGAACAAATGCTACCACAACGAATACTGCAGAAGAAAGCAACCAGTTGGATAGAAGTTTCTCCAAAGTATTTGCCGGAAGGATGAGATAAAACTGTCCACGTGCCGGAGTATGCAGTTCATTATAGGCTGCGGATGTTACTATGAAACCTCCTATAAAAATAAATATGGTACCTATTGTAACAAGTGACTCAAGATCGAAAAATCCGTTGGAATAGCTTTGAATAAGTGCAATTATTATAAGTATACCACTGAGGGCTCCCAATCCGATTAGCCATGTTTTGGCATTCATTACCGAATGTCTTTTCATCAGCAGGAATAAACGTTGTATCGAAAATTGATTGATTTTTTCCATTGCTTTATGATTTTATTGCGTTGTTAATGATTTCAGAATTTTTTATAACTCCATTAAATAGAAGCTCAAGGTCAACTGCAGTATCCTGACCTGTATTTTTGCGGATAGCAGCTTTGCCACCCAATACTTCCTCTGCATATAGAATCCCTGATGTTGTATCTTCTTTTACTTTTCCAAATGTCAGTTTGGTAGATATGTCCATTAAGCTTTCCTTAAAAATGATTTTGCCATTTTCCAGAATGATGACATGATCTATAATGCTGGCCAGGTCTCTTACCTGGTGTGTAGATATGATGATGCATTGGTCTTCGGTAGAAGCTGCAGCCATAATACGACGAAACTGGCTTTTGGAAGGAATATCCAGCCCGTTTGTTGGCTCATCCATTAGCAACACATTGGTTTGTGTTGCCAGACCAAATGCAATTAAGAACTTTTTCTTCTGACCATAAGAATATGCCGTGAGCTTTTTATCATTGGATATTTCAAATTCCCTCAGGTACTTATCCAGCAAGGTAATGTCGAATCGCGGATAAAAAGGTGCATTTAACTCAACAAATGTTTTGATGGTTACCGGTGGAAGAACAAACTCTTCAGGAATTACGTAAATATTTGCCAATACTTCAGGCAAACGACTGGCTACATTCCTGTTAAATATATGGCAGTCTCCACTCTTTGGGAACAACATACCCGACATTAGCTTCAGCAAGGTGGTTTTTCCGGCTCCGTTCATGCCAAATAAACCATAAATATTTCCTGGCTGTAGCTCAAGGTTAAGCTCCCTGAATAATTTCTGGTTCTTTTTATAACCAAAATTCAGATTTTCTATTTTTATCATGGTATTTGTGTTTATTAAATAACTACTGTAGTACAATACTAATACACTGCAAATCTAATATACTATTTTTAATTGTGCAAGTTTTTTGATGTTTTTTTTACAAAAAATTTTGATATATTTTTTAGTGCACTGTATTTCTGGAGTTTATGAGAAAAAAATTTTGAAAACATTTTGGTAAGAAATACCGGATTATGCAAAAAAATGCGGTTATGATTGTCATATGATTTGATATTATTGTTAAATTTATATAATAAGAGTACCAAAGGCATGTTGCAAATCCATTGTATTTTGAAACCTAAAAACCACAAAAAATGATAAAAAGACAATTATTATTGAGCATGGTAACAATTGCATTTATTTTTCTTAATTCATGCAACAGAATTGAAAAGTTTGAAAATCCTGAGTCTCAATTACAGTCATTATGGGAAGAATTTTCCAGCTTCTGGAATAATTTTGATGCTGAGGCTTGTGCATCATTCTACATGGAGGATGCTCTGAATATCCCGCCTGAAATGCCTGTGAATTATGGGCGCGAATCAATAGAGAGATTTTATAGCTGGCTTTTCTCCATGCATCTATCAGCCAATTATCATCATCAAATAAATTCTGTAAGCTATTTTGAAAACCAGGCAGTTGAATTTGGTAAATTCCATGTAGAATGGCAAAGGACTGATGGTTCCGAGTGGAATTACAAAGCCCGAAGTCTTACACACTGGGTAAAAGATGAGAATGATAATTGGAAAATCAAGACGTTTGTTTTTAATTCGCCACCGGCTGATAATTAAGATATATTACCGTTTAAAGGGTTTGATTTTGAACCTGAATTAATAAGGTTTTTCAAAAGATTATTCAGGTTTCATAATTTCTTACTATGTATATAATATAATCGCCAAGATAGGAAAATCCAAGGTTTGTATAGAGGTCTATAGCTGATTTATTGGTTTTATGTACTTCCAGTTTCATCTGAAATCCTTTTTTTCTGGCAAATTTAAGGGATTCAATAGCCAGTTTTTTTCCTATTCCCCTGTTTTGGTATGTTGGTAATACTCCAAAATGGTGCCAATGAATGCGACGACCATCAAATGTCATCCATGATGTTGCCAGCAGCCGGCCGTCAGTGTTTTCGGCAACAAGAAATTTTCCTCCCATTTTGATGCTGTTTTCTATGATTCTCTGGTTGTCACCGCGATGTGGGCCTCCCAGGCCGGTTTTCAACCATAAATCTGTAATTGAGGAATAATCAGAAGGCTGGTAATCACGGATTATGATATCATCCATTTTCTATTTTTTAAAGTAGATGTGTTTCTATATAATTATTTGCCGTTCAGTTCTTTTTCACTATGACTAATTGCTGCACCAATTGCAGTGCAATAGCGGGCATATTTGGGTAAGTGAAATTTAACTTTGTATAGTTTTGAAAGCTCATTAAATGTCCGCATAGCCTGGGGGATGGTAATGAGGTTTCCGCTGATAACAATTTCAGTGTCTTTTTCAACTTTGGCAGCTAAAACAGCCATCATGCCAATGGTTTGAAAAACCATGTTTAGAACTGCTTTAAGTAAATCATTTTTGGTGGCTTTATCGCTCATTTTGCCAAAGTTAGAGGCTGTAAGAGTTGGAGGCAGATTTCCAATATCTCCCATTGATATGTCGCTTATGCTCAGGTCAACCTGACTCAGGTCTCCGCTTTCGGCAAGGCTTATGATATTGTCAAAATCAGTTAGATTAAGCATAGCTTTTGAAAGCCCCATTATGGTTCCTCCTCCAACACCAGTCCCACCAATATGAGATATACAGTTTCCATGCGCTTTTACCAAAGCGGTGCCTGTTCCCATGCTTACAATTACGGCTCTCTTTAAACCTGAAAGATAAAGTCCACCGTGTCCCAAAGCCCTGAATTCCTCCACTTTATAAACCGGTATTCCCAGAATATCTTTATGAATAAAACTTGCACCCACACCGGTCATACGTATGAGTTTAACCTGGTTAATAGATAAGCCATATGTATTAATAAACTTACCTAAAGCCCCTGATGCCGAAGCTACCGGATCACTGGCCTCAACAGATAAAGGTTCCAGAAGTTTGTTATCCTGAAATCCCACAATTTTGGTGGTACTTCCACCTATATCGATTCCTATAATCATGAATCAAAAATAATCATTTTGTATTATACTTCTTTGCAGGTAACAAATTTTGTCTTAACTTGCCATTGATATATAATTGTTGTTTTAAAACTTTAAATTAAAATGAGAACTCCTGAAGAACAGGTGCAGTATTATACAGATATGATAAGAAAAAATCTGAAAAAGATTATTCTTGGATTGGCTGCACTGATTATTGTATTTACATCCATAAAAACAGTGGGTCCTGAAGAAGAAGGCGTTGTGCTTTTGCTAGGGAAGTATAACAGGACTTTGCAACCCGGGTTAAACTTTATTTTACCGGCAGGTATAGAAGTGATGTACAAGATACCTGTGCAACGACAGTTGAAACAGGAATTTGGTTTTCGGACTGTACAGGCTGATACACGTACCCGATACGGCACAGGTGATTTTTCGGATGAATCTTTGATGCTGACCGGTGACCTGAATCTGGCAGATGTTGAATGGGTCGTTCAGTATCGTATTACGGATTCATACAAATACCTGTTTCGTGTAAGAGATGCTGAAGATGCTTTGCGCGATATGTCAGAAGCTGCAATGCGCAAGATTGTTGGTGACCGAACCGTAAACGAAGTACTTACCGTTGGCCGCCAGGAGGTAGCCTCAACTGTGGAGGTACTTTTGCAGCGAATGTGCGATGAGTATGAAAACGGAATCCGGATTGACCAGGTAGTTCTGCAGGATGTTAATCCACCTGAACCTGTTAAGCCGTCATTTAATGCAGTAAACCAGGCACAACAGGAGCGTGAAACGCTGATTAACCAGGCAGAATCTGAATACAATCGAGTTATTCCCAGGGCCAGGGGGGAAGCTTTGGAAACCATTCAGCTTGCCGAAGCATACGCCCTGAATCGTGTAAACAGAGCAACCGGTGAAGCCGAAAGATTTGTATCTGTTTTTGATGAATATGTAAGGGCACCGGAGGTTACCAAACGAAGACTATACCTGGAAACCATGGAAAGAATTATTCCGAAACTGGGTAATAAGATCATTATTGATGAGAAGGGTACCAATGTCCTTCCTCTGCTGAATATTTCAAAGGAAAGCCTTCAAAAACCCTGATGAATCTCTTATTACCTGATAAAAAACAAATTCTAAAAATATAAAAGTCCGAATATGAAAACAAAAAATATTCTTTTACTGGTAGCAGTTGCAATATTGGCTATTGTGGGGTTTAGCAGTGTATTTATTCTCAATGAAACCCAGCAGGCTATTGTCACCCAGTTTGGAAAGCCGGTAGGAGGGCCCCGTACCGAACCTGGCCTTAATTTTAAAGCCCCTTTTATTCATAAGGTTCAGTATTTTGATAAAAGATACCTGAAATGGGATGGCGACCCCAATCAAGTGCCTACACAGGATAAAAAATTCATTCATGTTGATACTTATGCGCGCTGGCAAATCGTAGATCCGCTGCAGTTCTTTATCCGTCTCAGGGATGAACGTTCCGGGCAATCCAGACTTGATGACATTCTGGATGGTGAAACACGTAATGCTGTTGCAAGCCATGAACTTCTTGATCTTGTAAGGTCTACCAATCGTGAACCAGAAATATATGATGAATTTCTTGAAGCACTGGATCAACTTGAAGATATTACTGTAGGACGTGAGCGTATAGAAGAAATTATCCTGGAACGCGCAAATGAAAGAACAGCAGATTTAGGTATCAGAGTGCTTGACTTCAGGTTTAAGCGAATGAATTATGTGGACGAAGTACGTCGCAATGTATATGACAGGATGATAAGTGAAAGAAATCGTATTGCCGACCAGTTTCGATCTGAAGGCCAGGGAGAGGCGAGGCGCATTGAAGGTAACAAGGAAAGAGATCTTGCACAAATCCAATCGGAAGCCATTCGTGAGTCCGAAATTATCAGGGGTAAAGCCGATGCCCGGGCCACTGCAATATATGCAGCGGCATATAATCGGAATGCCATGTCACGCGATTTGTATGCATTTCTCAGATCGATGGAAGCCCTTGAAAAATCTTTTGACGAAAAAACCAGTATAATTCTTACTACAGATAGCGAACTTTACAGGTATTTGAAAAGTACCCGGTAGTTTGTTTCTTAAAAGTGTTGGCAAGTATTTTTAAATTTATCAGGACTTCCTTTAAATCAAATAAGGAGGTCCTGATAAAACAAAATTATTTTCAAACAGGTCTCTATATACCTGTTTCTATCTGGAACATTATATTCCAGAATTTTTTTGCTCCACCTGCATAATGCATACCTGGGTTTTTTTGATAAGATATATTTAGCTGGAGTTTATTTTTATGATCCTGAAGGTATTTATTTATGCCCAAGGTATAAATTTCCTGTTTGTTTTCAAACCATTTGATGGTATTGCCCGGTTCGATAAGAGTATAGCGAAATGCCAGTTCATAGTTAGAAGGGAAAACATAGCTTAACTGATTATTGATTCCCCAGCCGGTGTAAGAATATAAATTGGCATTATCAACAAAAAATATTTTCTGGTTGTCAATATTTCTGTTTGCATATTCTGCAGAAAACGCCCATCCATTATATTTTAACAAAAAGTCTGCAAACCATGACGTAATATTTTGGCTTTCAGGCATGAATGCACCTCTTTGCCCTGCATCTCTTCTTGCTCTGTGATTGTAAGAAATTGTTGCACCCAATGAGATTTTGGGAGTTTTTTCTCTGAAAAGATCACCTTCCATAAAATCTCCGTCTTTTATAAATTCTCCCAAGGGAAGCAATTCAATTCTGCCAGTATAGGCCAGACCCTGGTCGGTTCGGGTTATATTTCTTCCTTCACCGGAGCTGACAGAAGTTTTTACCCGGTAAGTAAACCCTCCGTTATCGGCACTGTAGTAAGACATTATTCCAAAATCACGGTCGATATTGAAAATTGCATTTACAGCTGATCGGTCTGCAAATTGTTGAGAACCACTTGAAATAACCCTTTGCCGGTTTCCCGGTAACTTTCCTTGTCCGAATCCCAGGTAAAAATTTGGATTGAAGGTGTAAAAAACCATGGCATCTCTTACTATACCTGGAAAACCGCTGTTGTCCCAATCTTGATCACCCCGTGAAAACGAAAGTTGCAAATAGTATGTAAAATTTGTATTACCCAGGAAACCATCAAACCTCAATCTTAATCTTCTTACATTAGCTTCAAAACTTTCAGGTGCCAGATTATTACCGCTTATTGTATTCATAGCAGCTCTGTTTTGCATACGAAAACGGATATTAAGACCAAACAATGAATCGGGATCGAAAAAACCCAAACCTTCGTCAAAATTTATAACTGCCCGCTCATCAACCTCGGTTTGAGCGTGTACATTCTTAAATGGAATATGCAGGGTAATCAGTAAAATAATAACCATTACTGTTCCGGAATGATAGCTGCTCTTCTTCATATAAATATAAAAAATTCGCTGATATTACTTTGTAGGAAGTTAATAATTGATTTTAATCTTCTTTTACCAATACATCTGCAATATGCAGAACTTTCATGGGGATGTTGTTTCGGGTTAGGTAGCCTTCAAGGTGCATAAGGCAGGATGCTTCGGTGGATATAATATAATCCGCACCGGTTTTCATGGCATTTTCAATTTTTTGTTCTGCCATGGCTGTGGCAATGGCTTCATGTTTCACGGAGAATGTTCCACCGAAACCGCAGCACACATCAGTATCTTTCATTTCAATGATTTGTAATCCCTTTACATTTGAAAGCAAACGACGGGCTTCGTCTTTTAAACCATATTCTCTTAAAGCAGCACATGAATCGTGTATGGTGGCGGTGGCATTGAAACTGGCACCCACATCTTCCACTTTCAAAACATTGACAAGAAAATCGGTAAGTTCAAAAATACGTCTTCGTAATTGCCGGTTTTCATTGTGAAGTGCCGAATTGTCAAACATTCCGGGATAGTAGTTTTTTACCATGCTGATACAGGATGCCGATGGCCCTACCACTTGTTTATAATGCATGAAATCACGGATAAACTTTTCGGCAACACATCTTGCTTCTTCCCAGTAGCCGCCGTTAAATGCCAGCTGCCCGCAACAGGTCTGTGAAGGATTATATTTTACCCTGATTTTTAGTTTTTCCAATAATTTTACCATGTTCATCCCTGTTTGGGGATAAACCTGGTCGATAAAACAGGGTATAAAAATGCCAACCTCCATTTTAAATCAGGTTTTAGTTATTTTATTGTATTCTCTCTGTCTTATTACTTCAAATAAAACCACACCGGCCGCAACAGACACGTTTAATGAAGAAGTTCTTCCCTTCTGAGGAATGGCAACAACCTCGTCAGACATGGTCAGGCAGGCTCCGGAAACCCCTTTATCCTCCGAACCCATTATAATTGCCAAAGGTCCGTTCAGCTTTGTTTCAAATACAGGTTTAGCACCCTTTTCAGAACAAGCTACAATTTGTATCCCGCTTTCCTTTAAAAATGCAATACTTTCCAGTATTTCTCTTTCTCTGCAAACTGCCATGCGCGATAAAGCTCCGGCAGATGTTTTTATGGCATCAGCATTTACAGGGGCACTTGCTTTTTCGGGTAATATGAGGGCATGAGCTCCGGCACATTCTGCTGTTCGGGCAATAGCACCCAGGTTTCGAACATCTGTTACCCGGTCAAGAATTACCAGCAAAGGTGTTTCTCCCTTTTCGTAAATGGAAGATATGACCATTTCAAGCGGAGTATAAGTAATCAAAGAAATCTGGGCAATGATTCCCTGGTGGTTTTTACGGGTTATACGGTTCAGTTTTTCAACCGGCACCATCTGATAAGGAAGTTTTCTTTCCCTTATCAAGCGAAACAACTTCTGAAAATTGTTACCTGTCAGTCCTTTCTGAATCAGAATTTTTTCAGGTATTTTACCTTCATGAAGGGCTTCTAAAAGCGGGTGAATTCCAAAAATGTGATTATCCAATTTTGATGCAATTTATTTTGGGTTATTTTACTTTTTCATCTGTTCATAATTTGATTAAATAGGTCAGATGGAACCTCCAAAATTACTTTATTGCTTTGATTTACACTTGATTTTTTAAATGATCATTCTCGTGTGTGTTTAAAGCTTAATCATGGAGGTTTCATTTATCTTCTCCATACGCTCACTGCATGATTCCAGATACTGCGAAATTCCGTACTCCTTTCCAGTAAAAAATGATTGTTCGAAAAGTTATTTTCACTATAATGAAAGACAAAACGAGCAGAAGGTACATTCATGCCCTCTGTATATTCCCATGTTTCTTTATTGTCCGATTTATGCACCTTATGTGGCGGGCCAAAAATGATATAAATCATCCCCCGGTCGGTTTGCCACCCCGGAACAAATGAAGTGAAAAGGATATTGGCATTTTCTACCCTGTTAAAATAGCGTATAATCAATTCCTGTGCCCTGTCCGGATTTCCGGCAGTTCTGTTCCAGAACCGCTCAAGCGCATAACGGGCATCATCATGTGCAAAGAGCTGTTCATATTCATCTCGCGAGGTTATATATCTGAGTGCTTTTATCATATCTGCTGCATCTTTTATTTGGGGGTATCCCCGGAAAAAGGCAAATGCAGAAAAACCATGTGACGGATTATTTACTTCATGAAAGTGATAAAATCCGGGCTTTGATGTTGTTAATGACGACCTTCCTTGTAAAAATTCAGCCAGAAAAACTGTGTCAGGCTGAAGTTCCTCAGGGTATATAAGTTGATTTTCAATAAGGACATATGGGGGTGGGGGTATTTGTGGCAAGGTTGAATATAAATTTACAGCCATGTCAAAATTGATTTCCTTACCATATCTTATCTGAAAAGTTTCATTGAGAGGTAAAAAGAAGGGTGACGCAAATTCATTATCTTCCTTATCATAAAAAACAAAAAACTGTGATGTAAAAGGATGAGATTTATCAAGAAATACAACATCATGAAATCGTGTACGCCGGTTCAGATCTTCAAATTCCAGGAACAAAACATAACGATTTACTGTCATAACCGGCATCTTTGTTTCCCTTGTCAGCATCCCCGGTCCGTCAATATTGAGTGTATCTGTATAGCGAATCTGCGCACTGTCAATGAGATTTCTGCTCTGAAAAGATTCAAACAAATACCAGCTCAACTGAAAGTGCGATAAAAAAAAGTCTTCTCTGCCGTCGCGCACATACAGCAATTGAGAACCGTCAATATAAAGTTGAAGCAAAGTGCTGTCATTAGCCTGATGAATGAGAACAAACTCAGGGCTCAGAGTATGCAGTTCAGGATTGTATAAATGGGCGAAATTCACATTCACCGGTCGCTTCAATGGCCGGCATGAAATAACCAATAAAAAGATAACAGCAAAAAAAAGCAGTTTTTTCATGTGTTTTAAAATAAGCACTATTGAGATTTCAGCGAATGTGATTATCCAACTGCAAATATACATTTATGATGCGAATCAATTGAATGCCCAAAAGAAAAGTAATGAATAATCTGTTGATAAATTTTCAATCAATTGAAAAGAATTAACCCATTGTCAGAACGTACTGATATATCCAATATGAATCTTGGCGTTTCTGAATTCAAGAGGTATATCCTTTTTTGTGCCCAGTGCAAAATAGATAGCAAATATTCCGGCTTGTGTTTCAAGACTAAGACCTGTGCCTGTTCCAATGGGAAAGTCATTCACGTATTGTCCCTTCGTCTTTTGCTCGTACCACCCACCATTGACAAAAACACTCAAATAACTGCGTGGTCCTGTAAAAAAGCGATACTCAGCTGTTGATGTCAAATATGAGGATGCCACTATTGAGAGTTCATCAAATCCTTTCAAACTCTGAAATCCGCCCAGCCTGAATAACTGGTTTGCAGGATTGTTATTCCCATTCAAAAAAGCCAACCGGTTATCCAGTGAAAAAGTGCTTCTTTCTCCCAGACTAAACCTTATCTTGACATGAGTCTCCAAATGAATCTGCAGGGTTTTCAAATCGAGTTGCTCATATATTTGAGCCGGCAAATTGGTGTTGCGGATGATATTCCTGTTTCCGGCAGCAGCCGAAACCTGAGCAGAATATCCTTTTTGTAAGAGGTTCTGTCTGAAGCCGCTGCTTCTTCTGTTGATCTGCAATCCATAAAGATTGCTTCTGAAATCAAGGTTCTGCGGGGGTGAAGTAATCCCTGCATATTGCGATGTGTTTATCAGGTTTGAACCCATATATTCCCAGAAAATACCAAGCGTTGTTTTTGGCGATATCAAAACTTGCAGGGCAGGTTTGGCTCTTATTTTCAGCCATGACGTATCCTGCCTGTGAAGGGAAAATTCCAGTCCACTTTGCATGGGTAGGCGCAAGAGGTAAGGATAAGCGGTGCTTAAATCCAGAATCTGTGTACCCTGCCCCAGGCCTTTCCATGCAAGGTCAATAAATTCTCCCATACCGAAAGCATTGACAAGGTATAGATTCAATAATCCACTGATTTGCAGAGGCTGGTCAGAGTCGCCTGTACCTGATACACCGGCAACACCGTCAAAACGGTTTGCCCGAACTTTTTGCAGAGGAATATCAATTCTTGCTTTTCCAGGGGCGAAAGACAATTGAATGGGTGAGCTCAAACTTACGAAATCCAGATCCTGAAGTTTCATACCGGCATCCTGCAATAGCTTTTCACTGTATTTCTGACCGGGCAAAATTCCCAGATGATTTTCCAGAAACCAGCGATTGAGATTTGCATCACCACTGACCTGCAAAGTGTCAAAAACTATGAAATCCATGGTTTCGGCCATAAGTGTAAGGCTTATAATACTATCCGTAATGGCTGTTTCATGCTTCCTTAAATGCGCGAATGGATAACCGTTGTTTTCATACCAGCGCAGCAGGCTTTCTGTAACCTTGTCAAATTCTTTAAAGCTTACCGGTATTCCTGTAAAATACCTTTCCAGTCTCAGGTTCTGCAGAATTAGAGGGCTGATGGATGTGCTTAACTGATAAAAAAACTGTGGCCCTTTGCTCAGGGTAATCGTATGAGAATTATCCCGGCTTTCAATACCGGAAATGTTTGCTTTCAGAAAGCCCCTGTAAAATAGTTCAAGAAGTTCTTTGTTAGCAAGCTGAGAAAGCTTTTTCTCACTTAAGCCTTCAGCCTGTTTTGTTATAGTTAAAATCCCATTTTCATCTTTTACTTCATACAAAGCCTGGCCTTGCGTTTCAGTTATCAATAAAACCCGAAAAGCAAAAATGAAGAGAATTATGGCTTTAATTGCGCGAATTTGCATGAAGTATCAAGATTTATTCAAATCCCAGTCAATGGGTTCAATATTATTTTGTTGTAGGTAAATATTGGTTTGTGAAAAATGTTTACATCCGAAAAAACCTCTGGCCGCCGAAAGGGGAGAGGGATGTACCGATTTAAGCAACAAATGTTTTGTGGAATCAATAAGAATGGTTTTTTGCTGGGCGTAATTGCCCCAAAGTAAAAACACAAGGTTTGACTTTTCTCTTGACAGTGTTGCAATTACGCTATCGGTAAATATTTCCCAACCTTTCTTCTGGTGAGAACCTGCCTGGTTGGCTCTTACAGTTAGTGTTGCATTGAGCAGCAGAACACCCTGGTTTGTCCATTTCTCAAGATTACCGTGTGCCGGAATGGGTATATTCAAATCATTATGGATTTCCCTGAAAATATTTTGCAGCGAAGGAGGCGCCATTATACCCCTGGGTACGGAAAAACACAATCCATGCGCCTGACCTGGGCCATGATAAGGGTCCTGACCTAAAATTACCACTTTCACTTTATGAAATGGTGTATGATTAAAGGCTGCAAAAATCTGTGGACCGGGCGGGTAGATTTTGTATTGCTTCTTCTCTTCCAATAAAAACCTTTTTAAAGAAGGGAAATACGGTTTTTCAAATTCTTCTTTCAACACATTTTTCCAGCTTTCTTCTATGTCAGGATTTATGTTTGTCATGGAATTTCCGGTATTACGGGTTTACTATCGGGTTAGTTCAATTGCAAGTTCATTTAAATCAATATTTCCAAAGTTGGCACTGGTCATAAACAAAAATGCTGCGTTTTTTTGTTTTTGTGCCAGTATTTCCATTCTCATCTGCAAGGCATCGCTGAAAATTTTCAGGTTTTTTTTTCCGAATGCATCATAAATCATTTGAGGATTTAAATCGGGCAATCTCTTTAACTTAAGTGCCCCGGGATTATAAAATACCATTGCTTCATCGGCCAGGTTCATACTGCCGGCATATTCCTGCAGGAAGTCTTTATTCAAACTGCTGTAGGTATGCAATTCCATGCATGCAATAAGTTTTTTATCCGGAAACTGCTTCTTTACTGCTTCCGTAGTTGCTTTTAATTTGGAGGGTGCATGTGCAAAATCCTTGAAGACTATGCTATGGTTGTTTGCTGCCAAAAATTGTAACCGGTTACTTGCACCTTTAAATCCTGCTATGGCTTGAAGGAACATATCTTCACTTACTCCCAGTTGTTTACAAACCTGCATGGCTCCTGATATATTCAAAAGGTTGTGTTCACCAAATACCTGCAACGGAAACTCATTGCCATAATACTTTAAATAAGAAACACCTTCTTTTATTACATAATCGGGAATCCGGTATGGAAAGCGACAAATATCTTTCCTTGGGCTTTCCTCACTAAGCTTTTTTAATGTTTTATCTTCTGCACAATAAATGAGTTTACCGTATTTTTCAATTTGATTGATGAAAATCCGGAATTGCTGGAGATAATTTTCAAAAGTTGGAAAAACATTGATATGGTCCCATGCTATTCCGCTGATAAGGGCAATATGAGGTTTGTACAAATGAAACTTAGGTCTTTTATCAAGAACTGAACTCAGATATTCATCTCCTTCCAGTATAATATGCGGTGCATCATCGGTTAGTTTCACCATTACGTCGAATCCTTCAAGCTGGGCTCCCACCATATAATCTATGTCAATTTTGTGATACTGAAGTACATGCAAAATCATGGATGTAATGGTGGTTTTTCCGTGGCTTCCTCCAATTACGATGCGGTTTTTATCTTTGGATTGCTCATAAAGATATTCGGGATAAGAGTATATCTTAAGTTTCAGTTCTCTTGCCATTTGCAGTTCGGGATTATCTTCCTTTGCATGCATTCCCAGGATGACGGCATCAATTTCCTGGTTTATTTTATCGGGCTTCCAGCCTGTTTCAGAAGGCAGCAATCCGTATTTTGCCAGGCGGCTTTTTGAAGGTTCAAAAATCTGGTCGTCTGAACCACTTATCCTATATCCTTTTTTATGCAAGGCAATAGCCAGGTTGTGCATTGCACTCCCCCCAATTGCAATAAAATGAACGTTCATAAGTAGAAAAATTAATGTATTGCGAGTATTTTTTGTAAAGTTAAAAGATTTGATTGACTAAAAAAGATATTATAACTTTAGGTATAATTAATGTAATTGCCGGATTTAAGAATAAAATTTTCATAAGAAGATAAAGAGTCTGATGGGATCATTAACAAGTCTTAATTTTGCGTGTGTTCATCACTTAAATTTCGGAATCCTCCATATGGTTGGGGCTAATCACTTAGCCAAATACCAAGACTCACGGAGTTTTTCCGGACCTAATTTTTGTATTTTTGCTTTTCATTGAAAGGCTTGAAAATATTTATATTTCAATAGATTTCGGTGTTAAAGAATTGAATATTTGCATCAGGGATTTAACGAATTGCCGGATAAGTGTAAAAAGATTTGTTTTAATGACAAAAACTCAGTACTTAATCTTAATTCTGAAAGTAATTTATTAGCCGGCAAAAGTAAATTTATTCATAATAAAAAAATCCTTTATGATTAAACTAATACCCATTATCCCGGAAAATTTCAAAATGGATGGAGGAGCATGTTTTGGTGTTGTTCCCAAAAGTATCTGGTCAAAGCATGTAAGTAGTGATGAAAACAATATGGTGAGAATGTCATCCCGCTGTTTGCTGGTTGATACAGGTGAAAGAAAGATTTTAATTGACACCGGACTGGGAAACAAGCAAAGTGAGAAGTATTACAATTACTATCATCTTTTTGACCGCAAGGGCCTGAAAAAAGCGCTTTCAGAATATGGATATAAACCTGAAGATATTACAGACGTAATTCTGACACATTTACATTTTGACCATGTAGGAGGTGCTGTGAATTGGGATGAGGATGGGAGGACTCCTGTTGCAGCATTTCCCAACGCAACCTATTATTGCTCCAAAGCACAATGGGATTCTGCAAATATGCCAAATCCAAGAGAAAAAGGAGCTTACTTTCCCGAAAACTATGTTTCCCTGTTTGAAGAAGGCAGATTGGAACTGGTACACGATGAGGGTCCTTTCTCTGAAAATATTTACCTGGAAATCAAATCGGGCCATACAAAAGGGCAGCTCATTCCCATTATTGACTTCAAAGGCAGGAAGGTAGTGTATATGGCAGATTTTATCCCTTTCGTTTTTAATGTACCACTGGCTTATGTACCCAGTTTTGATATTGACCCGGTGCAATCAATGGAAGAGAAAGAGGAGTTCCTGAATCGTACTGTGAATGAGGATTACATATTGTTTTTTGAACATGACTTTGATTATGAGTGCTGTTCACTGGAGCAAACTCCAAAGGGAGTCAGAGCCAAAGAGGTTTTCAGCCTGAGTGAGATATAAGAATTTAAACCTGGTTAAAAGAAAAAATTATGAACAGGCAATTAGCTGATAGTTTAAATGAAAAACTGAAAAATAGTTCCGCAGTTGAAATTCTGGAGTTTGCAGCTCAGGAGTTTAGAGGTAAAATCCGGTTTGCATCAAGCATGGGAGTTGAAGACCAGGTAATTACTCACATGATAGCAAGCGAAAAAGTACCCATTGAAATATTTACCCTTGACACTGGCCGAATGTTTTACGAAACATACGAATTGATTGAAAAATCAGAAGCCAGATATAATATCCAGGTTAAAATTTATTTCCCTGATGCATCTGAAATTGAAGAGATGGTAAATGCCAGAGGAATAAATCTTTTTTATAAAAGCATTGAGAACAGAAAAATGTGTTGTGGAATAAGAAAAATAAAGCCTTTACAAAGAGCACTTAAAGAAATGGAAGCATGGGTTACCGGTTTGCGGCGTGAACAATCACCAACACGAAATAATATGCAGGTGGTTGAATGGGATGAAGCAAATCAATTGATAAAAATAAATCCACTACTTGAATGGAATGAGCAACAAACATGGGATTTTATAAACGAGCATAAAATACCTTATAATACATTGCACGATAAAGGATTTCCCAGTATAGGCTGCCAACCATGTACCCGGGCCATTCAACCGGGTGAAGACATAAGAAGCGGCAGATGGTGGTGGGAAAACCCCGAAACCAAAGAATGTGGATTGCATTTAAAAAAGAACAAATAAATTATATTGGCAATCAGAAGTAACTGAATAATGTCAGACAACACCCGGATGAAAATATACCTTACAGCTCATGAGAATAATCTATGTGATGCTGTGAAAGAGTTTTTATTGGAAAATAAAGACTCAGTGACTGTTGCTGACAAAAAAAGCCTTTCTGATAAAAAATTTCTCAGGAACATCATTAATAATAGCGGACCCTGGCTTGTTGATTATAAAAATTTCAAAGAAATCAGTAAAAATGGAGGTTCAGAGTATTTTAAAGAGATTCCTTCTATTCTGCTATTGCTAAATGAAGAAGAAACTGCCAACCTGATGGAAGAAGAATTCCCTGAGAATTTATCTTTCCTTCATATGCCCCTGAAACCCCAGATTTTAAAAGCTTCATTAAGGCAGTCCGGGTTATTTGGTCAGAAAAGAAAGTTCAAATTAGAGGAAGAGACTTTATATAAGAATCTTTTTCTCAAAAGCTCGCAACCTAAATTGGTTCTTGAATCCTCTGATTTTAAAATTATTGATGCAAATAAAAGTGCTGCAGATTTATATGGGATTTCATTGAATGATCTTATAGGACAAGGTCTTGAAAAACTTCATCCCAAGAAATTGGAAACTATCCATGAACAAATCCTGTTGGCTCTAAATGGCCAGAACATTTTTCTAAATCTGAAATACCAGAAAAATGATGAGGAAACTCTTGAACTGGAATATTTTGTAAGCAAAATTGATGTTGGTAGCCAAAGGCTGATTTCTTTTAACATCCACGATATAACCGAAAGAGAAAAGGCTGACCAACTCTTTTACCAGCAGCATGAAATGCTCAGAAGCACGCTGGAATCCATTGATGATTTGTTTTTTACCTTGAATCGTGACGGCGATTTTGTTGAATACTATCAGCCTTCAGACAGCACACATTTTTCACTTTCCAGCGATGTTTTTATCGGCAAAAACATTTATGATGTCGGTTTTCCGCTTGATGTAGCAAAGAAGTATATCCAAACCATCGAAAAAGTAATTGAAGAAGACAAATCAGAGCAGATTGATTATTACCTTGAGGCTTTTGGGTCTCGCTTGTGGTATAGTGCAAAGATTTCTCCCCGTAAAAATGCCCATGGAATCGCTGATGGTGTAACAGTTTTGTGCCGGGATATCACAAGGCAAAAGAAAAATGAAGAAGCTTTGAAACGTGCCCGCGACTTTTATCTCACGCTGCTGGGTGATTTTCCCAGTATGATTTGGAAAACAAATACTTCCAGACGGCCAGACTATTTCAATAAAACATGGCTTGATTTTACAGGAAATGACCTGGAAAAGGAACTGAAAACTGATTGGGTTGAAAAACTTCATATTGCTGATGTCAGCAATTTTTTATCAACACTTCTGAATGCCTACATGAAAAAGAAGCCATTTCATCTGGAACACAGACTCAGGCATAGCAGTGGGGAATACAAATGGGTTATAAATGCCGGCCGTCCGTTTTACAACCTTGAAGGACAGTTTGCCGGATTTATAGGTTCATGCTATGATATTACCGAAAGACGCAATGCTGAAGAAACGCTGAACCTGCAAAAGAGCGCTATGGAATCGGCGCTTGAAGGTATTCTGATTGTGGAGGATGATAATAAAAACTATCCGGTTATTTATGCCAATAGAGAATCAACCAATATTACAGGTTATAAAGAAGATGAGATACCCGGGAAAGATTTTCTTTCCGTTATAGGAAATCCAACCATTGAGAAAACCCATGAAGAGATTATTTATGCATTGAAAAATAAGACCAGTTTCAGGGGAGAAATAAAATGCAGTAATAGCAGTAACAATAATTTATGGCGATTACTTTACATGGCTCCTGTAAGAGACGAAAAAAGCAGTGTAAATCATTTTGTAGCTGTATTAAGCGATATTACCGAAACCAAAAAGGTTGAGAATACTCTGAGATTAAATAACAGGCAACTGCAAAAAACCAATGAAGAGCTCGACAGGTTTGTTTACAGTACATCGCATGAGCTTCGTTCACCGCTTATGTCGGTTCTCGGGCTTATAAATCTTATGGAGGCTGATGAAAGTGCCGATGAGCAGAAACAGTATCTCAATATGATTAGAGATACTGTATCACGCCTTGACAAAATTATCCACGATATCATTGATTACTCAAGAAATTCACGAATGGATGTGGTATATGAAAATATTGATTTTGAGGGATTTATAAGGCAAGCAATAAATAATCATGCATATATGGATAATTTCACAAAGGTGAATTTTGAAGTGGATGTAAAAAATGAAGTTGCATTTTTCTCGGACAAAAAGCGTATAGAAATCATATTTAATAACTTTATTTCCAATTGTATCCGGTTCCATAATTATAATCAGGATAGTCCTGAAGTAAAAATCAAGGTTAAAACATCTCCGGTAAATGCATTAATTACCATTTCGGATAATGGAACCGGGATCCATGAAAAGCATTTACCTAAATTGTATGAGATGTTTTACAGGGCTACCGATAAAAGCACTGGAAGTGGAATAGGGCTATATATCGTTAAAGAAATAATTGATAAGATAAAGGGAAAAATTCAGGTTCAATCCAAAATTAATGAAGGAACTACCTTTATTATTGATTTGCCTAACCTGTCTGATAAAGAACCCAGATTATTTCTGCTGAACTCATTCGAAGTTGAAAACTATTGATGGCTTTTGCAGCTGTTTTGCAGAATAGAATACTAAAAAGTAGCTACATGAATCTTGAAAAAGTTTTATTGATTGATGATAGTGATATTGATAACATGGTTAATAAAAAGGTTATCGAGAAAGCAGGTTTTTCAAAAACTATTGTCGTGAAAAAGTCTGCCGAATCGGCATTGGATTATTTAAAAGACCTATCGGCAAATTATCCTGCTGATATCCCTGATGTAATTTTTCTGGATATAAGAATGCCTGAAACAGACGGATTTGGTTTCCTGGAAAAATATGAAAGCCTACCCGAAACAATAACTGCAAAATCCGTAATAGTCATGCTGTCTTCTTCTATCGATCAGGAAGATTACAATAAAGCTTTGGCCAATAAATTTGTCAGACTTTTTCTCAATAAGCCTCTTAAAAAGGAAAATGTTGAAATGGTTGCTAAGCTGTAATTTATATTTCAATGAACCAGAATAGTGTTTTTAATGAATTAGCCAAAACACTTGTTGTTTGCCTGCATTGTAGTGAAAATGGCCAGGTGAGATATGTGACACCTAATATATCCGAACTACTTGAGTTAAAACCCGAAAAACTTATTGGTAAAAATGTTTTTTCTCTTGTTCCTGAAGCCTACAGGCAGAAAATAAAAAACATTTGCAGGAAAATACAAGAAGAAAAATCTTCCTTTGGTTTTAACATGACGTGGATGGAGGGTGATAAAAAAGAGAAAATGATTTCATTGCATATTAGTTACGAGTCTTCCATTGGATTTTTTTGTGTTGTTATGCCTCTCAATGAGCATGATGAGTTTAGAGACAAAGAGCGCACGAAGATGGAAGTTATGAAAAATATGCTCGGGTCAATGGTTGATTTTGTGTTTTTGCTTGATAAAGATGGTTTAATTTCAGATTTTCAGGAAAAAGAAAATGTATTACACAACAGCAGTCTCTATGATGCTTTTAAAGCAGGCACCAATCTAACAGATGCAGGTTTTCCGTTAAAAGTTGAGCAGCTTTTCACTGATGCAATAAATAAAATCAAATTACAGGGAGTTGCGCAGCAAATTCAGTATGAAATTGAAGCATTTGGTGGTGTCCTTTATTATCAGGCAAAACTTTCACCCATCTATAGTAGAAATGATGAGCTGGAATATATTACAGTTGTTTCAAGAGATATCACCTCACTCGTAAAATCAGAGCAAAAGCAAAAGGAACTCGTAAAATACTATCACACCATATTAGACAATTTTCCTACTCTTATTTGGCGTGCCAATAAGAATAAAAAGATAGACTATATCAATAAAACACTTTTAAATTTTACCGGCAGGACTTTTGAAATGGATAGAGGTGACGGCTGGCTTCAGGCAGTTCATCCTGAAGATAGAAAAAGGGTCATGTCAGAGTTTGTCAGGAAGTTTGACAGCCAAAAACCCTTTTTTCAGGAATACAGAATCATCCACAATTCAGGAAAATACAGATGGGTAAAAGATTTTATGGAGCCGCATTTTGATTTTAAAGGCCAATTTACAGGTTACATAGGCAATTGCGTAGATATTGATGATATACGACTGACTCAAAAATTACTTCAGGATAGTGAATTTCGCTTTCGCGAGTTATTTGACAATGTACCGGATATTGTTTTCCGAACGGATGGAATTGGCATCATACGCAAAATTAATAAAGCCGCAACTGAAATTCTTGGGTATACTTCACTTGACGGCAAACTTATCTGGACTTTGTTTATACCGAGTGAACGCAGGGTGGTTTACAAAATGCTTGAAAAGATTACTGCAGATGGAGGAAAGTCATTTATCTTCGAGACGAAAGCCTTTGATCTGAATAGTAATGTGAAACATCTGCAGGTAAAAGGATTCATCAATTATGGCAAAAACCATGATGTTGCAGAAATTTATGGGATCGCAAGAGATATTACGCTGCAAAAAATGCTCGAAAAAAGTTTAATGAAAACCTCAATTGCTTCTGAGGAGAGAGAAAGGAAAAGAATTGCCGGGGAAATTCATGATGGAATTGGACCTTTGCTTTCTGGGCTTAAGATGTATCTTCAACAGCAAAATCTTGAAGAAAATATGAAAGAGCGGCAGTTGAAAACCTTGCATTATTGCCGTCAGCTTATAGATGAAGCAATCAGTCAAACCCGTAGTATAGCAAATAATCTTACTCCTGGCATTTTAAATGATTTTGGTTTGCAAAAAGCACTTGTTTCTCATGTGGAAAAGATAAATGCAATAGGAAAGTTTAAAGTAAATCT
>REDJ01000112.1 GCA_007693555.1 Bacteroidota bacterium
AGAGAAAGCCTTTCCGGGTAAGCATGATCAGACCGGAAGTCGAATCCGGCATGAAAGGTCAGTTTGTTAATACCGGAGTTGGGGGCAACTACCGTTCCGTTAGACACATGATGGAATGATACGCCCGGCCGGAACACCCACCGTGAATCACCCAGCGGCACACGGCCCGTGAATGACAACTGCCCGTAAAAGTTCAGGCGTGAACCGATTGCTTTGTTGTTGGGGTTGTTTTCGGGGTCGTGCGGTTTCGTAGCATAGCCGATTCCCAGGTTTGAATTGAATTCGACGGATAACCTTCCTGTATATACCGGATAAAGGATCGACATGTACAACGAATGTATGTTGCCGAGTACCTCATGGTTTCCGAGGTTTGAAAAGAAATATCCGGCACCCAGTTTGGGCCGGTTGATGCTTTCGGAAGAGGACTCCCCGAACCAGGCATTGGCTTCGAAGCCCCTGATTCGTTCCTGGTTCAGGCTGTCCAGCAATATGTTGTGCGGCAGCATCCTCCCGAAATGGACTTTCATGTTGTAATGAACGGCTCCTGAGTATTCCGGCCTGGATGCATGTGTGCCGGTGCAAGTCAAAAATGCTGCGGTAAACCAAAGTATGAAATATATGTATCTATGGCGCATTGGTATTTCAGATCATTTGCATCAATAATACAAAAAAATACTCATAAAATGGAAAAAAAGTCATGGTGTTTGCAATTCCTCAACAGGGGTGAAGACCATAACGAAACATTGATCATTAAGCGGAAAACCGGAAAGGGATCAGAAGCTATATCATTGGACACATATAACGTCATTATGGACACCATGCACCTGTTCAGCTCAAAATCCTATGCTGACAGGCTTTATAAGTCAATCAGGGAAATAAATGAAGATAATACGTTTGTAAAGGAAAGCCGGAAGCACTGAAATATGTCCTTGCAGGTTGAGGGTTCAAATAGTTGCCTTCTTTTGCTTCTGCTTTAATTTTTCAACTAAACGATTAAGTTTCAGGATTTCTTTATACAGTTTATTATTTGCAGCCTCCCATTTATTTTTGCTTCCTATAGCATCCAAAGTATCATAAATGTTATCGATGCGCAATGCCCGTAATGCTTTTATGTGATTTTCCAACTTGCCAATTATTTCAATAAGTTCATGTTCTTTTTTCTTCAGGTCTGAAATATCAGTGGCAATAAGTATGTAATTATCGCCTTGCAGGTATGGCGGTAGATGGTGAATAGACAGTCTGAGATACAATGTATTGGTCAGGGATACAATTAAAACATCATGCTTTTCATGAGTCAGTTGAGCCAGAAAGGATTCTAATTTTGAATTATCATTTGGAGCAATGAAACGTTTAATGGATGAACCAATGACCTTTTTGTATGGATGCTTTACGATTTCAGCAAATCTTTGATTACAATATAGAATTGTACCCTCTTTGGTAAGAGTAACTGCTCCTTCGCTCATCTGCTCGATAAAAGTTCGATATGGTGTTTCAGCAGAACTGACAGAATAAACTTGTTCTCCCTGTTTGCCAGTAACCATTATTGCATCCACTTCTCCGTTTCGGATCGCATCAAGCGCTTCTTCCATTTCTTTCAGACGGGAGCGTAATGCCTCATTTTCAATAATGAGCTGTTCTTTTGTTTTGATCATTTTTTTAGCATAAATAAAATATTAGCAGATTACGTGGAATCTTGCTTGCTCTTTAACTCCCTCAGGTCCAAACCTAAAAGCACTTTTTCTTTGTTCGACATATCGCCAATAATACGGCGGAATGGAAGCGGTAATTTTTTAATCAAAGTCGGTGCAGCAATGATCTGTTCGTCCATTGCTAAACCAGGGTGTTGAAAAAGATCAATAACCTCCAATTCGTATCTCCCGCCCAGATATTCCTCACAAATCTTTTTGAGGTTTGTTATGGCCAGGATTGACCGGCTTGTTGTGCCGGTTATGTATAAACGCAAAACATATTTATCCATGTGCCGTTTGGATATTGTCAGGTCAAACTCATGTGGCAATTTTTTTTCTTTGGGTTTTTTTTCTTTCATTTTCATTTCTCATAAATATCGAGCATTTAATTAGTTCGCAGGTAGTAAATCCAATCCGATTAAAACACGTTCTGTATTTGAGAGGTCACCGATTATCTTACGAACAGGGACCGGCAATTTTCTCACCAATGTTGGCAGGGCAAAAATCTGGTCAGCGGTCCCCAATTGTGGATTTTTCAAAAGATCAATTACTTCAATCGAATATTTACCCTTCAATTGTTCTTCACATAATTTTTTAAGATTTGCAAATGCGGTTAGGGCTTTTGGCGTTTGACCTGCAACATATAAGCGAAGGACCCACTTGTCATTTGCACCTCTCTCGGGTTTATCCCTGGTCTTTTTTTCTGAATTCACATCCATTTGCTTCATATAACAATCTATTAAATTATTTTTTCAGGTTCTTTTTTGCAATTTTTGCAATTTTAGCTTTTCTGCTTACTGCCATTTGCTTTTTATCCTGTTCGAGTTGTTTAACCATTTCTTGTTCTTCTTCCATGATTTTGACAGCTTCAGATTCTTCCGACCCAAAATCAGCACGCATACTTGCAATCTTTGATTCCAGTGCCTTTCTTTTGCGCGCTATTTCACGTTTTTTTAATTCTATGTCATGCTTACGCGTCAAAACTTCAGAATTTTCAAGGGCTTCCTGTGTTATTCTGGCTGAGCCGGTTAAAACTCCGCTTGCACCAACATAAACATCACGTAATTCTACACCGTGGTTGGTTAATACAAATTCACGAATCTGGTTAGAATTGGCTATCCCGCGCGATTTCAGAACATACATACCCCTGTTTCGCTCACCGTTCAGCTCTATATCACGCAGTAATAACCATGTATCTATCAGGGATGATATTTTAACATCAGAACTCTCAATGCTGCATTCAGCCGAAGTGAGGTTGGTAAATAATGCTGTAATCTGGTTTACCTTAAGAAAATCGATAATGCGCATTAATAAAGTTTTTACCTCGAAATCCTTTTCACCAATAACGAAAGTACTTATCGGATCCAGGATTACAACATCAGGCTTGAATTCTTTAACAAATTTGTGCGTTACAGAAAGATGCATTTCCAAACCATAAAGTGTAGGGCGGCTTGCCTGAAATTTTAACAGTCCTTTCTTTACCCATGGTTCTAATTTAATGCCGATAGAAAGCATGTTACGCATTAACTGGTTGGGGGATTCTTCGAAACAGAAATAAAGAACACGTTCTCCCCTTTTACATGCAGCTTCAGCAAAGTGAGCCGCTGTGCTGGTTTTTCCTATCCCGGCGGTACCGGAAACAAGCACAGTACTACCCCGGTAATAACCTTTTCCTTCAAGCATTTCATCAAGTGCTTTTATCCCACTTGAGATTCTTTCATTTGATACAATATGCTCTAATCCTAAAGAAGTTACCGGTAATACTGAAAAACCGGTTTCATCAATCAGAAACGGATACTCATTGGTGCCGTGAATAGAACCTCGATACTTTACAACCCGCAAACGACGAGTCGAAGTTTGTTCGGTTACACGATGGTCGAGCATAATAACGCAGTCTGAAACATATTCTTCAAGGCCTTGCCTGGTAAGTGTTTTGTCTCCACGCTCACCTGTTATTACTGCAGTTACACCTTTATCTTTTAACCAGCGAAACAAACGACGCAGTTCGGCGCGTAATATCAGCTGGTTTGGCAATCCGGCAAAAAGCGATTCAATTGTGTCTAATACAACACGCTTTGCCCCGATTGAATCTATGGCGTAACCAAGGCGAATAAACAATGCTTCTAAGTCGTATTCTCCGGTTTCTTCTATTTCACTGCGCTCGATATGGACATGGTCAAGAACAATTTTTTTATTCTTGATAAGGTCTTCCAAGTCGAAGCCAAGTGAAACAACATTTGTGATTAATTCTTTATTGGTTTCTTCGAATGACATAAATACCCCAGGTTCATTAAACTGGGTTGCGCCGCGTACAAGAAATTCTATTCCAAAAAGTGTTTTTCCGCAACCTGCACCACCGCAAACCAGTGTTGGTCT
>REDJ01000215.1 GCA_007693555.1 Bacteroidota bacterium
CACATCCCTTTTAAGGATGGGGTCCTGGGTTCGAGCCCCAGCCAAGTCACAAAAATAAAACAGCATCATACCAGGTATAGTGCTGTTTTTTTATTGGAGCAAATTAACTTTCAATTTTGTCGGGTATGGCTGAACAGCCAATAAAGTAAATCGGGTTCGGCAAAGGCGGGGTCCCAGCTGTTGTGATTTACCCCGGGGTATTCGGTGTATTTTACATTTCCTCCGGCTGCTCTTATGGCTTCCACCATAATTCTTGAAGCCTCCACAGGCACAACATTATCTTTTTCCCCGTGAAAAACCCACAATGCTGTATTTTTAGCATATTTCTCAACAGCATGACTATTTCCTCCACCACAAATTGGAATTGCTGCTGCAAACCAATCCGGTCTCTGAGATAAAATATCAAAAGTGCCATAACCTCCCATCGATAAACCCATTACATACATGCGGCTTTGATCTATAATTTCCTGTTTGATTAAATCTTCAATCAAATCTATTACCATCTTCATGGGCCATGAAGGAGCAAATTCCGTATCTTCAGGAATATTTCGTCCTGCGCGCAGGTAGGCAAGCATTGAAGTGTCAATCCACCATTCTTCTGCAGGACACTGCGGGAAGATAACTATTGCGGGAAACTGATTCCGATTGTCTTGATCCAGAAACAACCAGGAACCGTGGATAAGCTGTTTCTCATTGTCGGTGCCTCGTTCACCGGCTCCATGCAGAAATAATACAAGGGGATATTTTTCCTGTGTATCGAAATTGTGCGGTAAAAGTATTCTGTATGGAAGAATTCTGGCATCAGAGTCTTTGATTTCCTTTTTCAGGAATTCCGCTCCGGTTTCATTTGCCAGCAAAAATACTGACGGAATCAGTAAGAGAAGAGAAAGAAGTAAAAGAAATTTTTGGCCTGTATTTTTATGGTAGTTTTTTTTCATTTCATGTTAGGCATATTAAACAGAGAATAAATCGGCGAATAATTACTTTTATTGAAATGCTGCCATAAGCAATTCGATATCCTGGTAAGACAACTGGAAGCTTTCACCAATGTATTGGTTGGTGAGTGTGCCGTTAAAAAGGTAAACTCCCTGCCGCACTGCAATGTCACTTTTGAGCATATTGACAATTCCTCCGTATTCTCCTATGCTTAAAAGAACGGGAGCAAAAAAGTTGCTGAAGGCATAGGAAGCGGTGTGTGGAACACGGGAAGCTATATTGGGCACGCAATAATGAGTTACGTCGTGTTTTTTAAACACAGGATCGGCATGGTTGGTAACTTTGGAGGTTTCCACACATCCACCCTGATCTATACTTACATCAATGATAACCGAACCGTACTTCATCTGTGCAACCATTTCTTCGCTGATTACAACTGGTGTTCTGCCCCATGGAGAGTGAATTGCACCAATGACCACGTCGGCGGTTTTCAATGCTTTCAGTAAGACCTTAGGCTGAATGATACTGGTAAATATGCGGGTATTGAGGTTGTTTTGCAGGCGCCGGAGTTTATATATGGAGTTGTCAAATACCTTTACCATGGCACCCAGTCCCATAGCGGCCCTGACCGCAAATTCTCCTACAGTGCCTGCACCAAGAATAACAACTTCGGTGGGCGTTATGCCCGAAAAACCACCAAACATTCGCCCTTTCCCATATTTTGTATCACTAAGGTATTCTGCCGCTATAAGGATTGCTGTATTGCCTGCAATTTCACTCATGCTTCTTACGAGTGGAAAAGTATTGGTTTTGTCTTTGATTAATTCAAATGCAACGGCATTGATTTTTTTTGCCATTAGCGATTTGAAATAAGATGCATTCTGCACCGGCAATGTTATCGTAGACAGAAGTGTCTGACCCGGTCGCATTAGCTTTATTTCTTCCGGGGTAAGGGGTGCAATCTTAAGTATAATGTCTGCCTTGAATACTTCCTCTCTTTCAAAAATAATTTCTGCACCGGCTTCACTATATTCTGTATCCAGAAAGTGTGCATTCAGGCCTGCTTCTTTTTCAATGATAACCCTGTGCCCGTTTTGGGTTAACAGATTTACCGCTTCTGGAGCAAGAGCAACTCTTTTTTCCTGAAATACAACTTCTTTAGGAATACCAATAACCAGACGGTTTTTCTTTTTTCTGACCTCAAGAGTTTCTTCCTGATGGAGTAGTTTTCCCTGTGTACTGAAAAACATATACTCCGGACTTTTCCTTTGCATGTTTGATATAAATTATTAAACCTCAGATTTTTCCTTTTCAAAACTGATGTAACGCAAGCCATCCTCTTCTTTCAGATACACCCTGCAACAACCTTCCGGCAGAAGAGTTTCAATCTTTTCAGGCCATTCAATAAAACAATAGTTTCCACTGAAAAAATAATCTTCATAACCTATATCATAAGCCTCTTCTAATTTATTCATCCTGTAAAAGTCAAAATGATAAAGGTTTTCGCCATGCCTGGTAAGGTATTGATTGATGATGGAAAATGTGGGGCTTCCCACAGTATCGGTTACATCCAATTGATTGCAAATTGCCTTAATGAGTGTTGTTTTTCCCGCACCCATGGCACCATAGAATGCAAAAATTCTGGAATCGGGATTTAATTTAAGTAGCTTTTGTGCTACTTCGCCCAGTTGATTTTCAGTAAAGCTTTCAAATTCTTCTGCCATGCCTGAATTAACGCGGTTTCATAAATACAAACGGTACCAGCATTTCCTCCAATGATACACCCCCATGCTGGAAAGTATTCTTGTAATAATTGACGTAATAATTATAATTGTTGGGATAAGCAAAAAAACTATCCTCTTTTGCAAAGATATAACTTGAACTGATATTGGTGCGAGGTAAAAATATATCATGAGGATTTTTTACCTCATATACTTCATTTTCATTGTATTGCAAATGTCTTCCTGTTTTATACCTGAGATTGGTATTGGTATTTTTATCACCAACCACCTTTGTAGGGTTGGAAACCTTAATGGAACCGTGGTCAGTCGTTATAATGATATTGATTTTTTTATCATGCAGAAACCTTATAATGTCAAGTAATGGAGAGTGTTCGAACCAGGAAAGAGTAAGCGACCTGTATGCTGCTTCATCGTCTGCCAGTTCCTTTATTACTTCCATATCGGTGCGGGCATGCGACAGCATATCCACAAAATTGTAAACTACAATATTGAGTTTTTTGCCGGTGAAATTGTTGATGTTTTCAAGAAGCTTTTTACCAGCACTCATATTCAGTATTTTATGATAATGAAAAGAAATGTTGGCTCCCAATCGTTTCAATTGCTCAGCAAACAGCTCTGCTTCAAATTGATTTCGTGTGCCTTCATCTCCCTCTCCAATCCAGTATTGAGGAAATCGCTTTTGAATTTCGGAGGGTAATAAGCCGGAAAAAAAGCAGTTGCGGGCATATTGCGTTGCAGTAGGTAGAACACTGTATACAACATCCTCTTTTTCAATCCGGTAGTAGTTTTCGAAAACCGGCTGAAGTATTTTCCATTGATCAAATCGAAGGTTGTCTATAATGATCAGAAAATATTTTTCTTCATCCTTTAAAACTGGCAACACTTTTTCTCTTACCACCAAATGTGAAAGTACCGGTTTTTCATCTGCCTGACCTGAAAGCCAATCCTGGTAATTCTCTATAACAAATCTTGAAAAAACAGTGTTGGCCTCTGATTTCTGCATTTTTAGTACTTCTTTCAAACCATTATCCTGCGATTTTTCCAGCTCCAGTTCCCAGTAAACCATTTTCCTGTAAATTTTTTCCCAGTTTTCAAGGTCAGGTCGGTCACTTATCTCCATGCTTATATTGCGAAATTCCTGCTGGTAGCCCATGGTGGTTTTTTCACTCATAAGCTTTTTATTTTCCAGGTTTTTTTTCAGTGAGAGTAGTATCTGGTTGGGGTTAACCGGTTTAATAAGATAGTCGGAAATATTGCTGCCAATTGCCTCATTCATAATGGTTTCTTCCTCGCTTTTCGTAATCATGACAACAGGCAGGCGGGGTTGATTGTTTTTTATCTGAGTGAGCGTTTCAAGCCCGGTGAGGCCCGGCATATTTTCATCCAAAAAAACAATGTCAAAGTTATTGTTGAAAATCATATCCAGGGCTTCATCACCGCTTTTTGCCACAGATACTTCATATCCTTTCTGTTCAAGAAATATGATGTGTGGTTTCAGTAAATCAATTTCATCATCAGCCCATAATACTTTTATTGCCATAATATTATAATATTTTTTTATTGAATCTATTTAGGAAACAGGCAGAGAATTTGCCCTTCAGACTTATAATTGAGAGGTATTAATGCCTTGCTTTTCAATTAAACGCACACTATATTTTTTATTGCTTTTTTTAAGCGAATAATTGTTAATACCTTCATAACAAAAGTAAGGATAATTCATCATAAATATTTTTAAAAGAATTAGAATTCATTAGGTTTTGATATATATTTTTTTGTAATACTAAAAGGATAAATGAAAAAACCGTAGGTTTGCATAATTGAATTTTATTGAAAGGTTAATACAAAAATTATTATGGGCCGGGATGACCATGCAGGTCTTAATAAACTGAAGATTTTTAATGATCCGGTGTATGGATTTATCAATGTACTTTATCCCTCGGTTTTTGATATTCTTGAACATCCCTATTTTCAACGATTAAGAAGAATAAAGCAGCTCGGATTAACACATCTTGTTTACCCCGGAGCTTTACATACCCGTTTTCAGCATGCGATGGGTGCAATGTATCTTATGGGCCAGGCAATTGATACTTTGCGTACAAAGGGACATGATATAACTGAAGATGAAGCACAGGGAGTAACCATGGCAGTTTTGCTGCATGATATTGGTCACGGGCCTTTTTCTCACGCCCTCGAAAATAACCTTGTTGACGAGCTGGACCATGAGCAGCTTTCGCTTTTGTTTATGAAACGTCTGCAAAAAATTCAACCGGATATTATTGGCCAGGCAATTGATATTTTTCTGAATAAACATCCTAAAAAATTCTTACACCAACTGGTAAGCGGACAGTTGGATATGGACAGATTGGATTACCTTAACCGGGACAGCTTTTTTACAGGTGTTTCAGAGGGAGTGGTGAGTCATGACAGGATAATAAAAACCCTTAATATAGCCAGAGAAAAACTGGTAACAGATGAAAAAGGTATTTACTCCCTGGAAAAATTTATAATTGCCCGAAGGCTTATGTACTGGCAGGTATATTTGCACAAGACTGTTATTTCAGCTGAACAAATGCTCTCCACAATTCTGAAAAGAGCAAAAGAGATAGCAATTAACGGCCAGGAGCTTTTTGCCACTCCGCCGCTGAAACGTTTCCTTACAAATCATATCAAAGCGGATGATTTTTTGAATGAACCGGATTTATTGGATGATTTCGCTTTGTTGGACGATTTTGATGTATTTACTTCCATAAAAACCTGGACAAATCATTCAGACACAGTATTGTCAACATTATGTAAAAAGATGGTATCCAGGCAACTGTTTAAAATAGAGTTGCAAAAAGAAAAATTTGAAAGTGAATATGTTGATAAAATACATGAGATCACCGGCAAAATTTACAAACTCTCTTTCGGGGAAAGCAAATACTTTGTTTTAACAGGACATACAGAGAACAATGCTTACGACCCCGGTGTGGGGAATATCTGGATTTTACAAAAAAACGGAAATGTGAGTGATATGGCTGAAATCTCAGATCAATTAAATATCAGGGTTTTGTCTCATCCGGTAAAGAAATATTACATTTGTTATCCTAAAGAGGTATGGGAATTTTTAATGAGGAAAGATGGATGACAAATATTGATTGATTAGATTTTCAGAAAAAACGTGACTATTTTGAATTTTTACTTTTTAATTCGATCATAAATGGATTTTACTGCGAAACAGATATCGGAATTTCTTAAAGGGGAAATCGAAGGTGACCCTCATGTAAGTGTTCATACTATTTCCAAAATAGAAGAAGCCCAGAAAGGAAGTCTGACCTTTTTGGCAAACCCGGCTTATACACAGTTTATTTACAATACAGGCGCGAGCATTGTTCTTGTCAACAGGGATTTTAAAGCTGAAAAGCCGGTTAAAAGCACACTTATAAAAGTGGAAAATGCTTACAATGCCCTTGCACAATTATTAAGCCTTTACGAAAAAAGTCTGCCACAGAAAAAGGGAATATCAAGTTTGGCATTTGTAGCCCAATCAGCCAAACTCGGCAAAGATTTATATGTAGGTGAATTCACAGTAATAGATGAAGGAGCAGTTATTGAAGATAATGTAAAAATTTACCCTCAATGCTATATTGCCTCTGATGTTACAATAAAATCAGGCTCCGTGCTTTATCCGGGCGTAAAAGTATATCAGAACTGTGTGATAGGTAATGGCTGCACCATTCATTCAGGCGCAATTATAGGGGCTGATGGATTTGGATTTGCACCCCAAAATGATAACAACTATATGAAAGTGGCTCAGATTGGTAATGTTATACTTGAAGACCATGTAGAGATAGGTGCAAATACAACAATAGACAGGGCAACAATGGGGTCAACCATCATAAAAAAAGGGGTAAAACTTGACAACCTTATACAAGTGGCGCACAATGTTACAATCGGTGAAAACACGGTTATTGCCGCTCAATCGGGTATTGCAGGTTCAAGTAAGGTTGGAAAAAACTGCATGATTGGCGGTCAGGTGGGTATAAGTGGTCACATTTCGGTAGGTGATGATGTTAAAATTGCAGCCCAGTCAGGTCTTTCATCCAGCATTAGAAAAGGGAAAATAATTATGGGTTCTCCGGCTTTCGATCATGATAAATATGTAAAAGCATATATCCATTTCAGAAACTTTGAAAAACTCATCAAAAAGGTTGATGATTTAGAAAAAACAATTGCAGAACTTAAAAGTGAAAATACCTGATTACTGATTGTCAGGGAATAATTCATTTCAAAAAAAATAAAAATCCTATCTTTGCCTGATTTTTCTTTTTCAGCCATAAAGTTTAATCCAAACTGATGGCTGAGTTTTTATATTTACTTTTGAAGAAAGGAATGACGGAAATTAAAAATATTTTATGATTGATAAGCAAAAAACGATAAAGACACCGGTTGCAGTTTCAGGTGCAGGGCTGCATACAGGCCAAACAGTTAATCTTACCTTCAAACCTTCGGAGGAAAATTCCGGAATACGATTTTTACGCACAGATATAGAAGAACAGGTTTTTATTGAAGCTGATGCAAACTATGTTGTAGATACATCAAGAGGTACAACTCTGGAAAAAGACGGTATTAAACTACATACTGTAGAACATGTTCTTGCCGCAGTTACCGGAATGGATATCGATAATATCATTATCGAAGTGGATTGTCTGGAAATGCCCATAATGGATGGTAGTAGTAAATTTTATGCAGAAGCACTGGAAAAGGCAGGAATTGCTCAGCAGGAGGCTCCCCGCGAATATTTTGAAGTGAAAGAAACCATCAGGTTTTATGATGAAGAAAAAGATTGCGAATTTATAGCTGTGGCGGCAGACAATTACCGGATTTCTTCCATGATTGACTTTCAGTCAAAGGTCTTGGGTTCACAGTTTGCTGTGATGGATAAGCTAAGTGATTTTAAAAGCCAGATTGCCCCTTGCCGTACTTTTGTTTTTTTGCATGAACTCGAGTATCTTTTAAATCAAAACCTTATTAAAGGAGGTGACCTCAGTAATGCTATCGTTTATGTTGACAGACCCGTTAAACAGGAAGAACTTGACCGATTGGCAGATTTGTTTAATAAACCATCTGTAGAAGTGAGAAGTGAAGGTATTTTGAATAACCTTGAGCCTTACTTTGAAAATGAAGCTGCACGGCATAAATTGCTTGACATTGTGGGAGATTTAACTCTTGCAGGCAAAAGAATAAAAGGACAAATTATAGCAAAGAAGCCTGGCCATGCCTCCAATGTAAAGTTTGCCAAAGAAATACAGAAATACATAAAGAAAAGAATTGCAGAACAGCAGATACCCGTTCATGATCCTGATAAAAAGCCTCTTTATGATATAAATGACATCAAAGCTTTATTACCCCATCGTTATCCCTTCCTTCTTGTTGATAAAATCATAGAAATGAGTGAATCGCATGTGGTGGGTGTTAAGAATCTGACAATGAATGAGGCTTTCTTCGCTGGCCACTTTCCAGGTGAACCTGTAATGCCGGGAGTTTTGCAAGTGGAAGCAATGGCTCAAACCGGAGGAATTCTTATTTTGTCAAGTGTTGAAGATCCGGAAAATTACAGTACGTATTTTCTTAAAATTGATAATGTAAAGTTCAAGCATAAAGTCATACCGGGTGATACCCTGATTTTAAAATGCAGTTTGATATCTCCTGTAAGAAGAGGGATTTGCCACATGCGATGTGTGGGATATGTAGGAACTAAAATTGTTATGGAAGCCGAGCTAATGGCTCAGGTTGTAAAAACCAAATAAAAAGTAAAATCAAAATGAATCAACCTTTAGCATATGTTCATCCGCAGGCAAAGATTGCCAATAATGTTGTAATAGAACCATTTGTTACAATTCATAAGAATGTGGAAATAGGTGAAGGAACATGGATCGGATCAAATGTAACCATCATGGAGGGTGCCCGTATTGGAAAAAACTGCAGGATTTTCCCGGGAGCTGTTATTTCTGCAATTCCCCAGGATTTAAAATTTGATGGTGAAGAAACCACAGCTGAAATAGGAGATAATACTACCATAAGGGAATTTGTAACTGTTAACAGAGGCACCAAAGCCAATTATAAAACTGTTGTTGGCAATAACTGCCTGCTTATGGCCTATGTGCATATTGCCCATGATTGTGTAATCGGTAATAATTGTATCCTTGCCAATGCTGCCACATTAGCTGGTCATATTAATATTCAGGATTATGCAATCATTGGCGGATTATCAGCTGTTCATCAGTTTGTAAATATCGGTCCTCATGTTATGATTTCGGGCGGTTCACTTGTGCGCAAAGACGTACCCCCATATACCAAAGCAGCTCGTGATCCTCTTTCCTTTGTAGGTATAAATTCCATTGGTCTGCGCAGAAGAGGCTTTACTTCTGAAAAAATCAATGAAATTCAGGATATATACAGAATTATTTATCTGCAAAAACTTAATGTTTCCAAGGCTATTGCTGTAATAGAAGCAGAAATGCATGCAACTCCCGAAAGAGATGAAATTATTTCATTTATAACCAATTCAAGCAGGGGAATCATGAAAGGTTATAATTACCAGGAAAAATAATTCTGTTACCTTTTCCCAATATTTATGGAAGTCACACTGGAAAATACCGGTAAGAAATATTTGCATAACTGGATTTTCCGTGGATTGAATAAGCAGTTTTATGCTCCTCATCATTATGGTATCCTGGGAAACAACGGAAGTGGAAAGACCACTTTGCTAAAGATTATTTCCGGATATCTCATCCCCACAGAAGGCAAAATATCCTGGAAGCTTGAAGACGAGTTTATTTCTGAAACCCTCTTCAGGTATATTGGCTGGGCTTCCCCTCACCTCGAGCTTATTGAAGAATTTACCCTTGAAGAGATCTTCCTCTTTCATCAAAAGTTTAAAAACTGGCTGCCAGGATTGAATACCCAATCACTTATTCAGTTGTCAGGTTTGAGAAAAAATGCGGATAAACCTCTTAAGTTTTACTCTTCCGGTATGAAACAAAGAGTAAAACTTGTATTGGCAGTAATGAGCAACGTCCCTTTGGTGTTACTGGATGAACCGTGTAGCAACCTTGATGAAAATTCAGTTCAATGGTATAAAGGACTTATTGAAGAATTTGCCGGTAACCGGTTGTTTGTTATTGGCTCCAATGATAAAGAAAATGAGTGTTTCAGTTGTACTGACTTTATAACTTTAGGCAATAATACAACCCCGCTGATAAAATCATA
Source organism: Bacteroidota bacterium (assembly GCA_007693555.1). Taxonomy (GTDB): domain Bacteria; phylum Bacteroidota; class Bacteroidia; order Bacteroidales; family UBA7960; genus SKVR01. The sequence goes on from REDJ01000215.1 coordinate 9,930, forward strand.
ATATCCTCAGAGCATCAGAGGATTTTTCAACAATTTACTTAAGCTTATTCTGCGCGTAATTCCGGATTTACAATTTTTCCCATAAAAAGGATAGAATTGGTGTGGTTTTCTTTTATGGCAAAAAAGAAAGGTCTGTCAGCCCTGAAAACCTTTTTCTGGTCGTCAATCACTGCAGATTTTCTAATGATAACTACTGCAGTAGATGCAGCAGCCTCGGTCCCCTCTTCATGAACATCCACAAATGCTTCATGAATTACTTTATCAATTTTTAAATCATCTAATGGGGTCATTCTGCTGAAATCTGCCAGGTTACTAAATGCATAAGGCATGCCCATGGCTGCAAGCATTCTTTCCAAATCAAATTTTGAACGAACCTTAAAAGAAGGCAGGTATACTTCAACATTTTGCTTTTCCATTTTTTCTGCAATTTCTAAAAAACCGGCAGCATCCATTTTATTTATCATTCGATTCAAATCCTGGCCAATGGAAGGCAGCATTACCATCATAGAAAAACCTGAACCTTCATATTCCAACTCTATTGCTTGAAAATACTCTGTTTCAAAATAATTGAGAGTATCTCTCATAAACATAAAGGGAACATTTACCTGTTTTTCACTGCTTACGTTGAACCTGGCATTATGAGTTGCATTTTGATCAAATGCTATTTTCCAGTTCGAAAGGAAGTAAATAGCGTTTACAAGAACCAATCTTGTGTCTTCAACAAGGATTCCGGGTTGTATAAGGTCTTTTATAAGATTATTTGTATGTTTTTCAACCCATAGATTAATTTGTTGCCTGATTGCTTCGCGATCTCCTTTGTAATTCACTTTATAAAAAGCTGAATGATAATATTTCTCAATCAGCTTCATGAAATCTTCATGGAAGGGATAGTCTTCTTGCGGCCATAATGAGTTTGCCAATCTGAGTTGATCTTTCTCGGCCCCTCTTGTTATAATTTGATTCATCCACGATGAAAACTCTTCATGAAAAACATCCTGATTTCTTTCAAAAAACAATGTGTTACTCATTTGTTCTGCTGTTTCACCGGCAGCACCGGCATACGTCATTGCCAGGGCAGTTGATATGCTGAACGGAGAAATGACAAGGTTCTCCTCGCTTGTATCGGACAATTCATTAAATATATCAAAAGCAAAACTGTTATTTCTCATTTCTACGGTTTTATTGGATATTAATCTTTCACTTTGCAAATTAACATCATCATGATGCCCGGCTTGTCTCCTGCTGCTGGAGCATGAAAAAAATAAATTCTGAAAAATGAGAATAATTGCAGTTAAAAAAAAGATTCTTTTTATCATACTCAAAAGGTTTTTGTTATTTATTTAATTGTATTGCAATAGTTGTTCCAAATCTCAAACCAAAAACAACATGAATGTATTTAATGTTTTGTGGAGATTATTTATCTTTTTATATAATTTTTAGCTAAAAAAATACTGACTATATGATTTTTTATTCCTTTAACAAAAGTAATGTAAATACAGAATTTCTAAATAAATAGCTGAAAATGGTTTCTTAATTGAGTGTTGTTGAAATTTCAGTAAAATCACCCATAAAATGTTTATTACAAAAATACTATATTTGAACCCTGTATATTGTAAGTCTTAAAAAGATTTTCAACGATAAAAACTTCAAAAAGCTAGTTAAATGAAAATATTAATTGCCTGGTTTTTTGGTTTATGCCTTTTATTTGCAGCACCATATGAAATAGAGGCACAATCCAGATCCCCAATTCAGGATCGAAGGCCTTCGGTAAGACCGCCAAGCAGGTCCCGTCCTCCGGGAGGCACAAGGAGACCTTTGACTTACAGCAGAAGAGATTTGTCACTCATGCAGTTTGGTTGGGATTTCGGATTTAATATCGGCACCTCACATTCATTGACAGATGTGAGCGGTAATTCTACAAATCAATCACCTTCTTTTTTAAATACTCAGTGGAGTACCACCAGCCTGAATGCAGGCGTATTTGCCCGATACAGATTTCATCCCAATTTTGCAGCCCGTGCAGCATTTAACTATGGCAAGATCCACGGAGCTGATTCATTGGCCGAAGGTCGTGTGCGTAATTTTTATTTCAACAATCAGGTTTATGAGTTTGCAGCAATAGGGGAGCTTTACATTCCCAAAACAGGACCGGCTTTTCCTCTCGATATTTATGGTTATCTGGGTCTTGCTGTTTTTTTTCATGACCCTGTTCTTACGGTTCCTGATCCCGAAAATTTTGAATTCGACGATTTCAGTAATGTGCAGCCTGCCATACCTATGGGTTTAGGTATAAGTTATAACCTGCCTTACAATTTCAGAGTTGGATATGAAGTTGGCTGGAGAAAAACGTTTACAGATCATCTTGATGGATTCACCCGAAGATGGAGCAGGGGCAATGACAGTTATTATTTTAATAAGGTTAAGATAAGCTATTTTATACCTGATGGAAGAAGAAGATGGTAATTGTTTTTTTATAAAATAAAACAGGGCCACCAGCATTTTGGTGGCCTTTTTTTTTGAAATAATGGAAAAATTTTAATGTTTTGTTATTAGTTTTTTAGTTATATTTGAGGTCTGAAAATATTTCAAGCCAATTTTTGATAACCAAAACTACCAAATCATGCTAAAATATTTCCTTTTTATCGCAATTTCTTTTTTTCTTTTATTTCAGCCAAATCAGATACAAGCTGAAACAAAAGAACAAGAAAATCTTTCGGGAGTAAGTATTTTAGAGGCAGGTTTTTTGCATCAATCAGAATACCATAGTATGGAGTTTAGGGATAATTTTTTCAGGAGACTTTTTGGTTCGAGAAAAAAAACGCCTGCCGAAAGAATGAGTCGTTCGCAAAGACATGCTACCTCAAGACCTCAGAGATATACACCACCGCCAAGCAACAGTCAGGCCCCTGAGTCTCATAACGGCAGGAGAAGATCATTGCCCCAAAGCGATCTTTCGGCAATACGCAATGTTCCTAAGGATCCTTTGCATGCATCGTTGAGAGATCAGGAGATGTCAACAGGGAGGTGGGAGTTAGGCCTTTCTCTGGGTACAGCACATTCCATTACTGATCTGGCAGGTAATAAAGGGCTATCATTTGGTGATTTTACAGATTATCATTCTAACAATTTTGGATTTAATATGGGTATATTTACCCGTTATCTTATGAATGATTGGTTTGCGCTTAGTTTGGGCATGGATTTCATGACTTTATCCGCAGAAAGACCACTCGTACAGGATATACCGGCAAATGAAGCATTTCGTTTTACCAACGATATTTTTGAGTTTTATGCCAAAACAGAATTTATGTTACCTGCACTTTCCAGAAGCCCCTTTGATATATATGCATTTGCCGGAATCGGGATTTTTTTCAGTGATGCCAGAGTATTTGACAGGGATGGCAGGATAGTGGATCCCCAGGTTGATTATAGCCAGGTGCAGCCTGTATTGCCTCTGGGTTTTGGGTTCTCCTATACATTGCCGAATTCTCTGAAACTGGGATATGAATTCGGTTGGCGCAATACCATCTTTAATTACCTCGATGGTGTTAGTTTAAATAATGAGAGATACGACAATTACTTCCTTAACAGAATCAAAATCAGTTACGGGTTTTAAAACCTTTCATTAGTTGTAAAACTGCATACCTGTTTAACCGATATTTAGTATATTGCAGATTGTATTGATTTGACAAACTAAATATATGGATTATGAAATACGCAGGTTTATTTTTCCTCACAAGAATTTTTATTCTGCTTTTTCTTTCTTCCTGCTCAATGGTCACAAGGGGAGGTGATGATTTGGACTCATTTATAAAGAGCAGAGCAATAACACTTAATAATTCTTCAGACCTTACTCAACTTATTGATGAAGCAGGTGAGAGAACACTTGTACTTTTGGGTGAGGCAAGTCATGGAACATATGAGTATTACATCTGGCGCGATTCAATAAGCAGAAGATTGATTGCCGAAAAAGGTTTTAATTTTATCGCAGTTGAAGGAGATTTTTCCAGTTTGTATGAACTGAACAGGTATGTTAAGGATATGCAGGGTGCATCCTCTTCAGCCCGTGAAGTTTTGAGAAATCTTGATCGATGGCCCCAATGGATGTGGGGTAATGAAGAAATAGCAGGACTTGCCGAATGGCTCAGAAATTACAATGATGAACTTCCCGATAACAAAAAAGTCGGATTCTACGGGATGGATGTTTACGACGAGTGGAGATCAAAAGAGGCATTGCTTGATTTTTTGAGGGAACATGATAATCAGATATTTCAAAAAGTAAATAATCTCTATACCTGCTTTGCACCTTACCAAAGCGATAGTTGGTCATATGCCCGGGCAGTTCAGCAAGGCATTGCCGATTGTTCTTCACAAACACGTGAGGTTGTGAATTTGATAAAAAACTCCAGAAACGACCTCTCTGCGATTTCTGATTACGAATATTTTTATGCACTGCAAAATGCATATGTGAAATATAATGCAGAAAAGTTTTACAGAAAATCGGCAACCCGGCAGGATGCATCTTCATGGAATTCCCGGGTAAATCATATGCATGAAACAGTGAACCGACTGCTTGAATTATATGGTGAAAATTCGAGAGGGATTGTATGGGCACACAATACACATGTGGGTGATGCCAGGTTTACTGAAATGTACAATGTGGGCAATCAGAATATTGGTGAACTCAGCAGGGTATTTCACGGGCCTGAAAATATTTTCAGTATTGGCTTCACAACTTACAAAGGCAGGGTTATGGCAGGTGCCGGATGGGGAGACAGAATGCAGAACAAACGCATTGCACCGGCCCGCAGAAATTCTTTTGAGCATGTTTTAAATCAAACCGGAATACCTTCCTTTTATTTGATTTTCGATGATGAGGATCGCACACATGATGAATTTATGCAACCCAGAGGACATCGGGCAATAGGTGTGGTATTTAATCCTGTAAACGAACCCAGGCAATATGTAAATACAATTTTGCCTTTACGATATGATGCTTTCCTATTTTTCGAGGAAACAAAAGCACTCAATCCTTTGAGATAGTGAAAGCAAGAAACTATATTTTAGATCATCAAATCAGCTGTTGCGATTTAAGCTTAAGGGTTGGGCAAACAATTCAACATCATTTCCGGTAATAGTTTTATCGCAAAGAATTGCAAGTCTTTCCACAACATTTCTTAACTCCCTGATATTGCCGGTCCAGGTAATTTTTTGTAAAGCACTGTGAGCATCATCGGTAAATTCTTTAGGTGGCATGCTGTTTTCCTCCACAATTTGCTGAAGAAAATGATTTGCCAGTAATGGAATATCTTCAACTCTTTCATTGAGAGAAGGCACGGGTATAAGAATTACGCTCAGGCGGTGATAAAGGTCTTCTCGAAAACTTCCTTTTTGCATTTCCTGATGTATGTTTTTATTTGTTGCAGCCACAACCCTCACATCCACATTGATTTCTTTTTCTCCACCAACACGGGTGATTTTATTTTCCTGCAATGCCCGCAAAACTTTAGCCTGGGCCGCCAGGCTCATGTCTCCAATTTCGTCCAGAAAAAGTGTGCCGCCGTTGGCCAATTCAAAGTTTCCCTTTTTTTGCTTGATAGCCGATGTGAAAGAGCCTTTTTCATGTCCGAAAAGTTCACTTTCTATTAGTTCAGATGGTATTGCAGCACAATTTACCTCAATAAAAGGGCCCTTGGAACGATTGCTCAGCTCATGCAACCATCTTGCTACAAGCTCTTTGCCGGTACCATTGGCTCCTGTTATAAATACACGTGCATCTGTAGGCGCAACCCGTTCAATCATTTCCTTTATCTGATTGATGGCTTTTGAATTGCCAATCATGTCATATGTTTTGCTTACCTTACGCTTCAGAACTTTTGTTTCTTTAACCAGTTCACTTTTATCCATTGCATTGCGCAAGGTAATCAGCATTCGGTTTATATCGGGGGGTTTTGAAATAAAATCGTAAGCTCCCTTTTTTATGGCTTCAACCGCAGTTTCTACGGTACCATGTCCTGATATCATTACCACAGTATTATCCGGATTTTGCTCCATGAGTTTTTCCAGTACCTCTATTCCATCCATACGAGGCATCTTGATATCGCAAAGTACTACATCGTACTTATTAATCTCAGCTAACTCAAGCCCCTCTATTCCATCCTGAGCCAGGTCAACTTCAAATTTTTCATATTCCAGTATGTCTTTCAGGGTATTTCTGATGCTTTTTTCGTCATCAATTACCAGGATTCTCGGCATATAATTAAATAATTAAGAAGTGTATTTTTATAAGGCAATTTTGCCAGATATCAAATCGGCAAGCACACCTTCTTTTAAGGCAAAGCTTGAATAGCTCATTTCTTCGATCTTAAAACGTTTTTTTACGTACCTGATAAATATGCTCGCCAATACAATGGTGTCAACACGATATTCCACAAGGCCAGGCATTTCCCTCCTTTCTTGTTCGGTACTTTCAAGTAATATTTGATGCATACGCTTAAAATCGCCGTTGTCAAATGTATAAAAATTTGCCTGAGGTGGATTTTCTCCTTTATCTGCATTTATCATATCTGCAAGAGATTCAAATGAGCCGGAGCATCCAATAAGTGTGTCTACAGGATTTTTCTTAAGATGACTACTTAACGGAATTAAAGTCTCTCTGAAATGGTCTTTCAGTTTTTTTTCTTCTTCTTGCGTAATGGGATCTGAGAGCCCGAAATCCTCTATCAGTTTTGCCGCTCCAAGATCAAAACTTCGTTTCCAGGCTACTTGTTTGTCTTTTGCAATTATAAATTCGGTGCTTCCTCCTCCAATGTCCATTATCAGGACCGGTTTCCCGGTATCTTCAAGTGCCAGATTTACTCCTTTATAAATATATTGTGCTTCGGTATCACCATTTAGTACCTGTATCATGATACCGGTTTTTTCCATCACTTTTTTTACAAAGTCAGGCCCGTTAAGCGAACTTCTAAGCGCAGATGTTCCAAAAGCCTGTATAACCTCAGCTTTATATTTTTTTGCTGTTTTGGTAAATTCTGTAAAAGTCTTAATCCCCCGATCAAAGGGTTTTGGGGCTATTTTATTCTGGGGTAGTCCTCCTTCGGCCAGTTTTACGCTTTTTTTTGTATTAAGCAGAATTTTATAATCCCCATGGACATTGAAATCTGCTATCAGGAGATTAAAGGTGTTGGTACCACAGTCTATAATGGCTGCAATCATTAATTATTTATATTTTGGATTTTTAATCCGTTGATACAAAGATAAGAAACCTTAATGTTTGCCAGAAAACTTTTTTTTCTTGTATCCGGCACATTTTGTTTAGCTATTTATTTTTATCCACCTCCAAAGGTCTTTATATGATACCTTTTTACCATACATAAGAATACCTGTACGGTATATTTTTGCTGCCAGCCATGTGGTTGCAATAAACCCTGCAATTAAAAGTACCATTGAAAGCCAGAGATCAAACCAGGGAACTCCAAAAGGGATTCGTACCATCATGATAATGGGTGATGTGAGAGGTATAATCGAAAGCCAGAATGCAACAGGCCCCATAGGATTATTCATTACCATTTGGGCCATAACAATGGCGAAAATCATGGGAATAGTAATAGGAAGCATGAATTGCTGTGTGTCTGCTTCGTTGTCTACAGCAGAACCGATAGCTGCAAACAGGGCTGCATAAAGAAGGTAACCTCCAAGGAAGAAAAAAATAAAACTCAGTATCATTACCTCCAGATTTATGGCACCAAGTGATTCAAATAATTGCCCGACCGGAGAATTGTGCTGCTGCGTTTGTTGCATGTGTTCCTGAAGTTCAGCCGGATTGAGAGATTGAGCCGTGCTGATGTATATGTTCTCCTGGGGTGTAAACCGGAATGTTTCAGGCATGGCAGTTCTGACTGTTCCTACAATAACGAAAGTTAATCCAATCCAAATGAGAAACTGTGTAAGACCTACCAGGGCTATACCTACAATTTTTCCCATCATAAGTTGAAAAGGCCTTACCGAAGAAACAATAATCTCAACTATCCGGTTGGATTTTTCTTCCATAACACCCCGCATGACCTGGGCTCCAAACAGAAATACGAAAAAATAAATCAAAATTCCACTAAAAATTCCCAAAGCCATGCTTATTTCAGGATAGTCTGTCTGCTCATGACCGTCTTTCAGCAATCGGATTGCCTGAATGCTGATTTTGGTTTCCGTGGCTTTAAGTATCTCCGGATCAATACCAGCATGCGCCAGTTTCATCAACTCAAACTCATTGCGCAGCACATTTTCTATGTATAATTTGGCATTCATATTTATTGCTTTTTCGCTGAAAAGCCTTAAAGTGGAAGGAGCCTGAAATGCGGTTGTCGGAATATGCAATACCGCATCAAACTTGTTCATCTTCATCAGTTCGATGGCTGCATCAATATTTACATTTAAATCTGTAAACCTAACATTATTGGCATCCGTAAACTCATCATAAAAAAGCCTGGTATCATCTACAATGGCAACTTCATATACGCTATCTGACATCTGCGCAATGTAAATGGGTACTATAATCAATGCTGCCATCAGTAAAGGTCCCAGAATAGTCATTACGATAAAAGACTTTTTCTTTACGCGACTGAGATATTCTCTTCTTATGATTGTGAAAGTTTTACTCATTGTAATGCAATTATTGTTAGCCAGGCTGAAAGTTTATTCTGTGTCCATCTGCAAGTGAATCTTCAAATCTTCTTTTTTCATTTCATGGGGATATTTCCCTGTAACGGTTTTAATAAAAATATCATTCATACTGGGCAATTCTTCCTGAAAACTGTGGAAACGAACATTTGGCAATATATGCTTGATAAGGTCATTGGCATTGTAACCTTTTTCCAGTTTTACTTTTGCTTTGATAAAACCATCACTGCCATTCTCCTGTTTTATAAGAGCTGCAACAGGCTGTAGTATATTTTCAAGAGGTTTTGACAAATTGTCAACCTGAAGAGAAAATATCTGGTTTGAATGTGATTGCTTAATTTCATCAAGGTTGCCATCAAGTATCTTTTTAGATTTATTAATGAGGGCAATGTTATCGCAGAGTTCTTCAACCGAACTCATGTTATGCGTCGAGAAAATAATACTTGTACCCTGTTCTTTGAGTTTTAATATTTCTTCTTTTAGAAGGTTTACATTTATAGGGTCAAATCCGCTAAAGGGTTCGTCAAAGATAAGAAGATCAGGTTTGTGAAGTATGGTAATAATAAATTGCAATTTCTGCTGCATTCCCTTTGACAATTCTTCCACCTTCCTGTTCCACCAGGGGATGAGGTCAAATTTTTCGAACCAGTCTTTCAGCAATACTTTCGCCTCCCTGCCATTTACATTTTTTAACTGAGCAAGATACAATGCCTGTTCACCCACCTTCATCTTTTTATAAAGACCTCTTTCTTCAGGTAAATATCCAATTTTTTTAATATGACGTGAATTTAGTTTTTCACCATCAAATATAATTCTTCCATTGTCGGGAGCTATGATTTGATTGATGATACGAATGAGCGTAGTTTTCCCGGCTCCGTTGGGCCCCAGTAAACCAAAAATCCCCTGACGGGGAACCCGAATGCTGACATCAGTAAGCGCCTGATGTTTATCATAAATTTTATCAATATTTTCAGCCTGTAGAATATATCCCATAATTGTATTTACTCTGAAGCATAACGCGGTATGCAAGTAATTATTTCCATAGCGTAATGTCTCAAATTAATTTTATTGGTTCACTATATATTAAGGTTTTACGCTTAGTTAAAATAATCTTTCATCCTTTCAAAAAAGCTTCGGTCTGTTTTCTGAGGTTTTGGTTTAAAGCTTTCAGATGATGCGAGTTTCTCAAGGATTTGCTTTTCTTCTTTGGTCATATTCTGTGGTGTCCATACATTTATATTTACCAAAAGGTCGCCTCTTCCATAAGCATTTACTGAAGGAAGTCCCTTGCCTTTCAGCCTGAGAACTTTACTGGACTGTGTGCCTGGTTCAATCTTAATCCTGGCTTTACCTTCCAGTGTAGGTACTTCAATGGTTGTGCCCAAAGCTGCTTCCGGAATACTAACATAATGGTCATATAAGAGATTGTTGCCATCGCGGATGAGGCTTTCATGTTTGATTTCTTCAATCAATACAATCAAATCACCAGGGATACCACCCCGTGCTGCAGCATTCCCTTTTCCACTCATTGACATCTGCATTCCCTCGCCTACTCCTGCGGGTATATTTATGGTGATTACCTCTTCTCCTTTAACAATACCATTGCCATAGCAGGTGTTGCATTTTTCGGTAATGGTTTGACCTTCACCACCGCAGGAAGGACAGGTTGAAGTGGTTTGCATTTGCCCCAAAAATGTATTTGTAACACGTGTTACTCTTCCTGAACCATTACAGGTGGAGCATGTGTTGAAAGAACTGCCAGCCCGGGCTCCACTTCCTTTACATGATTGACAGCTTACATATTTGGAAACCTTTATCTTTTTCTCAACTCCTTTGAGTATTTCCTCAAGTGAAAGTTTTACTTTGATTCGAAGGTTGCTGCCTTTGTTTACTCTTCGCGCACGTGTACTGCCACCAAACCCACCTCCGAATCCGCCTCCGAAAGCACTGCCAAAGATATCGCCAAACTGACTGAAGATGTCTTCCATTGACATACCTCCGCCGAAACCACCATAACCCTGGCCTCCATTTCCAAGTCCTGCATGTCCATATCGGTCATATCTCGCTTTCTTGTCAGCATTGCTCAAGACTTCATAGGCTTCAGCAGCTTCTTTGAATTTTTCTTCTGCATCCTTGTCGCCGGGGTTCTTATCGGGGTGGAATTTCAGCGCCTTCTGACGGTAAGCTTTTTTTATTTCTTCCGCAGTAGCATTTTTGGATATTCCTAATATGTCGTAATAATCTCTTTTTGCCATTGAATAAAATTATATGTTAGTTGGCTACCACTACCTTGGCAAACCTCAATACTTTCCCGTTCAGAAGGTATCCTTTTTGTATTTCATCAACAATCTTCCCTTTGTTTTTCTTGTCTTCTGCCGGGACATGCGTAATGGCCTCATGATAATCAGTGTTAAACTCCTCTCCAATACTGGGTATTTCCTCAAGTCCTTTGTGCCGTAATGTAGTATTAAGCTTAGTACGAATCAGGTTGATGCCTTCCGTAAGAGTTTCCATATCCGGGTTTTCAACAGCTGATTTATAGGCCCTTTCCAAATCGTCAACAATAGGTAATATGGCTTCTATAATATCTGAAGAAGCAGTTTTCAACAACTCCTGCCTTTCTTTGTGAGTACGTTTTCTGTAATTATCAAATTCAGAAAAGAGCCTGAGGAACTTGTCATTTAACTCACTTTTCTTCGCCTCTAAAGAGATTATCAGCCTGTCTTTTTCATCCATTTCAATATCCCCTGATGCTTCTGTTTTTTCATCTTCAGCTTCTGGCTTTTCCTGAGTTACTTCCTCTTCTGTTTTTTTATCTAAAGTTGAATTGTCAGTATTGTTATTTTTCTGTGACTTTTCGGCAGCTTTTTGACTTTCTTTTTCCTCTTTTAAATCTTTTTTTTCTTTATCGTGCTTAATCATAGCTGTGGTATTGTGTTTTAAAATTTTTACTATAATAAACCCTCTCTGGTGTGCAAAGTTTTTGCCAGTTTGGTATTAAAGTCAAATTGTCAGTTTATTCTATTGCCTTTCTATTTTTGCCCCCAGTTTTATCAATCTTTTGTCAATATTCTGATAGCCCCGGTCAATTTGCTCAATATTATGAATCACGCTTTTGCCCTCAGCGCTTAATGCAGCAATTAGCAATGCTACTCCTGCACGAATGTCAGGAGATGTCATTTCGAGGGGCTTAAGCTGATATTGCCTGTTTAATCCAATAACAGTGGCACGATGCGGATCGCATAGAATAATCTGAGCTCCCATATCTATGAGCTTATCCACAAAAAACAAGCGGCTTTCAAACATTTTCTGATGAATGAGCACACTGCCTTTAGCCTGAATAGCTGCAACGAGCACTACACTTAGCAGGTCCGGGGTAAACCCTGGCCAGGGTGCATCGCTTATTGTAAGAATACTTCCATCAATGAATGTTTCAACGGTATAATTTGTTTGAGAAGGAATATACAGGTCATCACCCCTCAGATGGAATTGTATGCCAAGCTTTTTAAACACATCAGGAATAATTCCAAGTTCATGAAACATTACATTTTTAATGGTTATTTCACTCTGCGTCATAGCAGCCAGGGCAATAAAGCTTCCAATCTCTATCATATCGGGCAGAAGGTTATGATTGCATCCTCCAAGCCTGTCAACTCCTTCAATTGTAAGCAGGTTTGAACCAACACCACTGATTTGTGCACCCATATTGTTAAGCATTTTGCATAGCTGCTGCAGATAGGGTTCGCATGCTGCATTATATATGGTGGTTGTTCCCTGGGCAAGCACGGCAGCCATTACAATATTGGCTGTTCCCGTTACGGATGCTTCATCCAGCAGCATATACTGCCCTTTCAGACTTTTACAATTGATTGAATAAAAGCCACTTTGAGAATCATATATGAAATTTGCACCCAGTTTTTCCAAACCAATAAAATGTGTATCAAGACGTCTACGGCCTATTTTATCGCCACCGGGTTTTGGGATACTTGCTTTATGAAACCGGGCAAGTAAAGGACCTACTATCATTACGGAGCCCCTTAAGCGTGAAGCTTTTTTCTTAAAATCTTCAGTTTCAAGGTAATCAAAATTTACATTATCGGCTTTGAAAGTAAATGTACCATTGCCTCCAGTGTTGACCTTTACACCCAAATCGGCAAGCAAACCGATAAGATTATTTACATCTATGATATCAGGAAGATTCTTTATGGTAATTTCTTCCTCTGACAATAATGTTGCACAAATTATTTGGAGTGCCTCATTTTTTGCCCCTTGCGGTGTGATTTCACCCTTGAGTTGATGGCCTCCTTCAATGATAAATGAACTCATGTTGCTATGTGTTATATCAATAAATCAGATGGTTTTACGACTAATTTATAAAAATCAGGTTTTTAAAAAGTAAAATCCCGTTTGCAAATTTGTTTTTTAAATTCAGCAAGCGGGATATTTTTATTTTAAATTTCGCAATTGGATATAAATTGAGCAATATTATTTATTCTTATGTTTTCTCTGGTACGATGATTTACCGGATAGATTTTTCTTTGATTGGTGACCTTTCTTTTTTTGATGGGAACTGCCAAGGCCTCCCCCGGCTGAAATTATATCCTGTGTGTTACTGAGTTTCACATTGTCAAGATTTAACTTACCCTGTGAAAGTTTATGAAGGTGATTTGCAATTTCTTCATCTGTAACCGCATCTCTGTTCCAGGTGAGATAAGACTTTTTCAAATGATTGGCAATCATTTTTACCAGTGCATCTTTTTCTTCACCTTCTTCAAATTCGGTTGCCTTCTCAATCATTCTTTCAATATGGCGGCCGTAATGCCGGAAGGTAATATTGTTTGAAGCGTAGCTGAGTTGTTCAGGTTTTTTCTTTAAAGTTTCAGGAGAGGGGATAGGATATGGTGAATCAACATCAAGTTGAAAGTTTGACATGATAAAAAGGTGGTCCCAAAGCTTGTGCTTGAAATCATTTACATCGCGAAGATGGGGGTTTAGCTGCCCCATAACCTGTATTGTAGCCTTTGCCAATTGGTTTCGCTTTTCACGGTCTTCAACCGACATGATGTGTTCAATCATTTTCTGAATATTACGTCCATATTCAGAAATGTTCATTTTAGAACGTTGAGAATTATATTCCATAAAATTAAATAATAAGTTAAGTTAATTATTACCCCTTTCCCCCTGATTAAAAAAAAGAGGAATAAATCAATATGTTTGTTACCGGCAAAAGTGGAAGCGTTTTGGTCGGTCAGCAAATATCAGAAAGATCATTTGTGCTATGAAATTATACCGGAACTACAATGGAATTAGTATTATTTATAATCCGGGATGTATTTTATTGATAGCATTTTGCAAACAGGCTCTTGTAAAAGATATATCAGGTATTGATAAGCTTTCTTGAAGATAAGAGTTGAATTATGCCACAAATATAACATTAATAATAATTTCTTATCCCAAAATTTTAAGTTTGGCAAATTTTAGCAAGAGTTGTTTTTTACCAAAATTATTAAATACTACCGTTGCCTTTGCACTTTCCCCCATTCCTTCAACTGCTTCAATTTTTCCCATTCCAAACCTTTGGTGTTGAACATTCAATCCTGGTTTAAGTTCACTTGCCGGAATACTTTGAAATAAACTATCATCTTCATTTGATGATTTGCCAATTACTTTTTTTGTTGATGAGTCCTTGTCTGTATTTTTCTGCAGCCCTGCAAATTTTTGCCTGCTTTGCGCGAAACTTTCATTCGTCCAGGTTTGTTTTTTTATTCCAGGTGCAGATGCATAATTGATAACACAATCGGGGCTCAATTCATCAATAAACCTACTTGGTTCACATATTGTAAACTGCCCGAAACGAAAACGTGTTTCGGCATATGATATTGTAAGTTGTTTCATTGCACGTGTAACGGCAACATAAAACAGCCGTCTTTCTTCTTCAAGCTCTGCTCTTGAATTTAATGAATGCTGAGAAGGGAAGAGATTTTCTTCTACTCCAACGAGATAAATATATGGAAATTCCAACCCTTTAGCTGAATGGATGGTCATGAGTGTTACTTTGTCAGTATCAGTCGGGTCATCTTTTTCTGTATCTGCATCTGTCATAAGCGCAATATCCTGCATAAAAATATCCAGGGTTTTAACCTGATTTTCTCCTTCAACATCAGAGGGTAGTTGAGAAAAATCCTTTAAAGCATTCAGAAGTTCTTCAATGTTTTCCTTCCGGTTCATTCCTTCGGGACTTTCGTCTTCAAAATAGTGTTTCAAAATGCCTGCTCCCGATGCTATTTTTCTACCCATCTCAAAAGCGTTGTACTGGCTCATCTGGATTGCAAAACTTTTTATCATTGTCACAAATTCCTGCAATCTTTTTTTTACTCCGGTATTAACATCCAACTGATATTCTGAGGGGTTGGCAGCAATTTCCATCAAAGGTTTTTGGTTTTCATTGGCTGTTACAATGAGCTTTTCAATACTTGTTTTTCCAATTCCTCTTGTAGGAAAATTTACGATACGTAAAAAGGCATCTTCATCATTTGCATTGATGACCAGCCGGAAATAAGCAAGCATATCTTTCACTTCTTTCCTCTGATAAAATGACACACCACCAAAAACTCTGTAAGGAATGTTTATTTTTCGCAAAGCCTCTTCCATAGCCCTGGATTGGGCATTGGTACGGTAAAGAATGGCAAATTCGCGGTTAGATAACTGATGGTTCATTTTGGTTTCAAAAATACTACCGGCTATTTTAGCTCCTTCTTCACTTTCGCTGCTGGATTTAACAATTCGTATTTTTTCGCCCTGGGCATTATCGGTCCAGACTATTTTTTTTATCTGGTCTTTGTTGTTTGCAATAACGCTATTGGCAGCATTTACAATATATTTTGTGGAGCGGTAATTTTGCTCAAGTTTAAAAACAGTGTTGTCAGGATAGTCTTTTTTAAAGTTGAGAATATTCTGAATATTTGCTCCTCTGAAAGCATAGATGCTTTGAGCATCGTCACCAACCACAGATAAATTTTCATTGTTGGCAGCCAGTTTTCTTACTATCAGGTACTGCGAAAAATTGGTGTCCTGGTACTCATCTACCAATATATAATGAAATTTTAACTGATACTTATATAATACTTCGGGAAAATCACGCAGTAATATATTGGTATTAAAAAGCAGGTCGTCAAAATCCATTGCTGAGGCCTTGCGAAGTCTTTGCTGATAAAGACTGTAAATGAGACCAATTTTGGGTTTACGGTTTTGAATATCGTAATTCTGGATCTCGGCATCTTCATTATAATCTATTGCAGAAATGAGATTGTTCTTTGCATTGGAAATCCTTGAAAGAACATAACTGGCATTGTAAACCTTATCATCAAGTTGTTGTTCTTTTACAATATTTTTAAGCAATCTTTTGGAGTCGTCAGTATCATATATGGTAAAGTTGGAGGGAAATCCAAGCTTTTCAGATTCTATACGAAGAATTCTTGCAAAGATTGAATGAAAAGTGCCCATCCAAAGAGATTTGGCCTTGGTTGCACCCACTAAGGAAGCAATGCGCTCCTTCATTTCGCGGGCTGCTTTGTTGGTGAAAGTAAGGGCGAGAATATTAAAAGGATCCACACCGTTATGTAAAAGGTATGCAATCCGGTATGTTAATACCCGGGTTTTTCCTGAACCTGCTCCCGCTATCACCATAACCGGACCATCTGTATGCTCTACAGCTTTGCGCTGGGGTTCATTCAAATCCTTTAAAAAATCTGCCATTATTCATTAACAAAATTATATACTCAAAAGATTGATTTCATTTTTGGAAAGCATTTGCAAAAATAGAACTTTTTGAACAAGTAGAAACTGTAAGTATGAATTAAAACTTTGCAATTACCAGAGGTTACTTGCAATGACTTTTTTGGTTTTTGCATGTTACTTTTTGTATTTTTACCCCCAATTGTAAAACAAAAATCAAATCTTACCAACGATGAAAAACAACTCAATTTTCCTTACAATTTTATTTGCGATTTGTTTAAATGCCCCGCTTATTGTCCCTGGACAGTCAACACAAAGTGCAAGCCAGGAGTCACTTGATGAGCATTTTAATAATTTAAGACACCGGCTTGATGTTCTGCAAAAAAAAATTGATGATGTTCTTTGGTTTGAAAGGGTGGGAGATGTAGCTTATGTGGATAAGGTGTTTCTCGCCGGAAAACCTCCCCGCGGCCATGAAACGGCAAAAACCCTTCAAGGCCAGAACCCCATCAAATTCTGGTCATATGTTTTTATTCCCAAAGACATAGACCCCTCAAAAAAATACCCCTTGATTGTATTGCCTCATGGTGGAGTCCATGGCGATTTCAACACATATTATACACATATTATCAGAGAAATGATGGCACAGCAGTATATTGTTGTAGCACCCGAATACCGGGGCAGCACAGGCTACGGACGACTCACCTATGAGTTAATTGATTACGGTGGTCTGGAGAATGCTGATGTTGATATAAGCAGGCAGTATATGGTTGAAAACTATAGTATAGTTGACAGCAGAAGGGTAGGAATAGTTGGCTGGAGTCATGGGGGCATGATAGCTCTTATGAACATTTTTGAAAACCCTGGTAATTATAAATGTGCCTTCGCAGGTGTACCCGTAAGTGATTTAATTGCCCGTATGGGATATAAAAGACCTGCTTACGAAGACTTCTTTTCTGCCGATTACCACATTGGTGATATGGTTCATGAAAATATAGAAGAATACAGACGCCGTTCGCCTGTATATCATGCACATAAACTCCAGACACCGTTGCTTATCCATACCAATACCAATGATGAGGATGTTCATGTGCTTGAGGTGCAAAATCTCATCAATGCCCTTAAAGCGCATGGGAAGAATTTTGAGTACAGAATTTATGAAGATATTCCCGGAGGGCATTCGTTTGATCGTATGGACCATAAGCAAGGCAGAGAGATTCGATTTGAGATTTATAAGTTTCTCGAGAAACATCTTGATCCTCCGGTCAAATTCAGAAACCAGGCAGAAATGGAGAGAGCTGCATACCGGTTCAGATAAAAAGGAACTTTTAAGACAGCTTCTTTTTTTATTGGTTTTTAGAAGCTTTCAGCAATCCATGAAAATTTAAAAATATTCAAATTAAGCCAAAAGTTTACTATCTTTGTGCCCCCAAAAATCGGAAATAAATTAAACTGAAAATCAGTATTTTCAAGTTCCGTTAGCAGGGAATCTATTGGTAAGCAATTCACGTAAGCGAATGCTTTAGGGGTATAAAGTAGATTTTTTTAAAGAAACCATATTGGTTTTCCAAAATAACTTCTTACCTTTGCACTCCCTAAAAAATGCATGGTTTTTTATAACCTGTTAATAAAGAATTTTTTACGTAATAAATTATTAAAATAGAAGTATGCCAACAATACAACAATTGGTTCGTAAAGGACGCCAAAAGGTGACATACAAGAGTAAATCACCCGCTTTGGATTCATGTCCCCAGCGTCGTGGAGTTTGTGTAAGGGTTTATACTACAACACCCAAAAAACCAAATTCAGCTATGCGAAAAGTTGCAAGGGTAAGGCTTACCAATGGTAAGGAAGTAAATGCCTATATACCCGGAGAAGGACACAACCTGCAAGAACACTCTATCGTGTTGATTCGTGGAGGCAGGGTTAAGGATTTACCTGGGGTAAGGTACCATATCATCAGAGGCGCGCTGGATACCAGTGGCGTTGAAGGCCGTAATCAAAGAAGGTCAAAGTATGGAACCAAAAAACCTAAGGCGAAAAAATAATAAACGAATCAAATCGATTAAAAAAACTTTTGGATAAATGAGAAAATCTAAACCCAAAAAGAGAATTCAGCTGCCTGACCCAAAATTCAACGATGTTTTGGTAACAAGGTTTGTTAATAACCTTATGCTCAGGGGCAAAAAGAACCTGGCTTACAATATATTCTATGATGCCATAGATATTGTAAGCGAGAAAACCAAAGAAGATGGTCTGGAGGTCTTTAAAAAAGGTCTTGCCAATGTTACACCCAATGTAGAAGTAAGAAGTCGTCGTATTGGTGGTGCAACATTTCAGATTCCATCAGAAATTCGTCCTGAAAGGAAGATGTCTATCGGTATGAAAAATCTTATCAGGTTTTCACGTAAGCGCAACGAAAAAACCATGGCTGCAAAACTAGCAGGAGAAATTGTTTCAGCTTATAAAGAAGAAGGTGCAGCTTATAAAAGGAAAGAAGATACCCACCGTATGGCTGATGCAAATAAGGCATTCTCGCATTTCAGGTTTTAATTGAATATAATTTTCCGAATTTAGTAAATGGCCCGGGATTTAAAACATACACGCAACATAGGTATAATGGCGCATATTGATGCTGGTAAAACTACCACCACCGAGCGTATATTATATTATACCGGTCTTACACACCGCATGGGGGAGGTGCATGATGGCGCAGCTACCATGGACTGGATGGTGCAGGAACAGGAGCGTGGTATTACTATTACTTCTGCCGCTACTACTGCTTTCTGGAATTATAAGGATAGTCTATACAAAATAAATATTATAGATACACCGGGCCATGTCGACTTCACAGTAGAAGTTGAAAGGTCTTTGCGTGTGCTGGACGGTGCTATTGCACTTTTCTGTGCTGTCGGAGGTGTTGAACCTCAGTCGGAAACAGTTTGGCGACAAGCTGATAAATATAAGGTACCAAGGATAAGTTTTGTAAATAAAATGGACCGCTCCGGAGCCGACTTTTTCGCTGTAGTTGAGCAAATAAAAGAAAAGCTGGGCTCAAATGCTATACCCTTGCAAATTCCCATAGGATATGAAGAAAGTTTCAGAGGCGTTGTTGATCTTATAACAGCCAGAGCTTATGAATGGGAAGAGAAATCAGACGGGATGAAATTTGTTGAGATAGATGTACCTGATGATCTTGTTGATACAGTTCAGGAATATCGTACAAAACTTATTGAGGGATGCGCAGAAGAGAGTGAAGATCTTCTTGAAAAGTTTATGGAAGACCCTGGTTCAATTTCAGAAGATGAAATGATCGCAGCTATCAGAAAAGCTACTGTTGAAATGCGTATTACTCCTGTATTATGTGGTTCTGCATTTAAAAATAAAGGAGTTCAGCTTTTACTTGATGCTGTTGTGAAATTTTTACCCTCTCCCTCTGATGTTGAGTCAATAACAGGAATTAACCCGAAAACCGAAAAGGAAGAAATTCGTAAAGCTGATATTTCTCAACCCTTTGCAGCTCTTGCATTTAAAATTGCTACAGATCCTTATGTTGGCAGGCTCTGCTTTTTCAGGGTTTACAGTGGTTCACTTGATTCCGGCTCATATATATATAATGCTTCAACAGGGAAAAAGGAAAGGATTTCGCGTATTTTGCAAATGCATGCCAATAAACAGAACCCCATTGACAGAATTGAAGCCGGTGATATTGGTGCAGCAGTAGGCTTTAAAAAAATCCATACCGGCGATACCCTTTGCAATGAAAAACATCCTATCCTCCTCGAATCAATAACATTCCCCGAACCTGTAATCAGTGTAGCAGTAGAGCCTAAAACACAGGCAGACGTTGACAAACTTACCCTCGCATTAAACAAATTAGCTGAAGAAGACCCAACCTTTAATGTGAAAACCGACGAAAACTCAGGACAAACTATAATTAGTGGTATGGGAGAATTGCACCTTGAAATTCTAATGGATAGACTCAAAAGAGAATTTAAGGTTGAATGTAATCAGGGTGCTCCCCAGGTAGCATATAAAGAAGCAATTACCAATATTGTCAAACATCGTGAGGTATATAAGAAACAAACAGGAGGAAGAGGTAAATTTGCTGATATTGTTTTTGAAATGGGTCCGGCCGATGAAGGGGTATCAGGTCTCCAGTTTGTTGATCAGGTTAAAGGAGGTAATATTCCCAAAGAATATATTCCATCAGTAGAAAAAGGATTTAAAACTGCTATGCAAAATGGTATCCTGGCAGGTTATCCTGTGGAAAGCCTGAAAATTACTCTGCTTGATGGTTCTTATCATACAGTCGATTCTGATTCGTTGTCATTTGAATTGGCCGCCAGAATCGCTTTCAGAGAGGCTTCTAAAAAAGCTGATAAAATATTGCTTGAACCAGTTATGAAGCTTGAGGTGATTACACCTGAAGAAAATGTCGGAGATGTTGTGGGTGATATTAATCGTCGCCGTGGACATCTTGACGGAATTTCTTCAAGAGTTAATATGCAGGTTATCAAAGCAAGGGTTCCTCTTTCTGAAATGTTTGGGTATGTTACTTCTTTAAGGACACTTACCTCAGGAAGGGCAACATCAACACTTGAGTTTTCGCATTACAGCGAAGCTCCGGGAAATATAACAGAAGATATTACACTTAAAATCAATGGTATAAAAGCATAATCGTTAAATAAAATAATTAAAACCGTGAGTCAAAGAATCAGAATCAAATTAAAATCTTACGATTATAACCTGGTTGATAAATCAGCCGAAAAAATCGTCAGGACCGTCAAGTCGACCGGTGCAGTTGTCAGTGGACCTATTCCTTTGCCAACCAACAAAAAGATTTTCACCGTCCTTCGGGCCACTTTTGTTAACAAAAAGTCAAGAGAACAATTCCAGCTATGTTCTTACAAAAGATTGCTGGATATTTATTCTTCAACATCCAAAACAGTAGATGCTTTGATGAAGCTGGAACTTCCAAGTGGTGTTGAAGTTGAAATTAAAGTATAATTAACTAAATCGCGAAAGCGTAAAGCAAAAAATCCGAAAAATGTCAGGACTAATTGGAAAAAAAATTGGTATGACCAGTATGTTTGATGCCGCTGGAAAAAATATTCCATGCACAGTAATACAAGCTGGTCCTTGTGTTGTTACACAGATCAAAACCAAGGAAAAGGATGGCTACGAAGCTATTCAGCTTGCTTTTGATGATAAAAAGGAGAAACACACAAGCAAAGCTTTGCAAGGTCACTTTGCCAAAGCAAAAACCACCCCAAAACGAATGGTAGCAGAGTTTACCCGCTTCGAGAAAGAAAATCGGAAAGAATACGGTGAAAAAATTGGTGTAGAAGTATTTTTTGAAGGTGAATTTATAGATGTTGTAGGTATATCGAAAGGAAAAGGCTTTCAGGGTGTTGTAAAAAGACACGGTTTTGCCGGTGTAGGACAAGCGACTCATGGCCAGCACAACCGGCTAAGAGCACCAGGTTCGCTGGGAGCTTCTTCCTGGCCCTCACGGGTGTTTAAAGGGATGAGAATGGCAGGTCGTACCGGAGGTAATCGGGTTAAGATGATTAACCTTCAGGTCATGAAGATAATTCCCGAAAAAAATATCATTATTGTTAAAGGATCAGTTCCTGGTCCTAATGGTTCATATATAATTTTGGAAAGATGGAGTTAGCAGTATATAATATAGATGGAAACAAAACAGCCAAAACTGTTGATTTAAACGATAGTATCTTTGGAATTGAACCCAATGATCATGCTATTTATCTGGACGTTAAACAGTATCTGGCTAACCAAAGACAAGGCACTCATGCTACCAAACAGCGTAACGAGGTTAAAGGTAGTACCCGCAAACTTCGCAGACAAAAAGGTACTGGTGCTGCCCGAATTGGTGATATCAAATCACCAATCCTCAGAGGAGGTGGACGTGCTTTTGGGAAGAAACCCAGGGACTACTCCTTTAAGCTCAATAAGAAAGTAAAAAGGCTGGCACGTAAATCAGCATTGGCTTACAAAGTGAAAGACAACAGTATATTGGTATTGGAAGATTTCACTTTTGAAGAACCCAAAACAAAAAAGTATCTTGAAATCCTTGAAAAATTCAATATGCTTGATAAAAAGTCACTGTTGGTGATACCTGCTGCTGATCGTAATATATTTCTGGCCTCCCGAAATATTCCCAAAGCCAGAGTAACCTTAGCTTCTGACATTAGCACTTACGAAATTCTCAATGCCCAGCATTTGGTTTTTGTAGAAAGTTCAATCAAGGAAGTTGAAAATACTTTATTGAAATAATACATGTTGTTGGGTTGGAAAAAGATCGACCCATTTTAAATGAAACAGAAAATGAATGTTTTAATCAAGCCACTGATTACCGAAAAAATGACGGGAGTAACTGAAAAGTTTCCTAACCGTTACGGTTTTGTTGTTGACAAAAGGGCTACAAAAAGTCAGATTAAAGCTGCCGTTGAACAAATGTATGATGTAACGGTAGAAGATGTCAACACAATGAACTATATGGGTAAGCGCACAATGCGTTATACCAAAACCGGCTTTCAAACCGGAAGAAAAAACAATTTTAAAAAGGCTATCGTAACTGTTACAGATGGCCAGGTTATTGATTTTTACAGCAATATTTAAATAGATGGCTTTAAGAAAATTCAAACCAACCACACCAGGTCAACGTTTTAAGTTGCTTAATGCGTTTGATGAACTAACTGCCTCCACTCCGGAAAAAAGTTTGTTGGTTGGAAAGAAAAAAACCGGAGGCAGGAATAACAGAGGTAAAATGACCATGCGTTATCTCGGAGGTGGTCATAAGAAAAGACTCCGTCTGATTGACTTTAAAAGGGATAAAGATGGAGTTCCCGGAACCGTTAAAACAATCGAGTACGATCCTAACCGTTCAGCTCGTATTGCACTTATCGTATATACCGATGGCGAGAAGCGTTATATTATTGCTCCAAACGGCTTGCAGGTAGGGCAAACAATCATGTCGGGTGAAAAAGCCACCCCTGATGTAGGAAATACTATGTTTTTAAGCAAGGTTCCTTTGGGTACTGTTGTACATAATGTTGAACTTCAGCCCGGTCAGGGTGGAAAAATGGCTCGCAGTGCAGGTACCTATGCTCAGCTCATGTCAAGAGACGGAAAGTATGCAATTCTTAAGCTCCCTTCAGGTGAAAGCCGTATGGTGCTTGTAACCTGTAAAGCCACCATTGGAAGTACTTCCAACCCCGACCATATGCATGTGGTAAGTGGTAAGGCAGGCAGAAGCCGTTGGCTCGGTCGTCGCCCAAGAACCAGGGGTGTTGTTATGAACCCTGTTGATCACCCAATGGGTGGTGGTGAAGGACGTGCAAGCGGTGGTCATCCGCGCAGCCGCAAAGGGTTACCTGCTAAAGGCTATAAGACACGCAACCGTAAAAAAGCTTCCAACAGGCTTATCGTTGAAAGAAGGAAGAAATAATACTGATTGTTAACAGAAAATAAAAAATATATCATGAGCCGATCATTAAAAAAAGGACCATATATACACTACAAGCTGGAGAAAAAAGTCTTTGCCATGGCTGAAAGTAACAAAAAAACTGTTATCAAAACCTGGTCAAGAGCGTCAATGATCTCTCCCGATTTTGTAGGTCAAACCATCGCTGTGCATAATGGTAACAAATTCATCCCTGTTTATATTACCGAAAATATGGTAGGTCATAAACTGGGTGAATTTGCACCAACGCGTATTTTCCGCGGACATGCAGGAAAGAAAGATAAAGGCAAAAAATAAAATTAATAAACATGGGATCTAGAAAACATCTGAGAGCTGAAAGGCTTAAAGAAGAAAAAAAGTCGAAGTATATCGCCAGGCTCAATAATTGCCCCACTTCTCCAAGGAAAATGCGCCTTGTTGCAGATATAATCAGGGGCAAAGAAGTTGACCGGGCTTTGGCGATCTTAAGGTTTACCAAAAAAGAAGCCGCCGGCCGTCTTGAAAAACTTCTGCTTAGTGCAATTGCTAACTGGCAGGCCAAGAACGAAGGTGTAAGAATCGAAGATAGTAATCTTTACATTAAAGAAATATTTGTTGATAGTGGAAGGGTGCTTAAGCGTTTACGCCCTGCACCGCAAGGTCGTGCATACCGGATCAGGAAGAGGTCGAACCATGTTACCATTGTCGTAGATAGTAAAAATTAAAAATTATAAAAAATCACTCAAATGGGACAAAAAACAAATCCAATCGGCCTTAGGTTGGGCATCATAAAAGGATGGGATTCCAACTGGTACGGCGGAAAAAAGTATGAGGCAAAACTGGTTGAAGATGATAAAATCAGAAAATATCTCAATGCCCGTTTGGCCAAGGCCGGTGTATCAAAAATAATTATCGAAAGAACACTCAAACTTATCACGGTTACCATAAATACTGCACGTCCTGGTATCATTATAGGTAAAGGGGGTCAGGAAGTGGATAAGCTCAAGGAAGAGTTGAGAAAGATTACTCAGAAAGAAGTTCAGATAAATATTTCTGAAATTAAAAGACCTGAGCTTGATGCTGTATTGGTTGCCAATACTGTAGCTAAGCAGATTGAAGGACGTATTTCATTTCGTCGTGCTGTAAAAACGGCTGTATCCTCAACTATGCGCCTGGGTGCAGAAGGAATTAAAGTTACAGTTTCCGGTCGTTTAGGAGGTGCTGAAATGGCCCGTACCGAAACCTATAAGGAAGGACGCGTCCCTTTACATACCCTCAGAGCAGATATTGATTATGCAATTGCGGAAGCCCATACAACTTATGGTCGTATTGGAATTAAAGTATGGATTTGTAAAGGTGAAGTTTTCGGCAAGAAAGAACTTACACCTTTTACCGAAGACACTTCAAAACCAAAGGCAGGAGCACCAGGAGGTGGCGGTAGATTTAGAGGACGTCGCAAAAAATAATAAGGCATTAGTTAATTAGAATAATACTATAAAATAATGTTACAGCCAAAGAAAACCAAATTCAGAAGGCAGCAGAAAGGCCGGATGAAAGGAAATACCAAAAGAGGAGCTGAGCTTGCTTTTGGTAGTTTCGGAATTAAATCGCTGGATGAAAGCTGGATAACCAGCCGTCAGATTGAAGCTGCACGTCAGGCCATTACCCGTCGCATGAAACGTGAAGGGCAATTGTGGATCAGAATTTTTCCGGATAAGCCCGTAACCAAAAAACCCGCCGAAGTGCGTATGGGTAAAGGTAAGGGTGCTCCTGAATATTTTGTTGCCAGGGTGAGCCCGGGACGCATCATGTTTGAAGCTGAAGGTGTTGCAATCGAGACGGCAAAAGAAGCCATGAGGCTTGGTGCTCAAAAACTTCCCGTAAAATGTAAATTTGTTGTAAGACGGGATTTTAGTTAATAATTAAATCAGTTAATTGGAAAATAATTTATAACTTTGCAGCCTTTTTGGAGAGGTTCAATCCGGCAAGCCCCAGAAACGGTGCCACTGCCCGGAAATTAAGGACTTCTGAAGCTGGTTAGGATACCAGCTTACTGCTTTTAACGATCTAAATTCGTTCATCAAATGAAGCCAAGTGTTATACGTGAAATGTCAACCAACGAGCTCAAAGAAAGGCTGGATGAAGAGCAAAAGCAATTGCAAAAGCTCAGGCTCAATCATGCCGTTTCTCCGTTGGAAAATCCTATGAAAATTAAATTATACAGGAAGACCGTTGCGAGAATCAAAACGGAGCTCCGTAAAAGGGTCATTGAAGAATCAACAAAAGAAATTTCTAGATAATGGAAACAAGAACCCGCAGAAAAGAAAGAGTTGGTGTAGTTACCAGTAATAAGATGGAAAAATCCATTGTCATTAAGGTTATGCGCCGTGTAAAGCATCCCAAATACGGGAAGTTTATTAAGAAGTCATCCAAATTTATGGCTCATGATGATAAGAATGAGTGCAATATAGGAGATACGGTTCGTATTATGGAAACCAGACCCTTGAGTAAAAATAAATGTTGGAGATTAGTTGAAATTATTGAAAGAGCTAAGTAATTATGATACAGCAAGAATCCAGACTATCGGTTGCAGATAACAGTGGTGCCAGGGAAGTCCTGTGTATACGCGTACTTGGCGGTACCAAACGTCGTTACGCAGGTATTGGTGATAAAATCATTGTTACCGTTAAAGATGCTATCCCCAGTGGAAACATCAAAAAAGGTACCGTATCCAAAGCTGTTGTTGTCAGAACAAAAAAACATGTGCGCAGGCCCGATGGCTCATATATAAAATTTGATGACAATGCAGTGGTTCTTTTAACTGCTAACGAAGAAATGAGAGGAACCCGTATTTTCGGACCCGTTGCCCGTGAGCTTCGCGAAAAGCAGTTTATGAAAATTGTTTCACTTGCACCCGAAGTGCTTTAATTGAAAAACTATTTGTAAGTTATGCAACCCAAATTACATATTAATAAAGGCGATATCGTTAAGGTTATTGCAGGAAATGAAAGAGGCCAGCAAGGCAAGGTGCTAAGTATCGACAGAAAAAAAATGAGAGCCCTGGTGGAAGGACTCAATATGATATCAAAGCATACCAAGCCCAATGCCGCTAACCCGCAAGGAGGTATCGTAAAACAGGAGGCACCTATTCATATTTCCAACCTAATGGTTTTGGATGGGAAAGGCAATGCCACCAGAATTGGTAGAAAGTTAAATGAGGATAACAAACTTGTTCGTTATTCTAAAAAGTCAGGGGAGGTAATTAAATAATGAACTATACACCAAGACTTAAGAGTAAATATGAGAAGGAAATTGTTCCTGCTCTTACTTCCGAATTCAGCTATAAGAATCCGATGGAAGTACCTAAAATGGTAAAAATCTGCCTCAATCAGGGTTTAGGTATTGCCATTACCGATAAAAAGATCATTGATACTGCTATTGAAGAGATGACTTTGATTGCAGGTCAAAGAGCTGTACAGACCAAGTCAAAAAAGGACATTTCAAACTTTAAACTTCGCCGTGGAATGCCCATCGGAGCTCGTGTTACATTACGCGGAACCAAGATGTATGAATTTCTCGACAGGCTTGTTGCTGTTTCTTTACCACGTATCCGTGACTTCAGAGGTATTAATGAAAAAGGTTTTGATGGCCGTGGAAACTTTACATTAGGTGTGCCTGAACAGATCATCTTCCCCGAAATCAATATTGACAAAATCAATAAGATCATGGGTATGGACATCACTTTTGTAACCACTGCAAAAACTGATAAAGAAGCCTATGCTTTGCTTCGTGAATTCGGAGTTCCATTTAAAAATATTAAAAGATAAAACTTTCCGATATGGCAAAAGAATCAATGAAAGCTAGAGAAAGAAAAAGAGAAAGGCTCGTTGCTAAATATGCAAAGAAGCGTGCTGAACTCAAAGCTCAGGGAGATTATGAGGGGCTTCAAAAGTTACCCAAAAATGCTTCTCCCGTGAGATTACATAACAGATGTAAACTGACAGGCAGACCCAAAGGTTACATGCGTCAGTTTGGAATTTCCCGTATCAATTTCAGGGAAATGGCTAGCAACGGGTTAATTCCCGGAGTAACAAAAGCCAGTTGGTAGAATCATAAACTTTTATTAAAACTTAAAATGACAACTGATCCAATTGCAGATTACCTTACAAGAATAAGGAATGCCGTGAAGGCCAATCACAGGATTGTAGAAATTCCTGCATCGAATCTCAAGAAGGGGATCACCAAAATTCTTTTTGAGAAAGGGTATATCCTGAATTACAAGTTTGAAGAGAATGATAAAAGTGGCATTATCAAAATTGCCCTTAAATATCATCCTTCAACAAAAATCCCTGCTATCAACAGTTTAGAAAGAATCAGCAGGCCTGGTTTAAGAAAGTACTGCAATCACAGTGACTTACCCAGGGTATTGAATGGTTTAGGTATTGCCATAATTTCTACATCCAAAGGTTTAATTACCGACAAAGAAGCCCGTAAAGAGGGTGTTGGCGGTGAAGTAATTTGTTACGTAAGCTAAAAGGAGAGAAATTATGTCAAGAATTGGAAAACAACCCATTACCATCCCTTCGGGAGTAACAGTTAATGTAAACGATAATAACATCGTTACTGTTAAAGGTCCCAAAGGTGAATTACAGCAAGAACTCAAAGGTGACATCACTATTAAAATAGAAGATGGAACCTTGCATGTGGAGCGTCCTTCAGAACAAAAAAAGCACAAAGCTTTACACGGGCTCTATCGTTCTCTTATAAATAATATGATTGTAGGAGTTTCAGATGGATATAAAATTGTTCAGGAACTTGTAGGTGTTGGATATAAAGCATCCAATCAGGGACAACTCCTTGAGTTGGGCCTTGGATATTCACATAACATTTTTATTGAACTTCCTAAAGAAGTGAAAGTTGAAACAGTTACTGAAAGAGGTAAAAGTCCGCTGATTATATTAGAATCACATGATAAGCAGCTTATTGGCCAGGTGGCGGCAAAAATCAGGTCGCTCCGTAAGCCTGAGCCTTACAAAGGAAAAGGTATCAGATTCCAGGGTGAAGTTATCCGCAGAAAAGCAGGGAAATCAGCTGCCGCTAAGTAATATATAAATATTTAAATCATCTAAATCATCGGATAGATGGCAACTAAAAGTAAAATTAGCAGAAGAGTTAAAATAAAGTACCGGGTGCGCAAAAGAGTTATTGGCTCTGACCTTAAACCGAGGCTATCGGTTTTCAGAAGCAATAAACAGATTTATGCCCAATTGATCAATGACGATAAGGGTGTAACTCTTGCATCTGCATCAAGCCGCGAAAAAGATTTTGCAGAAAAGAAAGGTACTAAAACAGAAACCGCAAAAGAAGTAGGCAAGCGTATTGCTGAAAAAGCTAAAGAAGCAGGTATCGAAACGGTTATTTTCGATCGTAATGGTTATTTGTATCACGGTAGAGTTAAATCTTTGGCAGAAGGTGCCAGGGAAGGAGGCTTAAAATTCTAAGACTATGACAAACGTAAACGTAAAAAAAGTAAAATCCAGCGAAATTGAATTTAAAGACAGACTGGTAAGCATCCAGCGGGTTACAAAGGTGACCAAAGGAGGTAGAACTTTCAGCTTTTCTGCAATTGTTGTAGTCGGAAATGAAAATGGTGTTGTGGGTTATGGCCTTGGTAAAGCCAAAGAAGTAACTACTGCTATTAGTAAAGGAATAGATGATGCGAAAAAACATCTAATAAAGGTTCCTGTTCACAAAGGAACAATACCTCATGCACAGGATGGGAAATACAGCGGAGCCCAGGTTTTGATAAGACCGGCTGCTCACGGAACGGGTGTTATTGCTGGTGGCGCTATGCGTGCAGTACTCGAAAGTGTAGGAATTACTGATGTATTGGCCAAATCAAAAGGTTCTTCAAACCCTCACAGTGTCGTAAAAGCCACCATTGATGCTTTGACTAAATTAAGAGACCCTTTTACTGTTGCTCAGCAAAGAGGTATATCTGTTGAAAAGGTTTTCAATGGTTAAATTGCTTAATCTGTTAGAGATTTCTCTGATTAAGAATACTTTAATTATTGAAGCTTATATTAAAATATCACACTCTTTTTGAGTTTCTAAATACGATACTAATAATGAAAAAATATAAAATATCACAAGTACGCAGCTCAATTGGACGTCCGGAGAAACAGAAAAGGACACTCAAGGCTCTTGGATTACGGAAACTTCATAATCCTGTTACACTTGATGGTTCACCACAGGTTTTGGGGATGATTGCCAAGGTAAGACACCTATTAGAGGTTGAAGAAGTAAAAGCTTAGTTTATAAGGTAATAATTTTAAATTTGTATATACAAAATGGATTTAAGTAGTTTAAAACCAGCTAAAGGTTCGGTAAAATCCAGGAAAAGGATTGGAAGAGGTCAGGGTTCAGGACGTGGTGGAACATCCACAAGAGGGCATAAAGGTGCTAAGTCAAGATCTGGTTATAGCAGAAAAGCAGGTTTTGAAGGTGGACAGATGCCTCTTTCAAGAAGGTTGCCCAAATACGGGTTTAATAATCCCAATCGCAAAGAGTATGTTGCAGTTAATCTCGATAAGATTCAGCAATTAGTTGACAATAAGGGTGTAACGGTAATTGACACTGCAGTATTGGCAGAAAATGGCCTTGCATCATCATCAGATTTGATAAAAATCCTGGGCAGGGGCGAACTTAATGCCAAGATTGAAATAACTGCACATAAATTTTCCGCCACGGCAGTAAAAGCTATCGAAGCCAAAGGAGGTAAAATAAACACTATATAAAAGCACATAATGAAACGATTTATCCAGACTCTGCAAAATATTTACAGGATCGAAGATCTTAGGGTTCGAATCATTAATACCTTAGGTATAATACTGATATATCGACTGGGCTCATATGTTGTACTTCCCGGGGTAGACCCCCATCAGCTTGATGCTTTGCAGGCTCAGGCATCTGAAGGTTTGCTGGGATTGCTCAATATGTTTTCAGGAGGTGCATTTTCCAATGCTTCTATTTTTGCACTCGGAATTATGCCATATATCAGTGCTTCGATTGTAGTTCAGCTTTTGGGAGTTGCTGTTCCCTATTTTCAGAAATTACAGAAAGAGGGAGAAAGTGGAAGAAAAAAGATAAATCAGATTACAAGATACCTCACAGTAATTATTACAGGTGCTCAGGCTCCGGCCTACCTGGCCAATTTGGCTAACCAACTTCCAAGGGCGGCCATTACACCTTTTGATGGTGATCCCGGAGCCTCCATGACATTCTTTATCGTTTCTTCAGTTGTTATTCTGATTGCAGGAACCATGTTTGTTATGTGGTTGGGTGAGCGAATTACTGATAAAGGCATAGGAAACGGAATTTCCCTGATTATCATGGTAGGTATTATTGCAAGTCTGCCTTTTGCTTTGGCTGCCGAATTTGTCGCACGAGTTGAGGAAACCGGTGGAGGAGGTCTTGTAATTTTCCTTGTTGAATTGGTTATATTGATGGGTATAGTTGTTCTTGCTATTATGCTGGTACAGGGAACACGACGTATACCTGTGCAGTTTGCCAAAAGAATAGTTGGTAACAAGCAATATGGTGGTGTAAGGCAATATATTCCTCTTAAAGTAAATGCGGCTGGGGTAATGCCAATCATTTTTGCCCAGGCAATCATGTTTATTCCCATTACTTTTGCAGGATTTACCGACTCAGAAGCCCTTACAGGATTTACGGCTGCATTCTCCAATTACCTGGGTTTCTGGTATAATTTTACTTTTGCTATTCTGATTATACTTTTTACTTATTTCTATACAGCCATTACTGTTAATCCTAACCAGATGGCAGAGGATATGAAGAAAAACGGGGGTTTTATTCCTGGTGTGAAACCAGGGAAAAGAACAGCTGAGTTTATTGATAATGTGATGTCGAAGATTACTTTACCTGGCTCCATGTTTCTTGCTTTTGTGGCAGTCATGCCTGCAATTGTGAGTCTAATGGGTGTTACCGGGCAGTTTGCACAATTTTTCGGAGGCACTTCATTATTGATTATGGTGGGTGTTGTTCTGGATACGTTACAGCAAATAGAAAGCCACTTGTTGATGCGTCATTATGATGGTTTGACCAAATCAGGCCGTATCAAAGGACGGGCTTCAGGTATGATGGGGATGGCAGGCTAAAGTATTTTAACTTTATGATAGAATATAAGTCAGAAAGTGAAATTGAATTAATACGCGAGAGTTCTTTGCTTGTTGCAAAAACCTTAGGTGAGGTTGCTAAAAATATCCGGCCGGGAATAAAAACCATAGAACTGGACAGAATTGCTGAAGAGTTCATCAGAGATAATGGTGCAGTTCCTGGATTTAAAGGGTATCAGGGTTTTTCAGGTACTTTGTGTATTTCACCCAATGAACAGGTCGTTCACGGTATTCCTTCAGAAAGGGAATTGAAAGACGGCGAAATTGTATCAATTGATTGTGGTGTGCTGAAAAACGGTTTTTACGGTGACTGTGCCTATACGTTTGCCATTGGTAAAATTGATGAATCTGTCAGGCGGTTGTTAAAAGTTACCTATGAATGTCTTTGGCTTGGAATTGATAAAGCAGTTGAAGGTAACACACTGGGAGATATATCATCCGTTATTCAGCAGCATGCGGAGGATGCCGGTTATGGCGTTGTACGCGAACTTGTAGGGCATGGATTGGGCAGAAATCTTCACGAGCCACCTGAAGTTCCGAATTTTGGCAAAAAAGGTAAAGGGTTAACCCTTCGTCATGGTCTTGTAATAGCAATTGAGCCTATGATAAACCTTGGTAAAAGGTTTGTAGTACAGGAAAAAGATGGTTGGACTATCAGAACAACAGATAGGAAACCTTCGGCACACTATGAACATACGGTAGCTGTAAAAAAAGGTAAAGCTGATGTTCTGTCTTCTTTTTCATATATCGAAGAAGCACTCAAAAGAAATAAAAATAATAGTTTAATAATTAAGTAGAGTATGGCAAAACAAGCATCTATACAACAAGACGGAACCGTTATAGAGTCTCTTGGGAACGCTATGTTTCGTGTGGAGCTTGAAAACGGTCACGTAATTACTGCTCATATATCAGGCAAAATGCGTATGCATTACATTAAAATATTGCCTGGAGATAAAGTAAAAGTAGAGATGTCCCCATATGATTTAACCAAAGGCAGGATAACTTTCAGGTATAAGTAAATCAGGTTTTGTCAGAATAAAAAAAATAACGAAATGAAAGTCAGAGCATCTGTTAAAAAAAGAAGTCCCGAGTGCAAAATAGTGCGCAGAAAGGGCAGAATATACGTAATAAATAAAAAGAACCCTAAGTTTAAGCAACGTCAGGGATAAATTATTAAAATTTTAATTGAATCATATGGCACGTATTGCAGGAATTGATATCCCCAAGAATAAGAGAGGCGAAGTCGCCCTGACTTATATTTACGGGATAGGTCGCAGTTCAGCTCAACAGATCCTGAATGAAGCCGGCGTTGATATCAATATCAAGGTTCAGGACTGGAATGATGATCAGATTACCTCTATTCGTAATATCATCAATGAAAATTACAAGGTAGAAGGTGGTTTAAGGTCAGAAGTTCAGATGAACATCAAAAGGCTCATGGATATCGGATCATACAGAGGTATCCGTCACAGGATTGGTTTGCCGTTGCGCGGGCAAAAAACCAAAAATAATGCCCGTACCCGTAAAGGCAAAAAGAAAACTGTTGCGAACAAGAAAAAGGCCACTAAATAAAATAATGTTTAAAGAAGCAGCGCATTATTTTATGGCCGGTTTAGCTGCTTGATCAGAGTAATATTTTAAAATAAATTATGGCAAAGACAACTAGAGGCACGCGTAGTGCCAAAAAACGTGTTGTAAAAGTTGAACCTGTGGGTCAGGCGCACGTTTTTGCGTCGTTCAACAACATTATTATTTCACTTACCAATAACAGTGGTCAGGTAATTTCCTGGTCTTCTGCCGGCAAAATGGGTTTTAGAGGTTCTAAAAAGAATACCCCCTATGCAGCCCAACTGGCTGCAACGGATGCCGCTAAAACGGCTTATGATGCCGGTTTACGTAAGGTAAAAGTGTTTGTAAAAGGACCTGGCTCCGGACGGGAATCTGCAATCAGAACCATTCACTCTGCAGGCATAGAAGTTGTTGAAATTGTGGATGTTACTCCATTACCCCATAATGGTTGCAGACCACCCAAAAGAAGAAGGGTATAATAAAATTATCAGACATTTTTTAATTACAAAGATTATTCAAACATAATATGGCAAGATACAGAGGACCCCAAACTAAAATTGCAAGAAAATTTGGTGATGCAATTTTCGGAGCCGATAAAGCATTTGAAAAGAAAAAGTATCCCCCGGGGATGCATGGAGCCAACAAAAGAAGGAAGAAACAATCAGAATACGGTATCCAGTTGCAGGAAAAACAGAAAGCCAAATATACCTATGGCTTACTTGAAAGACAATTTGCAAACCTTTTCAAAAAGGCAACAAGCAAAAAAGGGATCACCGGTGAAATCCTTCTTCAACTTCTTGAGGCACGTCTTGACAACGTGGTGTATCGTTTGGGTATTGCCCCCAGCAGAAGAGCTGCAAGACAGCTTGTAGGGCACAGACATATAACCGTAAACGGCCAAGTAGTTAATATTCCTTCTTATACTTTACGCCCCGGAGACATTGTGGGCGTGAGAGAAAAATCCAAAAGTCTTGAGGCAATTACAGAATCCCTGAGTGGAAGAGTAAATGCATACTCATGGCTTGAATGGGATGGACAAAAACTTGAAGGAAAATTCCTGAGTATGCCCGAAAGGGATATGATTCCTGAAAATATCAAGGAACAACTCATCGTGGAATTATACTCCAAGTAATAATTAGAACCGAGTTTTTCGTATCATAAAAAACAAAAGATAAATGGCAATATTAGCTTTTCAAAAACCGGATAAGGTTATCATGCTCGAATCAGACGGGAGCTATGGAAAATTTGAATTTCGTCCCCTGGAACCGGGCTATGGTATTACTGTTGGTAATGCATTGAGGAGAATTCTGTTATCATCTCTTGAAGGCTTTGCGATCACCTCTTTAAGGATAGAAGGAGTAGAACATGAGTTTTCTACAATTAAAGGAGTTGTGGAAGACGTAACAGAAATGGTGCTAAACTTTAAGCAAATCAGATTCAAGCAAAAGGTCGAGGAAGAAGATTCTGAAAAGGTAACCATCAACATTTCCGGACAAGAGGTTTTAAAAGCCGGAGATTTAAATAATTTTCTCTCAAACTTTCAGGTAATCAATACAGATGTGGTGCTATGCAATATGGAACCAGCTGTAAATCTAAATATTGAAATTACAATTGAGAAGGGCAGAGGATACGTACCTGCTGAAGAGAATAAGCCTCTTAACCCGGTTATTGGTCAAATTTCAATTGACTCTATTTTTACTCCTGTTAAAAATGTAAAGTTTTTTGTAGAAAATTACAGGGTAGAGCAAAAAACTGACTATGAGAAACTTGTTCTTGAGATAATGACCGATGGCTCTATAACTCCCAAAGATGCACTGAAAGAAGCAGCAAAAATCCTGATTTTCCACTTCATGCTCTTTTCTGATGAGAAAATCACTCTTGACACTGAGGAAAAAGCTTCAAGTGAAGAATTTGATGAAACTTCACTGCACATGAGACAATTACTCAAAACCAAACTCGTGGATCTGGATCTTAGTGTAAGGGCGTTAAATTGCCTTAAGGCTGCTGATGTGGAAACACTGGCCGACCTGGTATCTCTTAATAAACATGATTTGTTGAAATTCAGAAACTTCGGAAAGAAATCGTTAACCGAACTTGAGGAACTGATAAAGTCGAAAAACCTTAGTTTTGGAATGAATCTTTCAAAATACAAATTAGATAAGGATTAGTTGAAATGAGACACAGAAAAAAAATAAATCATTTGGGAAGAAAGACACAGCACAGGAGTGCAATGCTCTCAAATATGGCTTCTTCCCTTATACTTAAAAAAAGGATTTTTACTACCGTTGCAAAGGCCAAAGCTTTAAGAGTATATGTAGAACCACTAATCACAAAGTCGAAAGAAGATTCTACACACTCGCGTCGTACTGTATTTGCTTATTTACAGAATAAACATGCTGTAAGTGAGCTTTTCAGGGAAGTTTCGCAAAAAGTGGCTGAAAGACCAGGTGGATATACCCGCATTTTAAAAACAGGTTTCAGGCAAGGTGATGCCGCAGAAATGTGCTTCATAGAATTGGTTGATTATAATACCAATATGCTTAAAACTGATGAAGATCCTGCCAAAAGGACCCGCAGAAGTCGTCGGGGAAAGAAATCTTCTGACACTGCACCCGAGGTTGCTGCTCCCAAAACTGAAGAAAAACCGGTTGATGAGGTAACTGATGCAGCAGAAGAAACTCCGGAGGTTGAAGCTGCAGTTGAATCTCCGGCAGAAGTGGAAGAAACAACTGAGACTACCGAAAAAGCAGAACAAGAGGAAGTAAAGGACGAAAAGCCCAAAAATGCTAAGGAAGAACCGGAAGCAAAAAAAGGAGAACCGGAAGCTAAATCAGAAGCACAACACGAGGCAGTGAAAGAAGAAAAGAAGGAAGAGCCCAAAGCTGAGAAAGAAGAACCGAAAGCTGAGAAAGAAGAGCCCAAGGCTGAAGCGAAAGAGGCAAAGGTTGAGAAAAAAGAAGAACAGGCTGATAAGAAAGAGACGAAGCCTGAAGCCGATAAAAAAACCGAAGCTGAGGAAACTGATAAAGAGCCTAAAGCTGAAAAAAAGGAAAAATCAGGCTCAGAGAAATCTGATGACAATCCTGATGAGACATCTGAGAAAAAATAAGATAAGTAAACTTATCTTTCAGGCTTTCCCCGAAGATTGTTCCGCTTATAAAGAATGTGGATTATTCGGAACCAAATAAATGAAAATACAATGATTAAATCATGATTTCGGGAAAAATCACAAGGGGGATAAAGTTCACAAAACCTTTATCCCCTTTATTATTTCTTTTGTTTAAAAATGCTTATTTTTTAAGGTCAATTGGAATCAAAGGATTAAAGTTTAACTATAAAAAAAAATTAAGATTATGAGCGCAATTTTGAATATTCATGCAAGACAAATCCTCGACTCAAGAGGAAATCCAACTATTGAAGTGGATGTAGTAACTGAAAACGGAATACTGGGAAGAGCTGCAGTACCCTCAGGAGCTTCTACCGGTGTGCATGAAGCCGTGGAGTTAAGGGATGACGACAAATCTCAATATCTTGGCAAAGGCGTATTAAAAGCCGTAAACAATGTAAATAATGTTTTGAATGATGAGTTGAAAGGACTGTATGTTACCGATCAGAATCTTATTGACAATACTATGCTGCAGATTGATGGAACACCCAACAAAGCAAATCTGGGAGCCAATGCAATCCTTGGAGTTTCTTTGGCTGTAGCTCATGCTGCAGCTCAGGAAACCAATCAGCACCTGTTTCGCTATGTGGGTGGTGTAAATGCCAACCTGCTGCCTATCCCCATGATGAATATCCTGAATGGAGGCTCTCATGCTGATAACTCAATTGATTTCCAGGAATTTATGGTTATGCCGGTAGGTGCCAATTCATTCAGCCATGCCCTAAGAATGGGCGCAGAAGTATTCCATCACTTGAAAGCAGTGTTGAAAAAGCAGGGATATTCAACCAATGTGGGTGACGAAGGTGGTTTCGCTCCCAACCTAAAATCCAATGAAGAAGCTATTACTGTCATTCTTCAGGCAATTGAAAATGCAGGTTATAAGGTTGGTGACGATATTTTCCTGGCACTTGACCCTGCCGCTTCAGAGTATTACCTTCCTGAAGAAAACGTTTATCACCTTCATAAATCAACAGGAGATAAGCTTACTCCTGCACAAATGGTCGACTATTGGGCTGAGTGGGTAAATAAATATCCCATCATTTCTATAGAAGACGGAATGGGTGAAGATGACTGGGATGGCTGGGCATTGATGACTCAGAAGCTTGGTGATAAAATCCAGATTGTTGGCGATGACTTGTTTGTAACCAACACTCAAAGACTTCAGAAAGGTATAGATAACAATGTTGCCAACTCAATACTTATAAAGGTAAACCAGATCGGAACACTTACAGAAACGATTAATGCAGTACAACTGGCAACAGCAAACTCCTATACTTCTGTAATGAGCCACCGCTCCGGTGAAACCGAAGACAGTACAATTGCCGACCTTGCAGTTGCACTGGGCACCGGACAAATCAAAACCGGTTCTGCAAGCCGTTCTGACCGTATTGCGAAATACAACCAATTACTTCGCATTGAAGAAATACTTGGTGATACAGCAAGATATCCAGGTAAAGATTTCAAATATTTTAAAAAATAATATTTCAAAAGTTTTTATAAACTTATAGAGAGGGGCGGTGTTAAAAGAATACCGCCCTTTTTCTACAATAATAATCTACCTGTGAATTGTAATTTTAGGATAAACCCATTTCATATCGTCCTTGTGGCTTTATTTCTTCTTTTCGGGAAGGTTACCCTGGGGCAGGATACCATTCGGGTTATGCAATACAATCTTTTGTTTTATGGGCTATATACCGATTTTTGCACACCTGAGAATAACAATGTAGATGACAAAGATGAATATCTAAGAACCCTTTTGGGCCACTTTCAACCTGATATTTTTACTGTTAATGAACTTGGACGAGGAGCCCATAATCTCACCCGGATAAGAGACAATGTTTTAAATATCAACGGTGTGGATTACTTTGAATATGCCACATACACCAATACAGGTAATGGTTGGTTTGCCAACGGATTGTTTTACGACTCAAGAAAATTTGGCTTATACAATGAAGTTATTGTCAATACTGTTTTACGTGATATCAATCTGTATACCCTTTACTATAAAACTGACGATCTCGCATTAACACAAGACACAGTTTTCCTTACATTAATTGTAGCTCACCTGAAAGCCGGACAATCAGCAAGTGACCAGCAAACAAGAACTACTATGGTGACAAATGTGATGAACTACCTGGATGATAATGATTACAAGGGTAATATTATGTTCATGGGTGATTTTAATATGAAATCGTCCTTTGAGCAGGCCTATCAGCTTATGGTAAACAATCCAAATCAGGATATACGATTTATCGATCCCATAGGTGTAACCGGGGTGTGGGGAAATAACTCCGACATGGCTCCATATCATACACAAAGCCCACATACAGGCAGTCATCCCTGTTATGTTACAGGTGGGCTCGACGACAGATATGATTTTATTCTGGCTACAAAACCGATAATGGAAGGAAGCATGGGGTTTCAATACATTGAAGATTCTTACCAGGCAATCGGTCAGGATGGGCTGCGTTTTAACCAGTCTTTGATCAATCCTCCAAATAATAGTCAGCCCCCTGAAATCATTGAAGCCCTGTATTTAATGTCAGACCATTTACCGGTTATGCTTGATATGGTGACAGTTGATGTGGTTACATCGCTGGATCATTATCCTTTTGAAGAATTAAGTCTTACCTATCCTAACCCAGTAGGTGAAAAGTTGAGAATATCCTTGAATAGCACAAAATCAGGAAGTGTAATCTTAAATCTATATTCATTAACCGGTAAACTATTGATTTCAGAATCTTTTCACTATTTTGAGGGTTCTAAATCAGTCGATATAAATGTATCTCATTTATCTTCAGGTTTGTATTTACTTAAATTTCAATCTCCGGATGGTTATGTTTCTTCACACAAAATAATTAAGCACTGATATTTTTCTAATCAATGATTTGTGTCAACTTTTTTTTGATGACACTTCATAATAATTTTATGAGATAACAAAGTTAATTGTTAACGAAAAATTAATATTACCAGTATCATTTTTCTGTATTAAGGATTTAACTTTGCTCCGGTCAAAGTAAACGCATTTTGATGGACAACATTTATCTGTTCTTCGTTATAGCCCTGTTCATATTGGCAGTTTCTGATCTGGTAGTTGGGGTGGGTAACGATGCAGTTAATTTCTTAAACTCTGCTATTGGTTCAAGAGTAGCATCCATGAAAGTAATTCTGGGTGTTGCATCTTTGGGGGTGCTTGTTGGAGCAACTTTTTCAAGTGGAATGATGGAAGTTGCCCGGAGCGGGGTATTTCATCCTGATCAGTTCTACTTCAATGAAATCATGGTGATTTTTCTGGCTGTAATGATCACCGATATCATTTTACTTGATACCTTCAATACATTTGGACTTCCAACATCTACAACAGTTTCCATCGTATTTGAATTACTGGGTGCCGCTGTTGCGGTTTCCATCTATAAAATATATTTGTCTCCCGAAACCCTTTCCGATTTAGGTACCTATATAAATTCGGCCAGGGCTCTGGCAATCATTTCAGGGATTCTGCTTTCTGTTGTTATTGCTTTTACAGTGGGAGCTATAGTGCAGTTTTTTTCTCGTCTGCTATTTACTTTCAATTATGAGAGAAATCTTCCATATTTTGGAGCGATTTGGGGAAGTTTTGCCATTACTGCAATTGTATATTTTATTCTTGTAAAGGGCGCAAGTGGTGCTTCTTTTATGACACCAGAAACAGTTACATGGATTAATGATAACACTTTCCTGATACTAAGTAGCTGTTTTATTGGATTTACATTGATTTCGCAATTTCTGATATCAGTTTTTAAAATTAATATCCTTAGAATAATTGTATTGATAGGCACTTTTTCCATTGCAATGGCATTTGCAGGTAATGATCTGGTAAATTTTATAGGAGTACCACTTGCCGGGTACGAATCTTTTAAACTTTTTATCAATGATCCAACGTTGAATCCTGCGGCTTATACCATGGAGTCTTTGTTGCTTCCGGTACAAACACCAACAGGTTTTTTGCTGGCCGCAGGCATCATTATGATTTTTGCTCTGATCTTTTCAAAGAAAGCACGGTCGGTTACCCAGACGGAGGTAGATCTGGCCCGGCAAGGTGAAGGATACGAAAGGTTTTCATCATCATTGTTTGCACAAACCCTGGTAAGAAAATCTATGGATATTTCCAGGTTTATCAATAAAATAGTGCCCAAAGCCATATTAAAAAGTATTGATAAAAGGTTCGACCCTTCGGTCAGCATCAGGCGCAACAGGATGTTAAAAAACAAAGCTGATTTCGATATGCTCAGAGCATCGGTAAATATGTTTGTTGCAAGTATTTTGATCGCTTTGGCAACTTCTCTCAAATTACCTCTCTCCACTACTTACGTTACTTTTATGGTAGCCATGGGTACTTCACTCTCTGACAGAGCATGGGGCAGGGAAAGTGCTGTATATAGAATTACAGGAGTTATTACCGTAATTGGGGGATGGTTCTTTACAGCATTCACGGCTTTCTCGGTTTCATTTCTGTTCGCTATACTTATAAGATGGGGAGGTTACCCTGCAGCGATTATTGCCCTGATCATTGCGTTTACTTTTGTTGTCAGAACCAACTTTATTCATAAAAAACGCAGTTTTGCAAAAGCTGAAGCGGAAAAAAAGATAACACGTGAGTGGACAGAAGAAAGTGTAATGGCTGAATGTAAAAAGAATATTCTGCATACTTTGATGAACGTTGCTCGCCTGCATGCTGATATTACACAGTATTTCATTGAAGAAAACAGGAAGAAGTTAAAAAAAGCTGTAAGAAAAGTACTTGAGCTTAATGATTTTACCAAAGAATTAAAACGAGATGTATATATTACTTTAAGAAAACTTGAGGAAGATTCTGTAGAAACAGGGCATCATTATGTCCAGATTCTTGATTATCTGAGAGAAACAGCTCACTGCCTTTCCTATATAGTTGAACCTTTTAATGAGCATCTTGATAATGCACACCCTTCAGTTATTCCTGAACAGGAAAGTGAGATTCTAAAGGTTAAAACCAGAATTTCAGAGTTCTATAAAAAGGTTTTGCTGGTTCTTGATCAGAAGAACTACGATGAATTGGAAAATATCATTAAAGCCAATTCCGAAATAATAAATGATTTGGAAAAGATCAAGAAAATGCAAATTAAATTGATTAAAGCTGAAAAGGTTGGAACTAAAAATAGTCTGGTTATTTTTAATTATTTATCAGAAACGAAAAACATGCTTCTTTACTCGGTTAATCTATTAAAGTCGCACAGAGATTTTGTTGTGAAAAACGGATATTAATTTTTTTTTATCCTTTGTTTATTCTCATCCCTTTCCTATTCATTTTCAGTAATTTACTTTTCAATGTTAAGTTTATGTTAACAAATGAAGTTATTGCTTGGTTTTATTAATTTTGCTGTCCTAAAAGATTGAAACAGGACTCATGAACTTTAGCTTTATCCAGTTCCTTACCTTGTTTGGTGCTTTAAGCCTATTTCTGTTTGGAATGAAGGTAATGAGCGAGGGAATTCAAAAGCTTGCCGGGGATAAAATGCGCTCTATTCTCAGTGCAATGACATCCAATCGGTTTCTAGGTGTGTTGACCGGCTTTTTTATTACTACACTTGTGCAATCATCCTCGGCTTCCACAGTAATGGTTGTCAGTTTTGTAAATGCCGGTCTGATGAGCCTGGTGCAGTCGGTGGGTGTGATCATGGGTGCAAATATTGGAACCACCACCACTGCATGGTTGATTTCTTTCCTGGGTTTTAAACTGAATATTTCCTCACTTTCACTTCCTATTATTGGTATCGCCTTTCCATTGCTCTACTTTACCAGGGACAGACTGACCTCCCTGGGTGAAACTTTGCTTGGGTTTGCCTTATTGTTTATGGGCTTGGGACTATTACAACAGTCAGTCCCGGATTTACATACTAACCCTGAAATGTTCAGAGCACTTCAAAACCTTACAGACTACGGATTTGGAAGTGTTTTGATTTTCCTTGGAATAGGTACTTTACTTACAATAGTACTGCAATCATCAAGTGCAACCATGGCACTTACTCTTGTAATGTGTAATAACGGGTGGATAGGATTTGAGCATGGCGCTGCTATTGTTTTAGGTGAAAACATTGGCACTACCATAACCGCAAATCTTGCTGCATTAGTTGGTAATGTATATGCCAAAAGGACAGCATTGGCACACACACTTTTCAATATTTTTGGTGTAATATGGATGCTTATTGTTTTCAAGCTTTTTATACATCAGATCGATAAACAAATGGTGAATATGGGGTTAAATTCACCAATGACTGATGCAAGCATGGTACCTTTTGGGCTGGCCATTTTCCATACCGTCTTTAATATAACAAATACCTTATTGCTTATAGGCTTTATCAAATATATAGTATATAGTGTAGAAAAGGTTATCCCATCCAAAGGTAAGGTTGATGAGAGACATCATTTAGAATATTTCGGAAGTGGTATTTTGCATATGGCAGAGTTTTCCGTTCTTCAGGCTAAAAGGGAGACCAGACGATATTGTGATATGGCCCAGCGAATGTTCAATTTTATTCCGGAGATGGTATATCAGACCGACAGGAAGAAATTTGCAAAGCTACTTGCCAGGGTTAGTAAGTATGAAGAAATCACTGACAGGGTAGAGGTTGAAATCACAACATTTCTCATAAAAACATCCAGGAAACAATTAAGTACAAGTGCCTCCGAGCAGTTGAGGAGAATGAGACTTGTATGCAGTGAAGTGGAAAAAATCGGGGATGTATGTTTTAAAATGGCTACAATGCTTGACAATAAAAAAGAAGAAAAAGCTTATTTTACACCCCGGCAAAGAGAAGAGCTTGATAAAATGTTTGCCCTGGTAAATGAAGCCTTTGATGTTATGATGGTAAACCTGGAACGTGGGGAAGCTTTTGCAGGAACAAATATGCAAAGAGCCTATACATTGGAAAAG
This sequence comes from Bacteroidota bacterium, assembly GCA_007693555.1. Classification (GTDB taxonomy): domain Bacteria; phylum Bacteroidota; class Bacteroidia; order Bacteroidales; family UBA7960; genus SKVR01. The sequence continues at coordinate 53,681 of REDJ01000215.1, forward strand.
AAAATAAACCAGTTCAGAGATTATATCAATGAAGAAATTATTGATGAAATTGAAAAAGGTTCATCTCACGTAAAAAGCGGTTTTTATTTTAACAAAATGATTTCTTCCTGCGAAAAGGTTGGTGATTCAATTCTGAATATCAATGAGGCAGCCGCAGGGGTGAATATTGAATAATTCTTTTAGAGAACACTGAAAAAATGGCTTCCGGCTCAGTTCTGAAGCCATTTTTATTTTTTATTATCAAGGTCGCTGCGAAAATTAACATTGAAAAACAGGGTTTCATCATAAAAATATTCCTGAGATATTTCCAGGTATAAAACCTGCAAACCCTGAATAGCATCCAAAATCTTATGTTTATTTTTTTTGAGGCTTTCTTCAAGTACCTCATAACAACTTTTAGAATAAAAGGCTGCAAGTGGCTCTGAAAACCCATTATGCATCGGAATAACTACCTGATGTTTGGCAGCTTTTTTTAGCAAATGTAAAAATAAACCATGCTTTAAGAAAGGCATGTCGCATCCTATAACTAAATTATGCTCATTGGAGGAAGCTTTCAGGCATGCATGAATTCCACCCACCGGCCCGGAGTTTGAATACATATCAGTTACGGTTTTAAACCTGGTAAAATCATATTTCTCAGGCTGGTTGGTGCTAATGAGAAGTTCATTGCACAAAGGCTTGAGTGCTTCAATGGAATATTCAACCAGCTTTTTACCCTGGTATTCAAACAAGGCTTTATCGCTGCCGAAGCGGCTGCTTTTACCGCCGGCAAGAATAATACCTGTGACCTGGGGTTTTGAAATGAGAGTCATATAGGGCCGAAAGTAAGGTTGAGAAACTTTTTCTAAAATCTGCTGCATGCCGGGCCCTGGCAACCGCCACTGCCGCAATCCATAGATAAATCACTTTTGGCCTTGCCGGGTTTGGGTTCACGCTTTTCCGAACATTCCAGTTTGCACTCCGGACAATAGGCAATATATTTCCAGCAGGGGCCGTAAATGTAGTCTTTGTATTCTTTTTTCAGGCCTTGATTGTCTTCGAAAGTATGGTTGCAGTTTTCACAAAAAAATGTACTCATGTGGGAAAAAATTTAGTGTATGCAAAAGTAGTTATGCTTTTCAAATGTAAATCTTTGAAACCATTTTTACAAAGAAAGACTCAATTTGCTGCTGTTTTTTGATCTTACAAAAAAATGCATCATCCTCTTTAATCTTATCGCAGACCTGGAAGGGGTTTCATGAAGAATTCATTTTTTTACGGAGAGGATGTTTTCTACCCTGTCCACCCTTTGTCCACCACTGTAATTTGTTATCTCTATTGTTTGATGGTAAATTTAAACTAGTATTTAATGTTGACCAGTGGCACAAAACGTTTGACAAAACAAAGTGTCTGGCATCCAAAAAGTTTCTTCGATATGCAAACTATAGAAACCCAAAAACTAACTAATTATTTTTTTACTAATAAACTATTGATTATGATAAATAGAAAAAAGATTTCTTACTTAACAATGTTAGCCATTACAAGTGCCATATTAATTTTGTTCGGTGGCTGCGAAAAGGATGATGATGCAAAGAATCAGGAAGACAGAGGTGTTCTTGCAGAGATTTTAATGAATGCTGGTTCATTCGAAGATTTCGATGATTTTTACAATGAAACGGAACCTGAGGAGTTCGAAGAATATTCGGAAAATGATCTGTATTTTTGTACCCGGACAACTGTTAGCCTAACCCAGGGATACAGTAATTTTCCCCAATTTGACCCTAATACCCAAGTCATATTCCCCGGAAACCTTTTGCAGGGTAATACGCTTGATAATGCAACACCCAGTGGAATTCCGGTAGAGCGAGGCCCGGGAACGGTGGTTATTACCCTGGTAAACGGAGCTGCTTCTGCCAGCCGGCAGCTTGATGTTGTGGGTCTTGGTAGTGTTTACGATGCCATGAATGAGATCATTGCCGATAATCCGGGCGACCTTCCGGCACGTACTACCTATAGCATGGAACGCATTTCATCGCGTGAGCAACTGGGTGTGGCGCTTCGTGCCGAATTTAGCAGCCTTACAACGGATGTGCAGGCGTCCTTTAATTTTAATTCGGATGTAAGCTATAACAGGTTCCTGGTTCGCCTTACCCAGAGTTATTATACCATCGCATTTGAGGCGCCCACTGACCCATCACAGTTTTTCGGAGAGAATGTTACGGCAGAACAGCTTAGCCAGTATGTGCAACCCGGTAATCCGGCAGCATATGTATCCAGTGTAACCTACGGCCGTGTTTTTTACCTGCTGATACAATCAACTGATTCGTTTCAGGAAATGAGAGCTTCCATTGATGCAAGCTTTAATGGTGCAGTTGCCAGCGGTTCTATAGGCGGTGATGTGAAGTACGTGAGTGAACTAAGCAGTGTGCAAATTAGTGGATATGCTATCGGGGGAAACTCAAGCCAGGCGGCAGCAGCACTAACCGGAGATTTTGATGCCCTAAGAACGTTTATCGAAGAAGGCGGAACCATTACTACCGGACAACCGCTCAGTTACACTGTGAATGCAGCCAATGATCCGGCACAGCAACTAAAAGTAAAAGTTGCAACGGAGTATGATATCATTGATTGTGCCCCGCTGAGTGATGCATTGTTTGATGGAGTTGCCTGGTATCGTGGCAATATTGGTGTGGAATGGGAAGATTTTCTGGGTGGACTTGGAATAACCCGTTGGCAGGATTTGTTTGGAGCCCAGAACAATGATAACAGCCGCGATGCTGTAGTACCTTTTGGAGGCCCGGCTTACGCAGGCCTCTGGAATGATGGTAATCCTGCCGGAGGCCGGGTTCCTGATTTCCAGTTTCAGGCCAATTCTTTTACCGGGCGCATGCGCGTACCCGGAACACCTCTGCGAAATACAGATTATACCATAGCAGCAATAGTGAGTCGGTCAGGTGTTCCGCCCAGTGACGATACCCCTGTATATTGGTTTTGGGGTGACAGCTCTGCCGAGGGCAGAGGTATACGAATCGGGTTTGACAATAGCAATACCGTAAGTATATCTCATGGTGGAGCAGCGCAAGTAACTGCACCACTGGATAAAGACCTTTTCTCCTTCCAGCTTTTCATATTTACTTTCAGCGAGGAAAATGGAATGCGAATCTTTATCAATGGGCTGGAAGAAGCACATGATCCAAACATGAAAGTACCCATTGATCAGTTCCTGGGTGCAAGTATCGGGGTCAGTGACATCAATGGGGAGGGATCTGGAACTGGTTTTGCATCTATCCGCATGCTGGAGCTGCAGATTTACGATTTTGTTCCCAGCGATGCCCAAATTCGCGGACTTGAAAAAGGCCTGATGGAGTATTACAACTTTTAATCGATGCTTATCGGCCAGTATAAAAGCTTTACCCTTTGATAATCAGGGTAAAGCTTTTTTTTGTAAATTTAAGGAACAATGGATTACCAGGTTAAAATCATGTACAAACCTATCTTTAGCAATTCATCAGGGGTGTCAAACCTGCAGATCCTTGTCAACTAACTGGTTCTTGCCGAATATGATAATATTTTACTAAAACCATCAAGCAATGAATAAATATTTCGCTATTATTGCATGGGCATATATGGTTTTTCCTTTGCCCGGGAATACACAAACACCAAATATCGACAGCCTGTTGCAGGTTTACGCATATCAGCCTGACGATATCACCAGGTTTTCCACCCTTACCCACCTGATCAATGCTTTTATGTATCGCGATCCGGAGCGATCTATGGCTTTTGCCCTGCAAAATCTTGCCTTAGCCCGGGAGATCGGGAGTGAAAAAAGGGAAAGCATGGCAAACTTTCATATAGGGGTATTATTTAATAACCAGGATCAGTACGATTCAGCAAAAATCTATTTCAACCAGACGTATCAGCTTGCTATGGTGACAGGAGATTCAAGTAGTTTATTGTTAGCGATTAATGGACTGGCTGTTACCAACCTGAACATGGGTAATTTTGCTGCTGCCGATTCACTCAATGATATTAGTATTGAGATTTATTCTCAGAGAAATGACAACTATCTTTTGGCAATAGCTTATACTATGAAAAGCCAGATCAATCAGAAACAGGGCAATTTTAATATTGCCTACAACTATGCCCTGAAGGGTTTACGACTGATGAAGGAGTTTGACAAACCTGTTCGTACAGCCGATATTCTGCTTCAGATTGCCGTTATTGAGCAGGAACTGGGCAATATTTCAAATGCCATTGAGCATAGCAAGGAAGCACTTCAAATCTACCGTGCTCATGGTGATCTCAAGTACCAGGCTCAATTGCTTGGAAATCTTGGCGATCTGTTCATTATTCAGGGGAATTATAACGAAGCCCTGGATCTTTTACAGGAAAGTGCTGCCAAAGCCGATAGTGCAGGTAACCCGAGCAATAAGGCTGGTGCTTTAAACCGTCTGGGCAATCTTTATATGCTTCGCAATCAATACAATCAGGCCCGGAAAATGCTTGACGAGGGTCTTGAAATATCTTCACAAATCGGAGATTTGCCCGGGAAAGTAAAGATTTTGAACTCCCTGGGTTTGTTTTATAATGAAACCAACAATCCACAACAAGCAATTCAGAATTTGAATCAAGCCATTCGTATTTCTGAACAACTGAATCTAAGACAGGATAAAAGTAAAGCCTATCTTGAACGATCTTTAAGCCATGAAAATATGGGGATGCATCAACTGGCATTGTCTGATTTTAAGACTCACAAAGAACTGTCTGATAGTATTTTTGCTTCTGAAAAAC
>REDJ01000189.1 GCA_007693555.1 Bacteroidota bacterium
TTAACTGACATCTGCACTGCTTCAAGTACATCACGACCTGCAAGGTCAATGGCAGTTGCTGTTTTAAAATCCAGGTTGATATTGGCTTTGTCTGCACTGATAAGAGCATTAACAACAGCCTTTACTCTACCCCCTGCAAGAAAGTGTGCTTCCAGGTCATCCCTGTTTAAGCGCAGGCCTGCCTTGGTGGCCGAAATCAGGTTGTTTACAATTACCGCCGGGGGGATTTTCCTCCATCGCATCAGTACCAATTGCAATAAACTGATCCTTACACCTGATACCAGAGCTGAGAACCATAATCCTACCGGGATAAAGTAGAAAATAATCCACAATCCCAATATACTAACTACCGCAATGGCAATAATAATTCCAATATTAGCTTCCATTTTTTAGTTTGATTTTGATTTGACAATGATTTTATTTCCGTCTACTTTCGTTACAATAATTTCTGTGTTTTGAGAGATAAGGTTATCCTTTGAAGTAACCTCGTAATATTCGTCATTTATCATGGCCTTACCCATCGGGTTGAGCCTTGTGATGGCAATCCCTTCATCGCCGGGCTTCACTTTTTCTGCCTCAACAATGTTGACACGCCCGTCAACTTCAGACCCCAGCATTGCCCGCCTCCAGGTATTGCTTTTCAGTGCCAGTGCCAATGCTCCAATGGAAAAAACCAGTGTAGCTCCAAGGGTATAGGTACCTGCAACAGCACCATGGCTGCTATAGGCTGAATAAACTCCAAATGCCATCATAGCGGCACCAACAATGCCAACAACTGTAGCGCCGGGTACTACAAGAATCTCCAGCAACAGGAATATCAATCCTATTACAATCAAAGTTACTATAACTAACCAACCCATTTCCTTTTTGTTTATATTATGATGACAATTATTTATTGTATTCAGAATGAAAGCTTAATCGTTGATCTTTTTACTCGATAGTAGCAGTAATGCCGCGATTCAGTATTTCCCTATACATAGGCTTAAGCGTTGAGAAATCCCCTGATTTGACAGAGCATTTTCCGGTGTGATGAATAATAAGTGTGCATTGCTCAGCCTGTTCAGGCTCGTGCTTACAAACCTCAATTAGAGTTTGTATCACATAATCAAATGTATTGAAATCGTCGTTATGAACCACCAGGTCACGTAAATTTGTTCTGAGAGATTGTACAGAATCTGAATGTCTTGTTTTTTCTCTGGTCATATTTAAAATCAGAAATTAAATGTCCCAAAAAATTATTTTATAAAAACAGGTAAATATAACTTCTTTTCAAAGGTAAATAAATTATGAATATTTGCACTATTTTGTGCATATAATCATATTATCTAAACCTCAATATCACTAAGAATGTTTTGATTGTTTGAATAATTTTTTATTCAATGATTCCCTTCATTGTTTTTCAATTCGCTTGCCATTCCCTTTTTTCTGAAAATCAGTTTATTTTCTTCTCCTTTCAACAATCTCTTGATGTTTTTATGATGTGTAAGAGGTACAAAAACTGCAACTGCAATCGAGAAAACAATTTCGGCCGTTAAATTACTTTGCAGGATAAGAATAACTGCAATGGGAAAGGTAATGGCAGCGGCCATAGAACCAAGGGATACATACCTTGTGGGAAGAAATGCAACCAGAAATACTACCAGGCAAATCAAAACGGCCTGCGGGAACAGGGCAATAACAATTCCGACGAGTGTAGCAATCCCTTTACCTCCCCTGAAACCGGCAAATATTGGGAAAACATGGCCCAATAAAGCAACTGAGCCCAGTATCAACTGGTAAATTACGTAATTGTTTTCTGTGGTGAATGATGCTTCACCAAAAAATCTGCTCAGGTAAACGGCGGCAAAACCCTTCAATGCATCCAGCACGAGAATCAGTGCACCCGCTTTGTTGCCAAATACCCTGAGGGCATTTGTTGCTCCGGCATTACCGCTGCCGTACTCACGAAGGTCAATATTGTAAAAGATTTTCCCAAACCATACGGATGTGGGCACAGAGCCTAGTATATATGCTGCAAACAACGCCAGCACTTTATATAACTCCCAGTTCATAATTTCTTAGTTGGTTTCTTATCAGATTAGCCGGTTGCAGTTTGCAACCTTAAATAGCCAGCTAAGTTATGAATTTTTATTCTTTAAGACTTCTCATGCTTCTTACAAAGTCAAATGGCCTGCGATCGGCTGCAAGTATGTAGGTAAATGGTCTTTCTCCCCTGTCTACATTCATACGCCTTCTGCGGGGCCTGACACTGCGTATCATTTCATTGTATTCGGGCCGGGAAGCTATGGTTTGCATAATATTATTGGCATAGGTAAAGAAATACCATTCCTGACCAATTCCCTCACTGGTTAGTCCGGAAGGCACCAAAACAAGGCTCAGGAAATCCTCGTTACGTGTTTTTCTTACTTCAAGGAAGCCGTCAACGTAGGTGTTCAGCGGAAATCTTTCCATATTGGCCAATCCGAGGGGTTCTGTTGAATGGAAAGTTTGTGCTTCCTCATTCCATTTCATTTTTACATCACCAAAAAAGAAAGTATGGTTGAGTTCAGGCGGGAACCTTCTGAAAGAACCGGTTAAAGCGTATTCATCCATCAAACGGCGGGAATTTTCTCTGCCAATGGTTTTTTGTAGAAATGCCGTATAATTGAATCGGTTCAGATTTAACATCCTTGGTTCATTCATGTTTCTGATATTGTTCTCAATGATTGCCAGAGCAGAATTGAGAAAGAAGAAATCAACCCCAACTACCAAATCGAATGAAGTTTCATTTTCTTTCAAATCATGATTTATGCGACCATGAGTGACCAGCTTTACCTGGCCCATATCCTCTGTGAGAGTGATGTTACCATGGCCATCAAAAACGCATGTATTGGGGTTGATGGTAATAATGTTATCGGCAAGCTGTTGGTTGCGGAGTTTTTCCAAAGTGCTGACCTGGTATTGATTCAGGCCATTGTCATATGTCAGATGTCCGGTTGCTCCAATGATTTCCATATCAGAGTAGTGCCTTCTGCGGGTGAAAAGTCCCGGGTAAATATGCACCGAATCACCGGCCAACATTATAGAGCTGATAATGCGCCCATTGGCTTCATTTCTGAGATCTTCGGCCAATGGTATGAATACGCTGTCAGCCCTTGCTTCGGCCTCAAATCTGATACGATCAGGTCTGTAGTTGGGACAATCAACAAAAATTTCCGCAGCACCTCTGTAGTTAAATTCGGCTTTCTCCGCTCTCAGGCCAAGGTCACCATAAAATCCGAACCACGGGCTGATGGTAAAGTTTTGTTCTTCTGAAATTTCAGCACTGGCTAAAGTGGTTCTGTTTACCCTGTCAACAGAAATCGAGTTAAAGAAAATGTTCTGAACATCTCCTCTTACGTCCCTGTAATCATACATGCCACTGCCTCTGTAGCTGAGACGGGAAGTTATATTCACTTCTGCATCATAAAAGCGGTGCTTCAGGGTGGAGGTATTTGCGAGGATGAGTGCATTTTCCAGCTTTCCGATTTCGGCCCGCTGAAGAATTGTTACTTTCTCGTTATGTGGATAAATGGCAGCATCTGCTACTTTGATTATTTTTACATCATCAGCATGAATGGTATTTTCAGCAAGGTTGTACTGAATATTTCCGGCATAGAATCTGAGAGAATCCTGTGCCCTGTGAGTAGAAATGAGTTCATGACCGGAAAAATCAAAATGTATCCAGTCTTCAGGTTTTCGTTCTCCCATGGCAGCAATTTCCTGGTGCAGGGAGCTCCGTATGGTGAGATCACCCCTGGCCATATCCCAGTGCCAGTCATATCCTAAGGCATCGAATTCGTTGATTTGAAATGCCATTTTAGATAAACCTGTTATGCTTTTAAATTGTGAAGTGCTTTTGGCAACATCCACATGTGCATTGTAATTTGTAGCTCTGACAGCCAGGTTTCTGCCATCAGCGGTCATGAGATTCAGCGTGGAGTTTTCTGCGATAAAATCATCCACTTTCAAGTCAACATTATCAGAAAGCAAAGTGCTTCCAAACAATTCAAGGCGGCCCTTTCCGGTAAGTCCTTCAGGTGTGAGTTGCATTGAACCTTCCATTTGAACAAGGCCATCATACACCTCGAATGGACGGGTTGTGTTTTTAATCTCCATTCGGTCCTGGAAAGGTAGATATGCCATATCCACATCCAGTGCAGATACTTTGGGATGTCCTGTGGGTCCATCCTTTGCTTTAAGATTAAAGGCATTGATTTTACCACTTACTGAATCAGGAAACATTAGCATGGTATGTGCGTCAACCGTGGCATCGAGAAATTCCAGGCGTCCGTCGGCATGCAAGCCCCTGTTGCTCATTCTTATGGGACCTTTGTATACAGCCTTTCCACCATATATTTCATAGCCTCCTTCAGGAGTATGGGTATTAAATCCGAGCGAATAGTCTTCCTGCACCGTCACATAGTCCACAAAGTCAGGAAATATTCCTGTAGAGATAAATACCCCGTCAAAGGCAATATTGTCGGTTGTAGCGTTATCGAGACTGTCAATACTGAAAGGTATCAACCTGAGATAAACAGTTTCCCTGTCATATACACCTTCATGTACTGTTTCCCTGTCATAATACATAAAGGACTCATTGTTGGAGTTGAAAATGGGATAACGGGGTATTGGCATCTGACCGGATTTGTTACCGGGATGGTCCACCAGGAGTTCTCCGTTTATTCCTTCCAGAACGGTCTGCACACGATGATAGGTATAACGTCCTCTCTCGTCCGGTTCATGCGAACGGACCCTGAAGCTCATGGAGTCGGTATTTACCAGGTCTATTTTAAACATATCGTAGTCAAAGAAGAACTCCTTTCCATAAAAATCAAATAACCCCGACTCTATCCTGCCGTGAAAGTACATATCTCTGTTTTGTTTCAGTATAACTTCCTGGTTGTAGGGATGTATGATAACATTTTTTTCGCGGCTAAGAGGAATTCTGTCAACTCCGAACAGATGAAGGTCGAAGTTGTTCATGTTGAGTCTGCCATTGACAGGAGCTTCCGAATTGATTTGTATAACATCAAAATCACTCCGCCCTGTATATGATGTAAGATAATGATAAAGGCGGTCATGGAGTGTAACCATTTGATTGTCGATATCATAGGATAAAAAACCGTAAAAGGAAAAGGTTAGTAACTGTGCTTCCACACTGGCAACATTCTGGCGCAGATATCTGGCATAAGCACTGACGGGGAATGTTCTGGAATCATATTCACGGGCAAAATTTCTTAGCCTGATCAAAGGGTGTAATTCTGATATACCCTGCATACGCATATACCGCAATTCAGAAAAGAAATTATGAGATTCAAAAACTGCGTTTCCCTTTTCACTCATGCCGGTTACCATTCTTAACTCAATATCATAGGTATCAATATCCCAATAAATGGCTTCGCAATACATATCAACCCTGTGAAATGTACTGGTAAACGGAGCTCTTGATGCACCTCTTTCATCACGCTGCAGCGAAAATTCACGCACAGGATCAAGATATCTCATATTCACTGATGGATGGTAAATTGAATCCCCGGCCATATAGATACTTACTTCAGCCCTTTCTGTTGCTATCCTGTCTGGTCTTATAGAAAAGCTTCTGCTCCTGGCGCTTATAAAGAGAGAATCTGAACGGTAAAACTTTAAAGAGGCGTCAGTGTCATCTGTACCAGTGCCTAGAATCCGGTTTCCCATCATTGTAAACCCTCCCCTGAAATCGATACCTGGAAATACATCTTTGATCTCGTGAAATGCCTGGTATGACTGAAATCTGGGATAACTTGCATCTTCTGGCTTTACGCCTGACATAATCCTTTCGGTAAGTTTTCCAAAAAGGGGTTCGGAAAAGAAATTAAGATTGTAAAAAGTTACCGATTCGGCTTCAAAGCGCGAAATGGCAATATTGATTTCATATTCGCCCAGTATGGCATAAACTTTATCAGGAGCAAGTGCAACCCTTTCCCATGCTATTCTTCCTCCCTGACCCCATAGTTTTTCTGCGTTTAAATCAATACGTGCAGAGGTATTATAGATTACCGTACTGTCTCCCTGTGAATAACAAACAAGATCTGTGTCCTGAAAACTGATCCAGGGTTTGCCATCTTCATATGAAAGTAAATAATTATTATCTCTCAGTTGCCATTTTACGGATGAAGACGAGAAAACAATGTTCTCATCAAACAGGTCAATGCTTTTTTGCCATAAATTAGTAAGTCTTTGAAGATTGTTGGCAGTGAGCAGGGGACGAAAACCTGCGTGCCAGGCATCGAAATTCTGTTCGCCCTCAGGTGTTTGAATCACCTTAACAACTCCGTTGAGGTATTGCATATAATCAGGCCATGGTCTCAGTCGTAAGCCCACAAGGCTGTTCATAGTTCTTTTGATCGTGGTTTTCTGACCTTTATTCAGTAAATCACTATTCCATACTGCGGCAAAGGTGTCCATATAAGCCTGTGCACGCATTCTATCCTGCCTGTCAAGGCCATCAACAAGAGCTGACAGCTCAAGAATAAACTCTTCGTCGTTGTCAGAAAAGCCCTGTATACGCTGATTCTGCGACATTGCAGAAATTGATAACAGAATAATAAGGATAAGAGTAGGTAAGTGTTTTACCATATGCCTTTTAATAAGTTAGTAAATTCAGACCGGTATAAATGCTTTCATTTAACCGGACTTTCAAAGTTTACAAGTTCATTGAATCATTTCAATGATATCGAAAAATATCAGTCTACAGCTATTTTTTATTTTTGGCCAGTTTTACCGCTGCCCATTCCTTCATTTGTTTATGCGCGATATATTTGATTTCTTCATTTTCTGCTGCTTTAAGGAGTTCCTGTATATCTTCTGAAAAGAAACCGCTGATGTAAAGTTCCCCACCTGGTTTGAGAACAGAACCATAAGCTTTCATATCTTCCAGTAGTACATTCTTTGTAATGTTTGCAATTATTATATCATATTTTTCATTACCCAGCAACTCTGAATCACCCAGCAGTACTTTAATATTTTGAGTGTTATTTCTTTCTGTGTTTTCTATTGTGTTTTCGTAAGCAAATGGATAATTGTCAATTGCAACCACCGATTTTGCACCTTTTTTTGAAGCCAGTATGGCGAGAATTCCTGTGCCACAGCCCATGTCAAGTATATCTTTCCCTTCAAAATCTGTTTCGAGAATCCATTGTACCATAAGTTCAGTAGTTTCATGATGACCGGTACCGAATGACATTTTGGGTTCAATAACTATTTCATAAGGATATTCGGGTTTTGCTTCATGAAATGGTGCCCTGATGTAACACTTTTTATCCACATCAACCGGTTCAAAATGGCTCTCCCAGACCTGGTTCCAGTTTTGATTGTCAATCTTTCTGACTTCAAAACTGAATTTTACATTTTTTGCTTCTCTTTCTGTAAGCCTGATGTTTTTGAGTTTTTGTTCATCAAATTCCTTTGAAGGTATCCAGGCTTTGAAACCTTTGAGATTCTCCTCAAAGCTTTCAAAGCCTGCATCGGCCATTTCAGCTATAAGCAGATCAGACCAGGGTTGCACAGGTTCAACTGTTACGGTTACTTCAACGTAATCCATATTATCTGACAGTTAAAAGGATTTGATAATAGCACAAAATTCATCAGCTTTCAGCGATGCACCCCCTATAAGTCCTCCGTCAACATCTTCATTGGCAAAGAGCTCAGCAGCATTCTTAGCGTTGCAACTGCCTCCGTAAAGTATTGTTGTGTTTTCTGCGGTTTGAGAATTGTATTTTTCTTTAATCAATTGCCTGATAAAAGCATGCATTTCCTGGGCCTGTTCCGGGGTTGCTGTTACTCCCGTGCCTATTGCCCAAACGGGTTCATAAGCAATTACTATCTTGCTGAATTCTTTCTCACTCAACCAGAAAAGGCCGGTTTCCAGTTGTTTCCTTACCACATCAAAATGCTTTTTCTCATTTCTTTCATCCAGTACTTCACCACAACAAAATACCGGTCTTAATCCGTATTCAAGTGCAATTTTGGTTTTTTCAGCAAGCAGTTCGTCTTTTTCACCGAAATAGGAGCGCCTTTCGGAATGCCCTACAAGCACGTTGGTTGCACCTGCTGACTGTATCATTTCGGCAGATATTTCTCCGGTATATGCGCCTTTAGGTTGATTATGACAGTTCTGCGCACCTGCACTTACTCCTTCTGTCTGCCCAACGGCAGTTGCAACAGATGATAAGTGTACAGATGGGGTAAACAAGATCATTTCCGGTTTACCTTTCAGCGATTTAAGAGGATGTTCTTTTACGAACGCAATTATATCATTTGCTAACTTCAGACCCTCTTCCAGTCTTAAATTCATTTTCCAGTTTCCGGCTACGATCTTTTTTCTCATTTTTATTACAATTTTGGTTTAAAATAATATTTGACTTGATTTTAAAAAGCAAAAATACGAAATCTATGACGGCTAAAACTAAGTAAAATTATTGAATTTGTTACCACAGATAATACTTCTATTGAATCAGAAAGCGGCTCAATGGTTTGAGTAAAATTTAGTAATACTTCCGGGTGTTTTTTAATGAAAACTATTCCGTCAACTGCATGATACGGTATCGCAGAAGTGAAAGGTGTCACTGCAGCCTTATTCGTGGATCAAGCAATCCATAGGCAATATCAACTAAAATATTGATAATAACAAGCATTACTGAGATAAGCAAAACGGCTCCCATTATCAGGGGAAAATCATAGGTTTCCAGAGATTCAACGATGACAACCCCGATACCTTTCCAGTCAAAAACATATTCAACGAAAACAGCACCTGCCATCAGAGATGCAAACCAGCCCGATATAGCCGTAATAACAGGGTTCATGGCATTTTTAAGAGCATGGCGTGTAATTACCCTGTAAAAACTTAGGCCCTTTGCCTTTGCAGTGCGAATATAATCCTGCGACAAAACCTGTATGAGAGAACTACGGGTGAGTTCTGTTACAATTGCAAGGGGTCTTATACCCAGGGTTAATGCAGGCAGGATCAGGTTTTTCCACTGAATGTATTCTCCTCTGCCGAAATCATCAACTGCCCAAAGGCTACCGGTCATATTGAGACCTGTAAGATCGCCCAGAACAAATGCAAACAGCCATGCAATTATTATGGCAGCGAAAAAGGAAGGCAACGACATACCCGAAACGGAGAATACCAGTATAAACTTGCTAATGATTGTATGATTTTTTATGGCAGAAAATATTCCCAGTATTACACCCAGCAACATAGCAAAACTTATGGATACAAATGCCAGGAGCAAAGTATTGGGGAAAGCTACTGCCAAAATTTCTGTAACGGGACGGTTACTTTGGTAGGATCGGCCCATATAAGGTGTTTTGGCCACAATACTCAGTCCTTTGATGCGAACCAGAGTTGCATAATTATATTTCACATCATCCAGATAAAAAAAACTTTTTTCATCCTGATTTTTGTGAACCGACAAAGGTGACAGGTCATTGATGTAGTTGAGAAATCTGATATGTACAGGGCGGTCAAGCCCGAGTTCCTGGCGAATGGCTTCAACAGATGAAATATCAGCCCTTTGCCCGAGCATCATGCGTGCGGGGTCGCCGGGTAACACATTAAACAGGAAAAATACTACTGTAATGACTCCCAGCATTACCAGCAATCCATACCCGGTTCTTTTTCCTAAAAATTTCAGCACTGGTCAGTAAAGTATTTTTTAAAACTTATTTTTTTTCTAACTCAAGTTTTATAAGGGCAAATACAGCGTAATTGATGATATCATAATAATTGGCATCAATCCCTTCAGATATTTGCGTTAATCCTTTGTTGTCTTCAATTTGCTTTATGCGAAGCAATTTCATCAGAATAATATCAGCCAGGCTTGAAATCCGCATTTCGCGCCATGCTTCACCATAATCATGATTTTTGTCGAGCATAAGGTTTTTGGCCTTATCATAATAGTAATGATATTTTTCAATTGAAGTTTCCATATTCAGGTCGGGCTGGTCGGCATGGCCCATTTCCAACTGCACCAAAGCCATAACAGAATAATTTACGATACCGATAAATTCAGGTTTTATACCTTCATCGATTTTTTGTTTACCTTTGTCCTGAATGGAGCGAATGCGCTGGGCTTTGATGAATATTTGATCGGTCAATGAAGAACTTCGCAAAATACGCCATGCACTTCCGTAATCTTGCATTTTCTTGGTAAAAATATCCAGGCACAAGGTTTTGATCTGGTCAAATTGTTCGTTTGTTTTCGCTTCCATTCGCTGTTAAA
This sequence comes from Bacteroidota bacterium, assembly GCA_007693555.1. GTDB lineage: Bacteria > Bacteroidota > Bacteroidia > Bacteroidales > UBA7960 > SKVR01. The sequence continues at coordinate 10,284 of REDJ01000189.1, forward strand.
GGTTTTTGAAATCTATTAATTCGGAAATTATTTCAATTTTGAAAGATACATTTTTTGAACCAAAAACTACCCTCAATTGTAAGGGCAAAATTATAAATTTATCCATACCCATTGTTATGGGAGTCATTAATATTGGCCCTGATTCATTTTATGATGGTGGAAAATACAGTAATAAGCTTCAGATTATTGATCGTGCCGACCAGTTAATCAGTCAGGGCGCTGTGATTCTGGATGTAGGAGCTGCCAGCAGCCGGCCCGGTGCTCAACTTATCAATGTTGAGCTGGAGAAAAAAAGATTAATACCTGCACTGGAAGTGATTCTGCAGAAATTTCCTCAGGCAATTATCTCTGTGGATACTTATCACTCGTCAGTGGCTCAGGCGGCTGTAGTGCAGGGAGCTCATATTATAAATGATATATCAGCAGGCAATATTGATGCAAAAATGTTTGATACTGTTGCAAAGCTTCAGGTACCTTATATCATTATGCATATGAAAGGGATTCCGCAAAATATGCAGGAAAATCCGGTATATGATGATCCCGTAAAGGAAATCGCTTTTTATTTTGCAGAAAAGATTGATAAACTCAGACGGTTGGGAGTTCATGATATTATTCTGGATCCCGGATTTGGCTTTGGTAAATCTCTTGAAGACAATTACCGGCTTTTAAAGGGGCTGGATTATTTCCGGATCTTTGATTTACCCATAATGGCCGGTCTTTCTCGCAAATCCATGATAAATAAAGTGCTTAAATCCAAACCCTCTGAAGCTTTAAATGGTACCTCTGTGCTTAATACCATTGCTCTGCAAAAGGGTGTAAAAATTCTCAGGGTGCATGATGCACGCGAAGCAAGGGAAGCAATTCAACTGATTGAAATATTCAATAGTTCTATAAATGGTTGATTTTCTTTTTATACAGGGTATTAAATTTTTATCTTTGCCTTTTATTTTTGGGTTTAACCTTTAGAAAACTTCCTTACAACATGATGATTGATGGCTTACCGGCCTTTATACAAATACGGCTGCTTGATATACTGGATATCATTCTGGTGGCCCTGCTCATTTATTATTTGTATAAAATTATCAGGGGAACAGGGGCGATAAATATCTTTCTGGGTATTATTTCCATATATATAATCTGGTGGTTGGTACGTGCCTTTGAGATGGATTTACTTACCGAAATTCTCAGCCAGTTTATCAATGTGGGTGTACTCGCGCTGATAATTGTGTTTCAACCTGAAATACGCAAATTCCTGATTTTATTGGGTACACGTGGTTTTATGGGAAAACGAACCCGGAAGTTTCTCAGTCGTTTCTGGCAGGATGATCCGTCAACCCGTTTAAATATCAATGATATCGTAACTGCATGTGAACAGCTTGCCGCCACACGCACCGGTGCATTAATTGTGCTAACCAAGGAAAATAAACTCGATTTTTTTGTGGACACAGGTCAAATACTGGATGCTGTAATTTCAAGGCCGCTTCTGGAGAACATTTTTTACAAAAATAATCCATTACACGATGGTGCCATAATCATTATTAACAATCGTATTCGCGCGGCTCGTTGTGTTTTGCCGGTTTCTGAAAGCAAAACATTTCCCGCATATCTGGGATTGCGGCACCGCGCTGCTGTGGGTATAAGCGAGCAATCGGATGCGGTAGCCATTGTAGTAAGTGAACAAACCGGAAGGATTTCATGGGTAAAAGATGGACAACTGAAAAGAAACATCAAACCTGTTGAGCTTAAAGAAATGCTTGCCAGGGAGTTTCCGGGCATAATTGATAGTTAATTTTAAAATCAAAATAAACCGATAAAATTTCTAAACTATGATTTTATTAGCTGATAGCGGAAGTACCAAAACAGATTGGTTACTATTGAAAAATGGAAAAGAACATCTCAGATTTCAAACCATGGGTTTTAACCCCTACTTTGTTGATACAAGCCTGGTTTATGATACTCTGAGCAAAGAATTTACTGAAAAGTTTGATCTGTCTCTGGTAAAGGAGGTTCACTTTTATGGTGCCGGATGTAGCTCAGAAACCAATCAGGCAATTATAAATAATGCTTTGAAGCAGCTTTTCCCAAATGCTGAAACAACAGTAGACCATGATCTGCTTGGTGCTGCCCGTGCTCTTCATGGCCGTAAAAGGGGTGTGGCAGGTATCCTTGGAACCGGATCCAATGCTTGCCTGTATGATGGGAAAGATGTAGTAGAAACCATATTTTCAGTGGGTTATATGTTTGGCGATGAAGGAAGCGGCGCCACTTTGGGGAGATTATTTCTTTCATTGTACCTTAAAAATAAAGTACCAGCTGAAATAGCTGATGCTTTCAAAAATACCTATACTTACACTCCGGAAGATATACTTACCAATGTATATAAAAAACCCAATCCAAATACCTTCCTGGCAAAATTTGCAAAGTTCCTTAAACAACAAATACATCATCCGTTTATCGAGAAAATCGTTGTAAATTCATTTGATGACTATTTCCGCGAACAGGTAAGCAATTATACCGGTTATAAGGAAGTTCCTTTCTCATGTGTGGGTTCTGTAGCCCATAATTTTCAGGAGCAATTGAAAAAGGCTGCTGACAGACATGGTATTACCATGGGACGTACCCTGGTCCTTCCAATGGAGGGGTTGGTGGAATTTCACACAAGCTGATAAATATTTAAGAATTTATGATAAGGTAAGCGGCCGGCAGTATTATTGCCGGCTTTTTTCTGTTATAAACCTCATGATTTCTTTGTCTTCCCACGGCTGGAACCAACGGGCATCCTCATAACGGTTAAACCACGTGAGCTGCCTTTTTGCATATCTGCGGGTATTGGTTTTTATCTTTTCTATGGCGGTATTAAGATTCCATATGTTTTGATGCCAGGCAAATATTTCTTTATATCCCACTGTATTCAAGGCATTCAGATGCCGGTATTTGAAAAAACCTATGGCTTCATCAACCAATCCTTGCCTGATCATATCATGGGTACGGAGGTTTATCCTGCTAAAAAGCTCTTTGCGGGGCAGGTTCAAAACAATTTTTTTTATCTGAAATGGCCTCTTTATCCTTTTTTTTTTTCGTAAATCGGAAATCCTTTCACCTGTGGCATAAAAAACTTCAATTCCGCGAAGCATACGATTGGGGTTGGTTTTATCTACCTCATCATAATATACAGGATCGATTCTTTTCAATTCAAACCTTAACCCTTCAATACCATTCTGCAGGTAAATTTCTTTTGCTTTGTTGCGGATATCTTCAGAGATGTCGGGCATTTTATCAATACCTTGACAAAGCGTATCAATGTATAACCCTGAACCTCCTGTTGCTACTACAAAATCTTTAGTGAGAAAAAGCTTATCAATGACTTTAAGGGCATCTTTTTCAAATAAACGGGCATTGTAATAATCAAAAACGGACAGATGGCCTGCCAGATAATGTTTTACCCGCTGGTTTTCTGATAGGGTGGGGGCAGCTGTGCCTATGCGTAATTCTTTGTAAAATTGCCGGGCATCGGCAGAAATAATTTCTGTTTGGAGTTTTTCTGCAATATCTATACTGGTTTGGGTTTTTCCAACAGCTGTGGGTCCTGTAATTATTACCAGGGTTTTATATTCAGAGTTTTCTTTCATCAAAATCCTGACTACTGTCAACAGCATCGTTGTAAAAACTACTGTCATCAAATTCATCCAAATCCTCTTCACCATAAGTGCCTTCAGCTTCCGGGCTGATATCCATTTCTTCAGCTTCCTGTTCTGTCTCAGCTATATCTTCATCATCCAGGCCTGGCAGGGGTCTGGGTTTGCGGCTGATTTCCTGTGGTACGGGACCAACAGCCTTTATTATTCTGGGATAGGTTTCTCCTTTTTCGCGGGATACGATTTTGGAAAGCTCAATATAAAAAGTCCATTCCTTTGGAATATCGTATATAAACAAAAACTTCTGGTGAGGGTCGTCTATAAGGTCATTGAGATAGCATTTATCCATCCTGAGTTTTGGTTTCTGGTCGCCAGATTGTTCGTTTGCCGGTTCATTTTCCTGGTTTTGGTCCTGTGACGGCATAATGATCTCTTTTTTCTTTCTGTACCGGTGATCGCAAATGAAAAATGAGCAAGGCACGGTTTTGTCAAGAGAAAGGCTGTCAATTATAATGTTATAGAAGTTCAGAAAGGTTTGATCAACACCAAGCTCCACGTCCCTGTAGAAGCCATCCTGTTCTTCAAAATTCATTTTAAACCGGTAAGCAAACATTGAAAATCAGTTTAACAGATTATCTATTCATGTTAATTAAACTCTCAGAAGCAAAATTAATGATTAATTTATGACTTTTTTAGGGGTTAGCCCAAGTTTTTTACCCTGTTTTACCATAAAGTCAAATGCAGCTTTTTTTTCATTGGGAATTTCCCCTTCGAGAATGGCTTCCCTAATAGCTGTTTTTATGATGCCGACCTGTTTGCCGGGTTTGATATCAAAGGTTTCCATAATGTCTTCCCCGCTTATGGGAGGTTGCCAGTTGCGCAGGCGATCCTTCTCTTCAATTTCCTTTAGTTTTTCCCTGACCAGCTGAAAATTTTTAAGGTACTGTTTTATCTTGTGTTCATTTGCACTTGTTATATCTGCCTCACAAAGTGTCATCAGGTCATCTATATCATCGCCGGCTTCGAATAACAATCTCCTTACAGCAGAATCAGTAACAATATTCTGACTGAGAACAATTGGTCGAAGGTGCAGTAAAACCATTTTACGGACGTATTTCATTTTCTCGTTCAGGGGCAGTTTGAGTTTTTTAAAAATACCTGGTATCATTTTCGCCCCTAAATATTCGTGCCCATGAAAGGTCCAGCCTGCTTCGGGTTCAAACTGTTTTGTTGCCGGTTTGGCAATATCATGTAATAATGCAGACCATCTGAGCCACAAATCGTCAGTTTTCTCACTAAGATTATCAAGTACCTGAATGGTATGAAAGAAATTATCCTTGTGTGCTTTACCATCAACAACCTCAACCCCATGCAGTGCGTCCAGCTCGGGAAAAAACTCACTTAGCAAACCGGCAGCCCTGAGCATTTTCAATCCTTTACCGGGTGAAGGAGAAAGCAAAATTTTATTGAATTCATCCATGATACGTTCCATGGATACAATTTTGATCCTCGAAGCGTTGGATTTGATAGCCTCAAAAGAGTCGCAGTCAATCTTGAAGTCCAGTTGTGATGCAAATCTTACTGCCCGCATCATCCTGAGTGGGTCATCGGAGTAGGTAATCAATGGATCCAGAGGTGTGCGTATAAGCTTATTCTCAAGATCCTTTTTGCCACCATAATGGTCAATCAGACTTCCGAAATCATTCTGATTGAGGCTAATGGCCATAGCATTGATGGTGAAATCCCTTCTGCTGATATCTTCTTCTAAGCTTCCGTCCTCTACAATGGGTTTGCGGGAATCAGCCCGGTAAGACTCTTTGCGGGCACCTACAAATTCGATTTCCCAATCACCAATTCTCAGATTGGCTGTGCCGAAATTTTTAAATATACTAAGCTTGTGCTTTTTTGTTAAACCGGAGGTAATCCGGTGTGCCAGTTTTATTCCGCTTCCAATAACCACAATGTCAATATCTTTCGAATTGCGGCCAAGCAACAGATCACGCACCCATCCACCAACCACATAGACCGGCATGTTTAAATCTCCGGCTGCCTGGGTTATCATTGAAAAGACAGGATGTTTCAGTTTATTTGCAAACAATTTATGACGTTTTAATTCCTTAATATCTGCATTTGTCCGTCTTCGTTAATCTTTACGATGGTAGAAGGTTTTATTGTATTAACTCGTGTTTGATGGGTAGTACAGATGTAATCAACAGCTTCCTTGATTTTGGGACTAATTTTACTGAAGGATATGGGATTAGGGTCTCCACTGATATTTGCGGAAGTTGAAGTAATCGGTTTACCCAGCATTCCTATTAATTTTATACAGAATTCATCTTTGGGTACCCTTATGGCAATAGTGCCATCATCTGGTACAAGGTTTTTGGGCAGATTTCTTGCATTGTTATAGATGATTGTAATAGGATCTCTGTAACTATCTATAACTTCCATTGCAATTTCAGGCATTTTCTTTACATATTTCTTTATCATATCCGGTCCATCAGCCAGAATGATAAGTGATTTTTGAGGTTTGCGAAATTTTATATTACAAACCTTATGAATGGCCCGTGGATTGGTTGCATCACAGCCTATGCCCCAAATGGTATCGGTGGGATATAAAATTGTACCGCCCTTTTCCAGTACTTCCAGTGCTTTTTTTAAATCGTCCTGCATATATATTATACAAACTTGATTTTAGGTATTAAATATTATAAACAGAATTATATTGAAAAAATTATACTGCTACATTATATTGCCTGAGCGCATCATTGAGACTGGTTTTGCGATCGGTGCTTTCCTTCCTTTTACCGATAATGAGCGCACATGGTACCTGGTATGTTCCTGCTGCAAAAGATTTGGGTATTGAACCCGGTATTACAACCGACCTTTCAGGAACGTATCCTGTATATTCCACAGGCACTTCGCCACTTACGTCTATAATTTTTGTAGAACCTGTAATAACCACGTTTGCACCCAATACAGCTTCCTTTTCAATCCTCACACCTTCAACAACAATGCAACGCGAACCAATAAAACAATTGTCCTCAATGATAACCGGAGCAGCCTGTAAGGGCTCCAGAACCCCGCCAATGCCAACACCACCGCTCAGGTGTACGTTTGAACCAATTTGCGCACAACTTCCCACTGTTGCCCAGGTATCAACCATTGTGCCGCTGTCCACATAAGCACCAATATTTATGTAGGAGGGCATCATTATAACATCTGAAGCAACATATGCACCATATCTTGCTATGGCGTGAGGAACCACCCTGACACCAAGGCGGGCATAGTTTTTTTTCAATGGAATCTTATCATGAAATTCAAAAGGCCCCACTTCAATGGTTTGCATGTTTCGTGTGGGAAAATAAAGCACAACGGCCTTTTTAATCCATTCATTAACAAACCATTTTCCCTGCTTTTTCTCAGCCACACGCAACTTACCCCTGTCAAGATAATCAATTACACTTTCAATGGCTTCAAGATATTTCTTTTCTTTCAATAAATCGTGGTTCTCCCACGCCTCTTCAATCCTTGATTTGAGTTGTTCCATTACAATTATGATTAATTCTTTGGTTTTGTTGTGTGAAGTTTCCACCAGGGCACATGTTGTTTGTCATGATGTTCCCAATGATATCCGAAGAAATAACAACTTATGAGTGCCCAAAGGTGATTTCTTTTCATTGTTCTGGCCCTGTGCGGTTCCATATTTTCTTCGTGAGGTTTGCGATGCGGCCAGTATACTCCAAAATAAAAAAGCTGGAGTGTCCCAAGTATAGCAGGCAGTGCCCAGTAAATAATTACTTTAAGTTCGCCAAGGCCCAACACATGTATAAATATGTTATATGCAACGGCCATAATTACCAATTGGATTACTGTAACATAGCGCCACATAAAAACTCCCCACCACACAAAGAAATTCTGCGATTTCACATAAAAATCCGGATCTTTTTCACTGGCCGGATTTTTATGATGAAGGCCGTGATTTTTTATCAGCTTTTTATATGACATGCCTGCAAACAGAAATGTGGCAATCGTACCCAGAATCTTATTCAGTTTTTTGTTTTTCGAAACACCTCCATGCATGGCATCATGTGCTGTTATGAAAAGCCCGGTATACAGCCAAGCCTGCAAAATAATATGAATATACATCCATGGATTACTTACTGAGAATTCCACTGAAGTAAGCATATAAGCAAGATGCAGAGCCCAAATCAGGATAACACTTATAGCAATGAAAACACCCATAGTAATAAATTTTATATGTTGGGGAAAAATATTTATGAGGAAAGCAAAGCATACCTTATACTCGAAAAACCCCTGCTGTCTTTGCCAACACTCCAAAATTAGCTATAATTCTTTGATATAACAAAAAATGGAATCGTGTAAACAAATTCAAAAAAAATAAGTTTGAATGGAAAAAACAAATACTTGAAATTCAAAACCTGGTAATAAATTATCATAATTGTAACTCTCATTTCTGTAAGGTCTGGAAAAATGTTATATTTGCAACAAAGTTGCAAATTATGGGTAATATGAATCACGATATTTATGCTTTGCTTGAGCAAAACAACCTTTCACGCACACCTTGTCGTGTGGAAATTCTCAAAACCTTATCTAAGGCTGATTCAGCGCTATCCGAATCGGAGATACGTGACAAACTGGCTTACAACTATGACCGTACAACTGTTTATCGTACTTTGCGCAACTTTCTCAATCAGAATGTTATACACAGTATTTCTCTTGAGGGAGGAGAGGTGCGCTATGCACTTACACC
>REDJ01000247.1 GCA_007693555.1 Bacteroidota bacterium
GAAGAGAGTTTTTGCCACGGATGCACGGATGTTTTATAGCCACGGATTCACGGATGGTGAATTTAAGATTGGATTTCACGGATGATTGTTAATGATTTTGGGGATTTGGATTTTAGGGATGATTGAAAATTTGATTGGAATGTGAACACTTTGTTTCGTTTTCTCTTATTATTTCAATGGAATTATAAATTTCGAAATATCATCTGATTGTTTTGTAACCTAATTATTAATCTATGCCGGATTTATTATATCAGGATGAAACGTATAAAATCATTGGAATTTGCTTTGATGTCCATAATCAATTAGGTCCCGGATTTTCTGAAATTGTTTATAAAGATGCTCTTGAATATGAGTTTCGTACTCAAAATATTTACTTTGAGAGAGAAGTTGAATATTCTGTATTCTATAAAACTGTGGTGTTACCGCATAAATTTTATGCAGATTTTGTTGTGTTTGAACATATTATTCTCGAAGTCAAAGGAATTCAAAGGCTTGCAAGGGAACATATTGCCCAGACTATTAATTATTTGAAGGTTTCAGGAAATGATGTTGGTTTACTTGTAAACTTTGGAGAACCCAAACTAACATATAAACGACTAGTACTTTAGATAAAGGTTAGAAAAATCAAAATTCTAATTATCCGTGTAATCTATTTTATTCGTATTTTAATCCGTGCATCCGTGGCAATAATTATTTATGTCTTCATGGTTTTTAAAATCATCCGTGTAATCCAGGAAATAATTTATCATCTGTGCATCCGTGGCAAAAAAAACATTCATACCTTAATAATCATTCGTGTAATCCAATCTTAAATTTATCATCCGTGAATCCGTGGCTAATTAAAACAAAAGTGCCTTTGTGGCTAAAAGAAAAATGAGCGAGTTATTACCCCGTGAGAAGAAAGCCTTTGTGCTGCATATGTCCTACTCCTTCCTCGAAGGCATCATTGCGGGCTTGATAATTCTCAATGAGTTTGTTTTCGTGAAAAGCCTGCTTGGCTCCAATTATCAGCTGGCAGTGCTGTTTCAGTTCAGCATGGCAGTATTTCTGCTGCTGATCTTCATGAATGAATGGCTCAAACGTATCCGCAACAAGCGCAATGTGCTGCGCCGGGCGGCTTTGCTTTCGCGCTTGCCATTGCTGCTTTTGTTTTTCTTTCCCCGCAGCCCCGAAAGCCTGGGAGGCGACTCCGTTTATCATTATATTTTTCTGGGAATATTCCTGGTTTATTATCTGGGAAATACAGTCATCTGGCCTACCATTAACCTTTTTCTGAAAACATCTTACCGGCATGAGAATTTCAGTCGTTTATTCAGTTATGCCACCACTCTCAATAAAATCGTGATGATGGTAACCACCTTCATTTATGGCTGGCTGCTTGATATTGACAATTACATTTTCGTTTATATTTTTCCCATAGCGGCTGTTCTGGGTGTGTTGTCGGTGTTTTTACTATCTCTCATTCCTTATCAGGTTGATAAAGTTGAAGTAAAAGAAAACGGATTCTGGAATTCTGTGCGTGAATCTGCTCTGGGCATGGTTAGGATTCTCAGGACAAACCGGCCGTTTCTTGATTTTGAAATCGGATTTATGCTTTATGGCCTGGGGTTTATGGGTTCGGTAACGGTGATAGTATTGTTTTTTGAAACCGGTCTGGGACTTAATTACTCCAGCATTGCTTTTTATAAAAACGGGTATAATGTGCTGGCTATTATTATGCTTCCCTTTTTTGGAAAACTCATGGGAAGGGTTGATCCACGAAGGTTTGCCGCTATTTCTTTCTTATCTATGCTCTTGTATATCCTGTTTCTTACCCTTACGGAATATTATCCTGCATATACTGAGTTTTGGGATATCAGATTATATCATTTGCTGATTTTCTACATATTGTTTCATGGCGTATTTGCAGCTACTATGGCCCTTACCTGGTTTATTGGCTCAGCCTACTTTTGTCCTCCCGAAGAAGCCGGTAATTACCAGTCGGTGCATTTGGTGCTTACAGCCTTCCGCAGTTTATTTGCCCCGTTGATGGGAATTGCCCTTTATGAAGCTTTTGGATTTACCACCACTTTCGTGATTGCCATGAGCTTCCTGGCAATAGGCATCAGTTACATGCTGTGGTCAGAAAGAAATGTTTCATTACCGGGAGGTGTGAAACCTGGCAATGAAGATCAGGAGTGAAAATCCCAATCTGAAATCACCCAATTGTTTCAAGATATATTTTATTCAGAAGATTTTTCAGAGATGCGATTGCAGCCATGCGATTTCCTTATCCCATATTTCGGGTTCCGGGGTTTCCAAAATCATGGGAATACTGTCAAGGCGCGGGTCTTTCATCAGGCGGATAAAACCTTCCTCCCCGATAAATCCTTTGCCTAAGGGTGCGTGGCGGTCTATCCTGCTGCCCAGTTCTTTTTTGGCATCGTTCAGGTGCATACCTTTCAGGTAATTGAGACCAACAATGTCGTCAAATTCTTTCCAAAGTTTCTCATAGCCTTCCTCCGAACCAAAATCATATCCGGCAGCCCAGCTGTGGCAGGTATCGATGCAAACACCAACCCTGGACTTATCATCTGTAAGTTCAATAATTCGGGCAAGATGCTCAAAGCGATAGCCCATGTTACTTCCCTGCCCGGCGGTATTTTCTATAACGGCAGTTACCCCTTTGGTTTTCTGCAAAGCCATGTTTACCGATTCAGCAATCCGCTGCAGGCAATCATCTTCTGATATCTTTTTCAGATGACTGCCCGGGTGGAAGTTGAGCATGGTTATGCCCAGTTGTTCGCACCGCTGCATTTCATCCAAAAACGCCCTGCGCGATTTTTTCAGGCCTTCTTCTTCGGGGTGTCCCAGGTTAATGAGGTAGCTGTCATGGGGAAGAATCTGTTCTGGTGTGTAACCATGTTTTTCGCAGTTCGCCTTGAAGTTTTCGATATTCTCATCGGTGAGAGGTTTGGCAAACCATTGCTTCTGGTTTTTTGTGAAAAGGGCAAAAGCAGTAGCTCCGATGGCCGCTGCATTAACCGGAGCATTTTCTACTCCGCCGGAAGCACTCACATGGGCTCCGATATATTTTTTGTTTTGCATCGTATTTCAGGTTTTTCTTTTTCGATTTCTTTTCCAGTCTGATAAACGCTTATGTAATGAAATGGTTTGATTACCTGTTTTTTTCAGATATGTGTTCTGTTGCAGGATGCTGGTCAGGTACAATTGTATCGGCAGGAGATTCCCGGTGCGGTGTATTACGGCGGTTTACGATGTAAATCCCGCTGAGAATGATCAGCCCGCCAATGATTTGGTTCGGACTGAGAAACTCTCCAAGAACAAAGATACCCAGAATAGCTGTTACCACCGATTGGGCCAGCAATGTAACCGATACATTGCTGCCTTGCAAATGTCCCAGGGCATAATTGATGCACAACCATCCGCCGAAGTGTGAAACCAGTCCGAGTCCGGCCAGCGACAGCCACGTTCCGGAGGAATATCCGATGAATGAGTGCCCCATGAACCATGTGGTAAAAAACAGCATCACAACCATAAATATCAGTGAAAGCGACATAAATGTTACCGTATTTACCCGCTTTCGAACTTCAACAGTATAGATCAGGTAAAGTGCATAGAAGAAGCCTGCCCCCAGCGACAGCATATCTCCGGTATTGAACTGCATGGTTCTCCACGATTCGATACCTATGAGCACATTGAGTCCGGCAATGGCAACCACCAGTCCCACCCAGAATTTGCGGGGCAAACTTTGCCGCAGCACCACCACCGTAATCAGGCCCAGCCAGATGGGGGCATTGTTTGCCAGCAGAGTTGCTGTAGCAGCAGTAGTAAGGGGGATAGCTGTATTCCACATAAACAGATCCACTGCAAAGAAAAACGAACCTGCCAGTATCAGCAGCACATCCCTGCGTACAGGCATTTTTATGCCCCGGTACATCCACACAGGAATTATTGCAATGGTTGCAAATAAAAGACGGTAAAACGTTGCAACCGACCCCGGAACGTCAGCCAGCTTCACAAAAATGGC
>REDJ01000095.1 GCA_007693555.1 Bacteroidota bacterium
CTCTTCACTCTTCACTCTTCACTCTTCACTCTTCACTCTTCACTCTTCACTTTTCACTTTTCACTTTTCCCCAATCACTACCTTCCCTTCCCTCAACGCCCTCCTGATCTCATCAAAACTCACCTCTTCCATTTCAAACAGAGTTGTGCTGCTTCCTATCTGGTCAGGATGGTGTGCATCCGAGCTCCTGATAAAACTGAAGTCTTTGAGATAGGGAAACTTCTTCACCATTTCTTCCCGGGTGGTAAATTTCGAGATCTCAAACGCATCAGCATTGATGTCGGGCGGTACAAAACCCAGCTGACTGATCAGACTGTATTTGGCCCGGTCAATATGGGCCGGAATGAACAAACCATTCAGCTCATGCACCTTCCTTTCCAGCTGATTCAGCGACTGGCTGATACCTGAAATCAGAAGCTTTTCCACCTCCTCCACAATCATCTCATCTTCATCAATTACTACCTGGTAACCAAAATACTTCGGGTCGTTTTTGATGTCGGGCAGGTGTGCATCCAGGTACTGCTGGAAAACACCCAGTATTTCATTGTTTTCAAAGAACGCCAGGCAGTGGGTCTCCTCTTTGGTGGTAACTTCGGCACCACACAGGGTGAAAATCCCCTTCTTCTCTGCCAGTTTTTGTATCAGCGGGCCGTGCTTCGTTGTATTATGATCGGCAATGCCCAGTATATTTATGTTTCGCCGTGCAGCAGCTTCCACAATGTGGGCAGGGCTCATCTCCAGGTCGCCGCATGGCGACAGCAGGGTATGCACATGTAAATCGGCCCTGTATTGCTGCATAGCGTTTACTTTAATAATTCATAGATCTTTCCGCTAAGTTCAAACGTACTCATGTTGGTTCCCAGCAGGGGAATTCCTTCCTCGTTGCTCTGTGCCAGTGTGTCCTCTTCAGGCTCATGGTTTTTCACCAGAATAATAGCTACCAGATCTTTCAGAGAAGCAATAGCCATCACGTTTTTGTGCGTCTGAAGCGTTATCCATATCTGGCCGGTATCGGCATTACCCATTACATCGCTCAGCAGGTCGGAAACATAGCCCCCGCTGATTTCATTGGCCAGGCCTTGCTCGCCACCAAAGACTTTTAATCCCAGTTTTTCTTTAAGTTGCTCAACTGTCATTGTTTTATCTCCTTAGCTTTATTTTTTTGTTCAAATTTTTCGCTGCCCCATATCATTTGCATGATTTCCATCGATTCGGCAGCACTCATGCTGCCCTCCTGCTCCATCCGTTTTTGCACATAAATGCACTGGGTAATGCTTGCATGACCCTGCACAATATCCTCTGCCAGCGAACTGCATTTGGGCGAACCGCAAAGGCCGCAATCAACATAAGGCAAAGTATCCATAAGCTCATGTACACGCTTCATCTTTTTCATGGCCTCGCCAATATCCTCATCCAGCTTGTCCATAGAGCGTGGCTGGATTCTTCCTATTTCAATGTTTTCCTGCAAAAATCCGGAATACTCCACTATCGGACCGGCAGTATTATAAGGTATAAGTCCTTCTTTGCGCTTTTTTTCGGCATCAGCAGCTCTTTTACGAAGCCGCTCAACAGCATAAAAACGGTTGCTGCTGGTAAGGATGCCGCCGGCACAGCTCTCATCGCAGGCACGCAATTCAAGGAAGTCAATATCATGCTTCTCCTTATTCTCCAACTGCTCCAGGAACTCAATCACATTGCTGATCTCGTCAATGGCCAGTGTGCGGCCGGGCATACAGGCTGCTTCACCGTTGGTGGCAGACCATGTAACTGCATAAGATTTCATAGGATCAAGCCTGGGAATATGGCAGGTATTCTTGCCAATAAATCCCTGCTTAACGGCAGTATATACTTTATTGAAAATGAAATCCATATTGATAACCCCCGTAATGGACGAATCCTCCTGCCCTACCGGACTCTTCACTGCCGCTATCTTCGCAGCACATGGAGTAATATAAAATATTCCAATGTCTTCGGCATCGTGCCCTTCATCAAGCAACATCTGGTTATAATAGGATGCAGATACATCGAGGGGAGCCTTCAATAATATCAGGTTTTCGGTCAGGGTGGGAAAACGCACCTGTATCAGACGTACGATGGCCGGACAAAAAGTCGACATCAGCGGCATATCATTATTCCGCTCATTGATGTAACGGGCCATCTGATCCTTTAAAACCTCAGCACCATGCTCCACCTCGTAAACATGGGAAAATCCAAGCTCCATTAACACACTCGAAACCTGCGTTAGAGAAACTTTCTCAGGAAACTGCGCCATCAATACCGAGGGTATCAATGCCACCCTTTGCTTATAACGGAATATCTGGTTGAAATCGTCCTGCTCAACAATAATGGCACCCACCGGACAAGCCCTGTAGCACTTGCCGCAGTCAACGCAGTAATTATCCATCAGCTCAGCCTTACCCCCTTTTATACGAATGGCCTGCGTGGGGCAAACATTCATACAATGGGAGCAGCCAATACAAACTTCCTTTCGGAACTTCAGGGCATGATGGAAATATTTGGTGCTCATTGTTATTTTTTTACCGCGGAGACGCTAAGGCGCCATGTTCGCAGAGTATTTATTTAGTTTTCACTAATCACTCTTCACTCTTCACTAATCACTCTTCACTCTTAACTCTTAACTCTTAACTCTTCACTATTCACTATGAACTAAACCTCATCCTTATCTCCACCGTGGTTCCCTTCCCTACTTCGCTACTTATCTTCAAATCATCGGCATTCTTCTTCATGTTGGGAAGTCCCATGCCGGCGCCGAATCCCATCTCGCGAACCCTGCTGCTGGCCGTTGAATATCCTTCTTTCATGGCTTGCTCTATGTCGGGAATTCCCGGACCCTCATCCACCAGCTTTATAATGATCTTCTTTTCGTCAACATCCACGTAAATGGTGCCACTGTAAGCGTGGGCCACTACGTTTACTTCAGCTTCATAGGTGGCAACTACGGTGCGTTTTATGATGGCCAGATCAACATTCAGTTGCTTGAGCATCTTCTTGATCTCACTAGATGCAAAACCTGCCCGTGTAAAATTTCCACCTTCAATCTGGTATTCAAAATGCATATCAGGGGTATCAGTTAGTATTTAAAAGATCGGGGATATACCTGCCTGGTATAAAATACCGCAAGTTCTGAAAACTGAATACCTGCACTCCATAACAATGATATCATTTTCCTCGGCAAGCTCCTGCATTTCAGGAGTAACTTTCTTATTCCTTGCAAACACTATGCAATGAATATCCGACATCTCTGCCGTGCGCAAGGTTTGCAGATTAGCCAAACCGGTAATCAGCAGCACATTGTCATTCTTAAGGGTAAGCACATCACTCATCAGGTCCGATGCAAAGGCAATTTCAATTAAATGATCTGTCCGATCATGCCCTGTTATGATGTTTGCATCCAGTATTGTGGCTATTTCTGCTACGGTCATATCTTTTGTATGTTGAAATTCAATTCTTCTTGTTGTGGTTATAATATGTATTTATTCAAAATCTGCAATGCATTAAAAGAATGTCTTCAAATTCTGCTGCAAAGATAAAGTGTTACCAGTCAAAAACCAAAGAATGTTGTTAATTTTTTCACATCTAATTTGAATATACAAATAAGTTTTTATTTATGACAAGCACATATAATGTATAGCCGAACAGCTATTCGGCCGAAATTGCTACTGTAATTTAGAATGTGTTTAATTTAGGTGACGTCAACAGGTTAACAATTCCGGTAAAATCAGGAATTATTCAGGCGGTTCAGAATAACCGCCAGGTCGGAATAGATACTGGTGTTCTCAACAATAATATTGTCGGGTACCTTAATAGATTGGGGGGTAAAATTCCAGATGGCCTTTATACCCCATGCCACCATAAGATCGGCCGTATCCTGGGCTTTGGCATCGGGGGTTGTAATGATACCCAAACGAACATTCAATTTACGCGACAAATCACGGAATTCATCAATGGGATATATTTTAACATCATTCAGAGTAATATTAACCACATCAGGATCTATATCAAATCCGGCTACAATATGCAGTCCGTAACTTTTCAGCCCCTGGTACTTTATTAAAGCTCGTCCCAGGTTACCCACCCCAAATAAAAATGCTTTCTCCTGGCTGTTGAAATCAAGAAACTGAATGATGGTTTCAATTAGCAGGTTTACGTTATAACCAATTTTTGTGCGACCCTTTATGCCTGTATATGAGAGATCTTTGGTAACCAGGGTTGAATCCATTTTGAAATTAGCAGCAATCTGCCCGCTGGAAACAAACTCAACATTATTGATCTTTAAAGCTTTAAAAAAACTCAGGTAGCCAGGCAGGCGCCTTAAGGTTGGCTCGGGTATCTGGCTGATATCTCCCTTTCCATTGCTCGTTTTTACTCTCATATGCTGGTTTTTTTTAAGTTGCTAAACTAGTAAATCAGCTTCTTGTTGATTTTCAACTCTTTGCTAATAATTAAATAATTAATTCCGTATTACAAAGTTATAATAATTAACAATTAAACAACTATAATTGTAATTAAGTTGTTAATAAAATAACAACTTATTGACTGTTATGTAGATCAGAACAAATTCAATTAGCTGATATTAAAGTAATTATTAAGT
Source organism: Bacteroidota bacterium (assembly GCA_007693555.1). Lineage (GTDB taxonomy): Bacteria > Bacteroidota > Bacteroidia > Bacteroidales > UBA7960 > SKVR01. The sequence goes on from REDJ01000095.1 coordinate 4,613, forward strand.
TTTTGATGTTGAAATCGTGAAAAATAAATTTCTAATAAATGACTTTATTCCCTTAAAGTTATATCTTTTATTCTTAATTATAGGTACTTTTTTCTTTAAAGTAATTACACGGGCATCCTTCTTTTGCTTTGTAATGGAACCAGAATCATTTCAATCAGACACAGGCTTTATTGAAAGTAGTGAATGGGTGAACTATAAGGTGTTGTAAATCTATTATGCTGAGAAATACCGGGACAGACCATATCTGTCCCGGTTGAAATTGTAGGAAAGCTTAAATTAATAACGCTTTCTGGGAGTATAATGTGTATGTAGTAAATCGTGCGAACGATGCCCCAGGGGTTTGTGCAGATATGATTTGTAAATTTCCTCTACCTCAGGGTTCTGGTGCGATTTGCGGATAACCATCTTCTCATCTTCATCATAAATGGCTGCTGCACGCTTTTTCCTGATTTCCATGTTGGTGGGTATGGGCTGACCTCCACCACCAATACATCCGCCCGGACATCCCATTACCTCAATAAAGTGATAATTGGCACTTCCGTCTTTAATACGATTCATCAGTTCCTTTGCGTTTGAAAGTCCGTGGGCTATAGCAACTTTAAGTTCTACACCTTCCAGGAAACTCCACTCGGGCTTCACATCCTTGATCTTTACAGCGGCTTCCTTAATACCTTCCATGCCCCTTACAGGCTTAATATTCAGGTTGGCAAACGGAACTTCACGTCCGGTAACAATCTCATATGCTGTGCGAAGAGCAGCTTCCATTACTCCACCGGTATTACCGAATATTACTGCAGCACCGGTTGATTGTCCCAGAATGCTGTCGTATTTTTCATCATCCAGTTTTTCAAAATCAATACCGGCCTGGTGAATCATACGGCCAAGCTCACGTGTAGTAAGAACAAAATCAACATCCTTATATCCGCTGCCGCGCATTTCGGGCCTGTCAGCTTCATATTTCTTGGCTGTACAGGGCATGATAGAAACTACCACCATGTCAGCAGGGTTTTTGTTGATCTTCTCTGCGTAATAAGTCTTAGCCAGGGGACCAAACATTTGCTGAGGCGATTTACAGGTAGAGAGATTGTCAAGCATATCAGGGAAAATATGTTCCTGAAACTTGATCCATCCGGGCGAACAACTGGTCATCATGGGCAGGGCAACATCCTTGCCGTCAACCAGTGCTTCCTTGAGCCTGGTGAGGAGCTCAGTACCCTCTTCCATAATGGTTAGGTCGGCGGTGAAGTCGGTATCAAGCACTTTATCGAACCCTAACCTGCGTAATGCAGCTACCATTTTACCGGTTGATCTGTTGGGCCCCATGCCAAACTCTTCACTTATGGCAACCCTTGTAGCAGGTGCAGTTTGTACCACAACAAATTTTTTGGGATCATAAATGGCATCAAACACCTGGTCAATGTAGTTGCGCTCAACCAGTGAAGCAGTGGGACAGCGGTTGATACACTGTCCGCAATTGGTACAAACCACATCATTCATGGGCTTGTCAAGAAATGTAGATATTTTCATATCCTTACCCTTGTGAGTTACAGCAAGTGCACTTACAGCCTGTAACTCGGTGCATGTGCGCACGCAGCGCTGACAACGGATACATTTTGAGTCGTCCTTCTCTATTGAAGGTGATGAAATGTCAATGGGATTTAGATTTTTCACATCAAGGTATACATGGTCACCTGTACGATACTCATTGGCAACTTCCTGTAGCTCACAATAACCACTCTTAAAGCATTTGGTGCAGTCGGCATTATGCTCAGAAAGCAATAATTCAATGATATTTTTTCTGGCCTGTCTTACTTTCATACTATTTGTAAGCACTTCCATACCTTCTGAAACAGGTGTGGCGCAAGCAGCAGGCAACAGACGATTTCCCACTTGCTCAACAACACAAACACGGCAATTTCCCGCAACACAAAGGTCATCATGATGACACAAAGTGGGGATCTTGAAATTTAACTGACGTGCAGCTTCCAGAATGGTAGTACCTTCATCAACTGAAACATTCAGATTATTGATTTTCAGATTTACTTTATATTTACTCATATGTTTTTCTCCTTTTTATTTTTTATTCAGGATAATTATGCAAGGATTTTATGGTTTCTCAACCCAAACCTTCACTAATAAATGATTTCCTCCCTGAAGTTGTTAATAATTGAATTGAACGGATTGGGAGCAGACTGACCCAGCCCACATTTGGATGCTATCTTCATTGTTTCAGAAAGTTTCTGAAGTTCATCCAAATAGGAAGGTGGTCTGTTGCCTTTTTTAACTGCTTCAATTCCTTTAAGGAGCTGTTGACAGCCTACCCGGCATGGAGTACATTGACCGCAGGATTCTTCTTCAAAGAATTCAAGGTAGTCGTTAAGGATATTATACATGGAGCGGGTGCTGTTGAAAAGCATCATAGAACCCCCGGTCGGTATTCCCTCAAATCCGATAACGGTTTCCTTAAAATGCTTGCGGGCAACACAAAACCCTGAAGCTCCGCCAATTTGAACAGCTTTTGTATCACCATCGCCAAATTCGTTAACAAAGTCCTCGAGCGACATACCAAGCTCCAGTTCATAAATACCGGCTTTGGGAGTATCGCCGGAGACCGAAAATACTTTGGATCCACGTGAGTCAAAAGTACCCATTTCCTTAAATTTGGTTGGGCCTTCTTTGGCAATCATCAGGGCAAATACCAGGGTTTCAACATTGTTGACGGATGTAGGCTTGCCAAGGTAACCTGAAGTTGTTGGGAATGGTGGCTTGTTGCGGGGTTCGCCGCGCTTGCCTTCCATTGATTCCATCAGAGCTGTTTCTTCTCCGCACACATAAGCTCCGCTACCAGATTTGATCTCGATGGTGAAATCGAAGTTCATGTTTTTTAAGTCTTCATGAAACTTATCGATAGCCGCATTAAGCTGTGGCAAAAGAAAATTATACTCGCCCCTCAAATAGATATATCCTCTGCTGGCGCCTGTTGATTTTCCACAAAGAGCCATTCCTCCCAGCACTTTTTCGGGCACCTGGGTAAGGATTTCACGATCTTTAAATGTGCCGGGCTCGCCCTCATCTGCATTACAGATCACATACTTCTGATCCGCTTCTTCGTTTTTGGCAAATTTCCACTTTAGTCCTGTGGGAAAACCTGCACCACCACGGCCTCGAAGACCGGAGTCAATTATATCAAGGATGATCTCATCCTGTGTTCTTTTAAAGGAACGATCCAGGATTTCGAGATAATCCACCTGTTCAAATATAAGGTCAACCTTTTTTATTTTGTTCTCCATAATAATATGCTTTTGGAATGAAAATTAAATTTGAAATCAATTACTTCTGCTTAAGATATCCCTGAATGACTTCAACTGCCGATTCAGGAGTAACCTCCGGATGAACCTCATCATTAATGAGCATTACCGGGCCCTTGTGGCACCAGCCCAGGCAGTTGGCCTGTAACAAACTGAACTTACCATCAGAGGTATTCTCGCCCAGTTTGATTTTCAGCAAATCTTCCAAAGCACCTATTACGGCATCTTTACCTTTCATATGGCAGGTAATGGTTTTGCAAACCCTGATGATATTTTTCCCCTTGGGTGTGGTATCCATAAAGGTGTAAAATGATGCAGTGCCAAAAACATCAGCCGTGCTGATATCTAGCTCCCTGGCAATGGCAACCATGGCATCCTCAGATAAAAACCTCTCTGACCGAATTACGGCCTGAAGAATAGGCATAAGGCTTTCACGCGTCGTGCCGTGAACTTCTGCCTGTTGTTTTACTAATTCTTCAATGTTTGTCATAGAATTCCCTTTCTAGTTAATAATGTGTGTTTTATAATGAAAGCTTTAGTTTTTTCAGGCCAAATATAAGAAGGCTTTTTGGATTAAATAATTTTTTCTTTAATAAAAATCATTAATATCCGTAATTTAGAATCATACTAAATAATTTTTTCTTGAATAAATACTTATATAATTCATTATTAGATTATTAGAAGCTTAAATTGTTTATAGAAATAATTAAGAGAAAGGATTAACAACAGTAACCCATTTTGCTTTTTTTTAGTTCTCAAATAAAATGGTTAGGTTTACAAAAAACTAGCAGGTGGAAAAAGAAATAAAATACCGGTATTTCATTGAATTACGATTTGACGGTACCAACTATCACGGCTGGCAGATACAGCCAAATGCCAATAGTATTCAGCAAACCCTTCAAACTGCCTTATCAACTCTGCTTAAAGAAAATACAGAGTTGACAGGTTCGGGCAGAACAGATACAGGAGTGCACGCCACACATTTTACGGCGCATTTTGACAGTAAATCAACTCCGGAAAAAATAAAAAGAATTGATCTTGTCTATAAACTCAACAGAATACTTCCGCCCGACATTGCAATAATAAATGCAAGGCAGGTTAATAAGGATGCCCATGCTCGCTACAGTGCCTTATCCAGAAGTTATGAATATTTCATTTGCCGTCGAAAAGACCCGTTTTTCATAAACCGGGCCTGGCCTATGGAAAGAAAACTTGATTTTGATGCAATGCAAAAAGCAACAGAAATACTTTTTGAGTATAATGACTTTGAGGCTTTTACAAAAGCAAATACACAGGTAAATCATTTTAAGTGCAATATTTTATATGCTGAGTGGTGCCAGGAAGGACATATCTGGAAATTTCGCATAAAAGCCGACCGTTTCTTAAGAAATATGGTAAGAGCCATTGTAGGTACAATTACAGATGTGGGCCTGGGAAAAATCACCGTGGAAAAGATGAAGGAAATCATTGAAAGTAAAAACCGAAGCAATGCGGGTTACTCTGTTCCAGGCTGCGGGCTTTATTTTATCGGAGCTGAATATCCTCCTGAAATTTATCTGTGACGGATAATGGGTAACGGGTAACAGGTGTTGGAGCATAGCGACAATCCCGAGAGCCAAAGGTGATTCGGGAATGAATAACGGGTTTCTAAACCTCTAAACCTATTAACTTATCAACCTATCAACTTTTAAACTAAAAAATATGCCCCAGTTTATTCTTTTTAGTATCGAGATATATTTTGCAGTGTGGCCCCACAGGCACAACAATGGGGATATTTTCTGTAATTTCAATTCCATAACCTGATAGGCCGGTTCTTTTGCTGGGGTTATTGGTAATAAGCCTTATTCTTGTTACACCCAGTTTACGCAATATTTGAGCTCCAATACCATAATCTCTTTCATCAGCTTTGAAACCGAGTTCTATATTTGCTTCAACCGTATCCAGACCTTTCTCTTGTAAATGGTATGCCTTGAGTTTATTAAGAAGCCCTATTCCTCTCCCTTCTTGATTCATATAAAGAACAACACCTTTCCCTTCTTCTTCAACCATTTGCATAGCTTTATGAAGCTGTCCTCCGCAATCGCATTTGCAGGAACCAAATATATCTCCGGTAACACAGGATGAGTGAACCCTTACAAGCACCTCATCACCGGGTTCCCATATTCCTTTGGTAAGAGCAAGATGGAGCTTATCATTGGTTGTTTGCCTGAAAGCGGTAAGCTTAAAGTTTCCCCATTCAGTAGGCAGATCAACAGTAATCTCCTGAGAAATCAGGCTTTCAGTTTTTATCCGGTAAGCTATCAGGTCTTCAATGGTAACAATCTTAAGATCGAATCTTTGGGCAATTTTCATCAATTCAGGCAAGCGCGCCATCGAACCGTCTTCATTCATAATTTCCACCAGTGCACCTGCGGGTTCAAGTCCGCCCAGCCTTGCCAAGTCAATGGCAGCTTCAGTATGTCCTGCTCTTTGCAAAACACCACCTTCCCGGGCTCTGAGTGGGAAAATGTGGCCAGGACGTCCCAACTCATGAGGCTCAATCTTTTTATCTGCAAGTGCTTTTATGGTTTTTGCCCTGTCAGCAGCAGAAATACCGGTAGTGCATCCATAACCTATTAAATCCACGGAAACAGTAAATGGTGTTTCGTGTAAGGCGGTATTATGAGGAACCATAAGCTCCAGGCTGAGTTGTTCGCACCTCTGCCTGGTTATTGGAGCACATATCAAACCTCTGCCATGGGTTGCCATAAAATTAACAATCTCAGGCGTGATGGTTTCTGCCGCTGCAATGAAATCTCCCTCATTCTCTCGATTTTCGTCATCAACTACAATAACTACTTTTCCTTCCTTAATATCTTCAATGGCTTCTTCTATTGTATTGAAACGGATATCCTCAGACTTGATTTCTTTGGGTTGGTTTCCAAACATTTGATTCAATATTTTTTAAAGACTTGAAAAAACCTAACAACAAGGCCAGGTTCATACTGTAAAAATGTGTTATATAGCGCAGGATTCCTGCATGAACATTGACTTTTCTCAACAATATTTCCAGCAAAGGTAATAATAACAATACGCAGTGCATGAGGAAAACATAAAAATAAAATTTACTATAACCCGAGAGCATTAAATTACTTAAAAATGCAATAACCAAAAAAAATGGAATGATCCATCTTATGGCTTTATGTGAAATAAAACAAAAAGAAAGCCCTTTGGTTTTATACCAAAGTAAATGTGAAAACTCGCTGAGATTTTGGAAATTACCAGTTGAAATGCGGATTTTCCTGCGAAATTCATCTTTCAGATTGTTGGAAACATCTTCATTCACTGTGGCATGAAGGTTATTTATGCATTTATAGCCCTGTTCCAGAACTTTCATATTCAGATAAAAGTCGTCTACCAGGAAATTTTTAGGCACCGGCCTGAATAACTCCCTTCTGATTGCAAAACAACCGCCGAAGGGCCCCATCATGGTTCCCCATAAAATACTTTCATATTGCTTAATATAGACTTCACGTGAAATGTAAAATCTCTCCTGGAAAGAAATACCGCTGTGATGCATATTTGTATTTACCATCCGGGTATCAACCAATCCCGTTTTGGGGTCATTAAAATACCGAACCAATTCAAACAAAGTATTTTCCTCAAGCATTACATTGGCATCGGTAAATACAACAACCTGGCCTGCCGAACTTTCAAATAAATCATTTATCACATTCCCTTTGCCCCTTCTGTTTTTAAAGGGAAAGAATTTCAAAGAAGGATATTCCTGACATAATTTATCAACAATAGAATTGGTATTGTCATCAGAGTTGTCCGAACCGATCAGTACTTCAATTTTTTCTGTGGGATAGGTTGTATTGAAAATGCTTCTCACCTTTTGTTCAATAACATCCTGCTCATTATATGCCGCAATGAGCAGGCTTACTTTTGGTAAATCTTTACTATCTAATTCGTAACTCTTACTTTGTAATTTTTTTCTGTGAGAAAGAAGAAAAAGGATCAAGGGAAAGATAAGATAGGAATATAAAACCACCAGAACACTTACCCAAAAAAGGCTTTTAAAAATCCAGTAAACCAAAGGATAAGAGGCTTCCATTATTCGTTTAACTTAAATGCGACTGATAAAAATCAGCCAGCTTTGATGATATTTTATGGTTATCAAAATTTTCTGCAACAAACTTAACAGCATTTTTACCAATATCATCAAATAATTTTTTGTTTTCTATCAAATGATTTAGTTTCACCGCAAAATTATAGGGTTCATCTTCAATAAAAATATTTTTCCCATTTTCAACAGGTATACCTTCTGCCCCAACAGATGTAGTTATGATTGCTTTACCCATTGCCATTCCTTCAATAACCTTTACTCTCATACCACTACCTGAAAACAAGGGTGCAATCATTATGGCACTTTTCTGCATAAATTCAGCTGCATCATCTACTTCACCATGAAAAAAAACACCAGGTTTTGATTCAAGCATTTTTCTCAGCCATTCGGGTGCATTGCGTCCGGCAACATGAAACTCGATTTCTTTATGTTTTTCAATAATCTTATCCCATACATGATCAATAAACCACACCAAACCCTCCTGGTTGGGAAACCAATCAAGTGTGCCAATGAAAAAAACATTGGGAGATATTTTGTTGCCGTGGTAGTTTAGGAATTTTTCCTTATCCAGTCCTGCCGGTATTACACATATTGGGCGAATATTACCCATTTGTTCAAAAATAAGGGCATCTCTTTGAGTAATAGGAATCAGCAGATCGTAGGTGTTAAGAATTTGATTTTTAAATCTTTTAATTCTCAAGGACAGGTTTTTTAGATAAATTTTTCTCAAAAAAGATGAATCTTGATTAGCAACTCGTTCCCATATTTCATGCTCCAGGTTGTGAGCCCGGAAAGCTACAAGTGCCTTACTGTGCTTTTTTATTAGCGGAATGTAGTAGCACATATAAAGACCTTCTATTTGAACCACGTCAAAGTTTTTTTCATTGAGAAGTTTTACCAGTATCCGGGAATATTCTTCAGTGAAAAACCTTGTTCCGGTGTAAGGCAATCTTGAAAATAAGAGATTGATAAATGCGTCAGCAAAGTTTATATGAGTATGGGTTTTAACCTCGCGGATATCAATACTGTTGCTTATGTAATCAGGTAATTTGCTTAGGTCGGTATAATGTTTACTTGTGTTCATTCCCAGGATGGTAATATCATGCCCGAGGGCCTGCAGTCCAAGAGAGATATTCAATGTAGCTATAGCACCCCCATCCCTTGGTGGAAAAGGAATTTTATTGGTTAACTGCAGGATTTTCATTCCTTCTTTTTTGCTTGCAAAAATATCAGTAATAAATGAGATAATTCTATTATTCTTTACCTGTATTGCTCAGGCGACCAAAAAATCTTTTTGATCTGAATCTTATTTTTCCAATTTGCGACAGATAACTATCCATATCCAGCACAGCTGAATCGGTACTTGATTTGTAGGTAAGTAAGATAGCAATAGGGAGGAGAAAAGCACTTGACATCCACATTCCCTGCCAGGCTTCCATAACACCTTCTCTCACAAACTTCTCACCGGTCATTGATATTACATGGAATAAAACGAAAAACAAAACTGACACAACAACAGGCAGGCCGAACCCACCTTTTCTTATAATGGCACCCAAGGGAGCTCCTATCATGAATAAAACAAAACAAGCGAAAGAGAGAGTAAATTTTCTGTGAAACTCAATCTGATAGCGGGCAAGACTTCTTTCCCGCTGCCGAAATTCTTCATGTGAAAAGCGGGCATTTTCTCTCACCTGCCTGATGGTGCCCATTGCCTGATCGGTTATAAGCCTGTGATAAGAATAACTATCTCCCGTTAAAATATCCGGATCTAATGCATTCTCAAGATTGTAAAGGTTTGATTTTCTAACACTGTCAATGGTAGTGTAAAAATATAACCTTTGCATATTATTTCTTACAAACTCTGTTTTTCGTCTATTCATCTCAATTTTCATAGAATCCTGAAAATGCAAAAGCTGAGAAATATTTAACATGCGAAAATGGGAGCGAAATAAATCTTCATCAGTACGCGTAAGTTCAAATCCGCTGAGGTCAAATTTTCTTGTTTGCTTTTCAAAGTATGTTCGCTGAAACTGATAAGATAAATCCCTGCTGTCCTGGGGCTGAATATCCTGGTAGTTGCTGCCGTTATATAAAGTAAGAACCAAATAAAGTCTGTCTTCTGTAACTCGCATTGTACCCCATTCTGCTACGGTAAGATTGGTGTTTCCTCTTCGTTCAGTATGGTCATATATTTTGATATTTCGCAATATATTACCATCTCCCTCTTTTTGATCAACTTTTATAACATAATTGTCTATTCCCTTGTAGTATACACCTTCCATGATGTTAAAAGCAGGCCTTTGTTGGCGTACATCATAAAGAAGAGAACCCATTTTAAGGTGAGCAACGGGAAGTATATTGTTTGAAAAGTAAAAAGCAGTAATTACCAAAACCACAGAAACCACTACCAGTGGCCACATAATTTTTGTGAGCGAAATACCTGCTGATTTTAGTGCAACCAGTTCATAATTTTCGCCCAAACTTCCTATGGTCATTATGGAGGACAAAAGTATAGCCAATGGCAATGCAAGCGGAACCATTGTAGCAGAAGCATAATAAAGCAATTCGGCTATAATATACCACTCAAGTCCCTTGCCTACCAAATCATCAATGTACTTCCATAGGAATTGCATAAGCAGTATAAAAAGTGCTATAAAAAAGGTCATGATAAACGGACCTAAATATGTTCGCAAAACCAGCCAGTGTAATTTCTTCATCAGAAGATATTTGATTTATTATATTTAATCACAGTAATTATTATGGTAGCCTTACCTGTAAATATTTTGGTGAATTTTACATATTGGCAGGTCTGATGCAATTCAAACTCCTGCAAAGATACAACTCATATGAGATTTAATCAGCTAAAATTAGTTTAAAATGCATGCGTATTATAAAGAATTCGATTGATGGTAACTACATATTTGACATGCATGAAAACCCTCATTAAAAAAAAGCTATTATTCACTATTTTTGTGAGTTTAACTTCAACTTTATACTCGTACATTTTGTTTTCAAAACAAATTACCAATACTTTACAAATGCGGTTTTACAAGAAATATTATATAAGAATCTTTCCTGAATTGACAATTCTTCATAAAAAAACAAGATGGATAATTGCATTTTTTCTCATTATTCTATTGCAGGGATGTGCACCTGCAAGGGAAATTACTGATTTTTCCGGCAGAGCTATCCACTATTTTGATTTGGTAGAAATCGGAGGTATTAAGCAAGCAATAATGATAAATGGTAAAAATGTGAATAACCCCGTTCTGGTATTTCTACATGGCGGACCCGGGTTTCCCATGCTTCCTTTTGCACCTTTTTCAGAAAGTATGCGCCTGCTCGAAGAACAATATACAATTGTTTACTGGGAACAAAGAGGTACGGGCAAATCATTCAGAAGAAACCTGAAAGCAGAAACCATGAACCTCGACCAATTTATTGATGATACCCGGGAAGTAATTAATTATGTTCGAAATCTTTTGGGTGTTGAAAAGGTTTTTTTGTGGGGACACTCCTGGGGAAGTAATATTGGGGCAATATTCGCATCAAGATATCCTGAATACCTCTTCGCCTATATTTCAACTGGTCAAAGCGTCAATCCTTTCAGAAATGAAATGCTTGCTTATGAGTTTGTCAAAAACAGGGCAAAAGAAGAGAATAACCCGCGTGCCTTGAGACAACTGGCAAGGATAGATACTATTCCCGAAAATTATTCTTTGCAGGATGCCCTTACCATCAGGAGGTGGGTATACAGATATGGAGGAATAGTTTACCAGGACAGAGATGAGCGACCATATGTTGATTTACGTGAAATAAGAACCATCCTTACAACACCTGTTTATTCACTTTGGGTTAGAATAAATTTGCTTCGTAATCCATATTTCAGTGCAGATAAACTTTGGGAAGATTTAAAAAATATAAACCTCAAGGAACAAGCACCTAAAATAGAAGTACCTGTATTTTTTCTTGTGGGAAGGCATGATATCATTGTTTCACATATCCTTGCTGAAGAATACTTTGAAAAACTGGTGGCGCCAGCAGGAAAAACGCTTATCTGGTTTGAAGAGTCAGCACACAGGCCTCATACCGAAGAAAAAGAAAAGTTTCTAAGTATTATGAAAAGCCAGATTTCTCAATATGCCCTCAAAGGTGAAATACCTGAATAATTATTATTTAAAACAGAGGCTTTCCAAATCTTACACTTACACGCATCAATAGAAATAAAAAAGCGCCTGAGATTTTAAATCCCGAGGCGCTTTTTTCGCTTTGTTTAAACAACATGAAGAGAATTACAAACAAAACAATTCAAACCAAAAAACAAATCAAATCAAATCAAGTCAAACCAAAACCAAATTTTTTTATACTACCTGACTAAGAGCAACTTTTTGTATTTTATTGAAGATTATTTCTTCATCGTCATCAAGATTAATCTGAACAATTTTTATTTCAGGGAATCTGTTTACCAGATACCCCATGAGTTGATGACTGAATTTTTCAGTTATCATAGGACCCAGGATTACCAAATCATGTGGAACCTCGTCTACAAGAGCACACAGATGATTGTACCTGAGGGCTTTTCCTACAATCTCAATATGAGATTTGCTTTGTAAAAGGTCCACAATACCATTGAGCATTATGTCACTGCTTTCCGCAATAATGATTCTGGAAAAGATCATATCTGAAATAATTTTTATCAAATTTACAGATGAACACAGGACGAGAAAACCGTATTTTTACGCGAAAATATTCTAGAGTAATACTGAAAATAAACGGTATAATTTACGCTATTGGCAATGCATTCAGTATCTTTAACAATTGCTTTACAGGCAATTACGTATTGATGGTAGGATAATATAAAGCCCCGCAAAATTATTTTTACAGGGCTCATTTTTGTTTTGGTAAGTTATATGATATTAAATTTCTATGATTTTATTTCTGATGGCAAATTTGATCAACTCAACTGAATTCTTCATGTTTGTTTTTTGCAGGATATGATTTTTATGTGATTCGATGGTTCTTACACTTAAAAACAATTTATCAGCTATTTCTGAATTATTGAAGCCTTCAGCAAACAATTGCAAAACTTCAAGTTCCCTTTTGGTAAGCTGAGGAAGCATGTTTGTGCTTTTCTGACGCTTATTGGCATAATTTTTCACTATTTCATCCGAAATTGTGGAGTGGAAATAGTTCTTGCCTCTTGAAACGGTTTCAATAGCTTCAACCAGCTCTTCACTTGATACATCTTTGGGAACATAACCATCAGCTCCTGCATCAATAGCATCCGAAATATTATTATAGTCAGAATGCATAGACAAGATAAGAATCCTCATATCAGGATATTTTTTCTTGATTGTCTCAGTCAATTCAATACCTGACATCTCAGGCATGCTAATATCAAGCAGAAGAACCTGGGGAGTAACCTCTTTGAGTATATTAAGGGCTTCTTTACCACTATGCGCTACACCAACCACCTCAATATCCTTTGCACCCTTTAAAAACAAGCCGATGCAGTCGGTTACCAGTTTATGATCATCCACAATGACTACTTGTATTTTGTTTGCCATTTGCTTTTTATTTTAAAGGTTTTTGAAGAATACGTATTTCACTTAAATATTGTGAGCTTATTTTTTTATATTTCACACAAATTAACGATAACTTTCTTAAATATGCAAAATTTTCTTTAAACCCGTCTGATTTTTGTTTTGTAATCAGTTATTTTGCTTATAAATCATTGATGCTCTCGCCTGTGCTGTCGGCATTATAAGCATATCATTTATGTTTACATGTTCCGGCAGTTCAATACAAAAGCTTATACAATCGGCTATGTCTTCTCCGGTTAGTGGCTTAAACCCCTTGTAAACATTATCTGCAGCTGTCTTATCACCTTTAAATCTTACAAGAGAAAACTCAGTATTTGTGGCACCGGGATTCACAAGATTCACCCTGATATTATGTGGTAAAAGTTCCATGCGCATTGCCTGGTTTATACTATCAACTGCGTGTTTTGTGGCACAATACACATTACCTTTCAGGTAGTTTTCTTTAGCTGCAATACTACCTATATTGATGATTTGGCCTTTTTTTCTTTCAATCATCCCGGGGATTATAGCTTTGCTAACATAAAGCAATCCTTTTATATTGGTATCAATCATCTGCTCCCAGTCCCTGATATCAGCTTCATGTAAATCTGCAAGACCCAGTGCCAGTCCGGCATTATTGACCAAAACATCAATGTTTTTCCAGTCTTCCGGCAAACCGTTTATTTCTGCAAATACTGCTTCTTTATCCCGCACATCAAATATGAGCTTCATTACATGGGTCTGAAACTCTTTTTTCAGGTAACCGGCAAGTTCATCAATTTTCTCCCTTCTGCGTGCATTCAGTATTAACCGGTGTCCCTGCGTTGCAAGTCTTATTGCACATGCCCTTCCAATACCACTACTGGCACCTGTTATGAAAACTGTTTTTACTGAATTGGTTTCTGTAATCATGAGATATAATTCTAGTTTGGTAGCTTCTCAATGATTGTATACGGGTAATTTTTAAAAAGGTTTGCTGTCGGACAGGAAAAAGCTTATGAATTTATTGGAATTCATTTTTGGTGAATCGGGCAATTTTGCAAGATGAATAAAAGCAAACCACAAAAAAGGAAGTGCCGGTATCTTATATCTTACTATGGCGCCATGCACAGGTGTTATCATGCCAACAAATCCCATCAACAGAATTACGAACAACAATGCCATAATGGTCATCTTGCTGTTGTAAATACCGTTTCTGTCAAACTTTATGACGATGTATAAAAACATAATAATGACCAGCAGGTTTTCCAGGGCAGCCAAAGCCACAACGGGTGAATACACTTCGAGGAGATGGGGCCTGAAGAAACCATAGTATATCCCGGCCAGAAAATTTCCCAGGAATGAAAAAACCTCCGGCCTAAGTTGCCTGGTATGTAAAATGCTGCCGGCTTCCTCATATTGTACAAAATTTACAAAATCATTTTGTTTGTTTACAATTATGGTAATTACATCATAAGCCGGGAAAAGATTTCTTAATAATAATGCAACAAAAACCAATACTGCAAATACTGATAAATATTTGAATTTTGAAGTAAGAAATGTATTATTTCTGCTCCAGTAAAATGCCATCAAACATGGTATAAGAATTAAAAACGTATAAACTTTTAGTTTAAAAAGTATAATGGTCAGAAAAAACCATGCAATCAGCTTTATAATTGAAAAATTCTTTCGGGATACAAAGTCGTCGGTAAAATAAAGCCAGAATCCCAGGGCCCACAATAATAAACTTTCTTTCAGCACCCCTGAGCCCCAAAACAACAAACTGGGGAATAGAAAAATACCCCATGGGAGCCAAAACAATTTAGAAGGTTTGCTGTATCTCTCCAAAAACTTATATAATGCAACCAGTCCGCTCAATGACAAAAAATTGATAATAATACTATGAACGTGAAGGTATCCTCCTGAAATCAAAGCAATAATTGCATTGAATTTTATCATAATCCGATTATCATTAAAAACCGGTGAGTCCCATGATCGGAACCACGATGACATCTGGTCATAATATTCAGCTAAATGAGGGGCATCAATCCCTGCAATCAAAAGAAAATAATCGGACGGATTATCGTGTAGCACTCTCTTCATAAACAAACCATCTTTGAAGTATTTATGGAAGTCTGCTATATCAAGTTCATAAAAGTGAGTGTAAATCAGAATCAGAAGGATACCTGAAGCAACCTTAAAAAGAAAAAATATTAGCAAAAACCTAAATCCTAAACCAGGAATGTCCCTGAAAAAAGACGCCTTATAAATGATAAAGCAAAAAACAACAAAGTAAAAGATACTTAAAATGGCCTCCATAAAAGGTATGTTTTTGGCAAAGATAAGTTGAATAACCCATTAAACGGCTCTCTTCTTACCACAATAGAAACTTGTCCATCAATCTGCAGATTAAGAATTATTTTGAGTTACAAGCCTGAACTTTCATCACTTTTGCATGTTTACTATCCAAAATCATTGTAATGTAACCGTCTTGTCATTTGTTAAAATCAATAAATTATTACAAAAATAATTTTCTGGTTTTACTTGTAAAGTATCGAACAAATTTTGTAATGATGAATTCAATTATTAAATCTATAATTACGCTGATTATTCTGGCAGTAACTGCCTGCCAGGGTGCAGCTGTTAAAAATGAAAATATGATGGATATGATGGAAAAATCAGGAAATACCAACCTGGAATACGCTACACTGGGTGGAGGATGTTTCTGGTGTATTGAAGCAATTTTTATGGAAGTGAGAGGTGTGAAATCTGCAACCAGCGGATACAGCGGTGGTACAGTTAAAAATCCGACCTATCGCGAGGTTACATCCGGCAAAACAGGACATGCAGAGGTTGTACAAATTGCTTTCAACCCTGAAGTAATCAGTTTCCGCGATATTTTGGTGATATTTTTTCATCTTCACGACCCTACCACACTAAACCGGCAAGGTGCCGATGTTGGTACGCAATACCGTTCTGTAATTTTTTACCATAATGAAGATCAGGAGAAAACAGCAAGTGAAGTATTCAGAGAAATTAATGATACCGATTTATGGGCTGACCCTCTTGTTACCGAAATATCACCAATGGAGAAGTTTTATGTTGCTGAAGATTATCATCAAAACTATTACCAAAACAATCCCAACCAACCCTACTGCACATTCGTGATAAGCCCGAAATTAAGCAAGCTGAGAAAGCTGTTTGAGCATAAATTGTAAGATTTGGTTATTGGTTATAAAGTTATTAAGTTATTGAGTTATTGAGTAATTAAGTTATCGTAGCGTAGCGAAGGTCCCGAGAGCCAAAGGCGATTCGGGATTGAATTATTCGTTATTAGATTAATAGATGGTATTCTTTCCACTTTTCAATCCCGAATCGCTCGTCGCTCTCGGGACTTCGCTTTTTCTCAGCTTTTCAACCCATCAACTTTTCATTTCCTCAGCGATTTAAGCTTTTCCACAATGTTCTCTGCCGCATCTACAAATGGCAGCAGTATAAGATCAGCTCCGGCAAGTTCAAGTTCTTTAGCTGTGCGGCCGTAATATGATGTTACAGCGATTTTACCATCGTAGTTAATTTCCTTGAGGTATTTGATGAGTGCAAGGTTTATCTGCTTGTCAGGTAAAGTAGAAATAACACACTGTGAACTACCTGGAAGTATTTCCATGAGTTCGGGGTCATCAGCATCACCATACTGGGCATGTCTGCCTTTTCTAACCCATCGCTTGACCGCCCTGGGGTCAAAGTCAACTCCAAAAACCCGAAAACCTTTATCTTCGAGGCTGCGTGCAATATTGTTGCCGTAATTACCCAATCCGAAAATGATTACATCAAATTTTTCCTCTTTTGCTATTTCTTCCCCAATTTCACTATATGGCCTTTTCTTTTCAAAAATTCTGATGGCCGGGGCTACATATTCATAAATCTGATGCGAATACATGATAAGATAGGTTGATATACCAATGGTAATAAGACCTACCAGAGTAATCAAACCGAGGGTTTCTTCATTTATCTGACCAAGTGATAACCCTAAGGCAGCAAGTATGAGCGAAAATTCAGAGATCTGAGCAACATTCAACCCGGCAAGAAATCCTGTACGCTTTCTGTATCCCATCAATCCCAATATTATCATTACAATGATAGGGTTGCCTATGAGTACAAACAATGACAGGGTAAGTGCAGGGATTATCTGCTCACCAATCAGTGTAATATCTACCTGGCTTCCAAGATGAATAAAGAAGAATAGTAGCAGAAAGTCGCGAAGAGAAACCAAACGCCCTGAAATAACCTCACGATAAGGTGTGGAAGCCAGGGATATACCTCCAAGAAAAGCGCCCACTTCTTTGCTAAAACCTAGATAATCACTTAAAGCTGCAAGTGCAATTGCCCAGGTAAGTGAAAACAGTACCAGCAATTCAGGTGTGCGGGCAAGCAAAGCGGTAAGCCTGTGCATCACATATCTGATAAGTAAAATCACAAATATCAGCATTGCTATGCCTTTTACTACAACCCAAATTATTTCTTCTGCAATGGAATAATCGCTTTGGGTTCCCATTGCCGATAAAACTATCATGGCAATAATAACAACAATGTCCTGAACAATCAAGAAACCAATGGATATCTGCCCATGCAATGATTGTATTTCTTTCTTATCTGAAAGAAGCTTAACGATGATAATTGTACTTGAGAAAGTCAGGGCAACTGCAATATAAATACTGGTAACTGGCTCAAAACCCAACCAAATACAGATAAAATATCCAAATACAGATGTAAAAATTACCTGGCCAAGACCTGTTGCAAGAGCAACCTTTCCGCTGGTACGAATCAAACTCACATCCAGTTTCAGTCCAACCACAAATAACAAAACTGCAATCCCCATCTCCGAAAGCAAGTGTATTTTTTCAATGGACCTGAGCAGGTCAAGACCATGGGGTCCAACTATTAATCCCACAGCAATAAAGGAAACAATCAAGGGCTGCTTTAACAAACGGCCCAAAAATCCAATTCCCACAGCCAGACCCAACATGGCTGCAAATTCATAAAAAGTATCAGTAAATGCACCCATTTAGATAAGTTTATACAAATGTATTAATTTCAACTGAAAGCATCCTTTGCTCTTTCAAGAAATTCATCGCAAATAATAGAATTCGTAGCAATTAATTCTCTGCCAAAGATAAAATTTTTTTCACCTGAAAAATCCGTAACCCTGCCACCTGCCTGTTCAACGATAAAAGCTCCGGCTGCTACATCCCAGGCATTGAGCCCATATTCAAAAAAAGCATCAAACCGTCCGCAGGCGACATAGGCAAGATCAACTGCAGCGCTTCCCAGCCGGCGAACTCCATGGGTATTGTGTAAGCACCAGGTAAACAGTTCAAGATATTTCTCAAGGCGTGAATAGTCGTGATAAGGAAATCCGGTTGCAAGCAAACTTTCAGAAAGCCTGGGGGTTTCAGATACCCTTATCTCATTGCCATTCAGGTATGCTTTACCCCCACCCCATGAATAAAAACATTCATCCAGATTGATTTCATAAACTACTCCCAGAATTACCTCAGATTTGTGCATTAAGGCCACAGAAATACTAAAACAGGGAATTCCATGAATAAAATTGGTGGTACCATCAAGGGGGTCTATCACCCACATATACTCTTCCTGGCGGGTTTCGATGGTATTTTCTTCGGTAAGAAATCCGGCATTGGGAATTAACTTTTGTAAGTTTTCAACAAGCTTCTCCTCTGCCTTTTTATCAACATAGGTTACATAATCATGTGTACCTTTCGATTCTATATGGTGTTGTTTGATTTTGTCAAGCTCAGAAAAAATAAAAGCTCCGGTACTTTTTGCAATCTCTATAACTTCTTTGCATAATTTTTCTGTACTTTCCATTTTTGATTTCAGATTTATGATTTACACTGCGGAGACGCTGAGACGTATAGAACGCAGAGTTAATTTTACTTACTTTCTCACTTTTTTTTTCTCCGTTTTCCGTTTTCCGTTCTCTGTTCTCTGTCAATCACACCAAATAAACTCCATCACCGTCCAAATGGTTCAAAAGTACTTTTTCAATGTTATTAATCTTTGTAGGATCAAATGAAGTTTTCACCTTGATATAATTTTCCGTAAAGCCGCACATGTAACCCTTTACATTATCCTTTTCCCACAAAACCAAAGATGAGTGGCCCTGGTTTTCCTTGTAAAAAACATCTTTCTTATGAGAAGAAAGCTGCTGCATGGTCTTGCTGCGTTTACTTCTTTCAGCCGGTGATATCTGCTTTTCGAATTTAACAGCCCGCGTATTTTCTCTTTCGCTAAAAGTAAATACGTGCACATAGGAAACATCAAGCTTTCGAATAAACTCGTATGAGTCTCTGAATAAATCATCGGTTTCTGCCGGAAACCCTACTATAAGGTCAGCAGCAATGCAGGCATGAGGCATCAGGCTTTTTATCTTTTTGATACGGGAAACGAACAGAGCTCTATCATAGCGGCGGCCCATGGCTTTCAAAACCTCATCGGAACCGGCCTGCAGCGGAATATGGAAATGCGGCATCAGTTTATGGCTTGATGCAACCAGTTCGATTATCTCATCTGATAACAGGTCGGGCTCAACTGATGAAATACGTATACGCTCCAACCCATCTATTTTGATAAGTTCTTTGAGAAACCCCAGAAAATCTTCTCCATGTTCTTTTCCAAAATCACCAATGTTGACCCCTGAAAGAACTACTTCTTTCATGCTGGTTTGGGCAATCTGTGTGGCTGTTGCAATGGTTTGTGCAATCGTATTGCTCCTGCTGCGACCACGAGCCATGGGTATGGTGCAATAGGAACAGAAATAATCGCAACCATCCTGTATCTTAAAAAAGGAGCGGGTGCGATCATCCATTGAATAACTGGGAACAAAACTTTCCGGCTTTTCTACAACAACATCAATATCTTTTCCATTTCCCTTACTTCTGGTTTCCAGATTTTTGATATGTTCAAAAAGATTAAATTTATCTGAGTTGCCCAAAACAATATCCACACCAGGTATGGCTCTTATCTCTTCGGGGTTTAATTGCGAAAAACAACCTATTACTGCCACATGTGCACCAGGATTTTTCTTCATGGCCTGTTTGATAAGGGATTTACATCGCTTTTCAGCATTTTTGGTAACAGAGCAGGAATTTATAACATATATATCGGCCGGTTCAGAAAAACCTACCTGTTCAAAACCATTTTTACCAAACTGACGGCTTATGGAAGATGTTTCACTGAAATTTAATTTACATCCTAATGTCTGAAAAGCAATTTTTTTCACAAACAATTAAATTTTAAGGGAAAACAAGCGGAAAGTTTTCTTCCCCGATAGTTAAATATCATCGGAAAACCGGAAACCGGTATCTGTTACAAAGTTATGAAAAATAAAAACAGCACCTCATTGATATTTAAAACACAAAGTGTGGAAAATGAATGATTTTTTTCTGCCTGAAAATCCCTGGAATAGAAGAGGTTTGAAATTTTATCAAAAATTTTTTTCTTTTCATGAGCCTTTTTATAGCTTTTTCGTGTAATAAAGTTTTAGAAGTATAAATTTTTAAAACTTAAAAAACTATGAAAAGATTGATTTTTATTATTCTACCCTTATTTATGGGTTTAATTCTGACCTCTTGCGATGATGATGCAGCCGACCACGGGCTTACGGCAGTTGCCGGCCCTGATCGGGAAGTAAGTGTAGGACAACCTGTTGAGCTTAATGCAAACTCCTCAATAGATCTTACCGGCGAAGGATTCCTTTCAAGCTGGAGCTTCGTATCCAGGCCAGATGGAAGCTCAGCCAGCATTAACAATGCAAATTCAGACATTGCTACTTTTGTACCTGATGTTGCCGGTGATTATCTTGTAAGATTAACAATTTCCAACAGCCTTGGCCAAGACTCTGATGAAGTAATGATTACAGCCATAGCTGCCGGCACACAGGAAATCGGAGGAAACTACAGTGAAGAATTGCATTTGATAAAAATTACCGAAAATCCTGACGTTCCTGACTATGTAGTTACAAGTACCCTGAGTATGACCGCTAAACTCAGGATAGATCCGGGTGTAAGAATTCATGTAACAAGCGATGCACTTATAAGAATCCGCCCTAATGGTACAATTGAAGCCAATGGTACAAGCGCTGAGCCAATCATCATAACCGGAACCAGCAACATGGCCGGTTACTGGAGGGGAATCTGGAGCGAATCATCAGATTTTGATAACGTATTGAATCATGTTCATATTTCCGGTGCAGGTAGCAATAATATTACCACATCAGCACCCAGAGCAGGATTACATGTATCGGGAGCCAGACTGAATATCAATCATTGTATTTTTTCTAATATTGATGGTTATGGAATAAGTGTAAATGCAACTAATGTGCAGATACCTCTTGAAAACTGTACGTTTTCACAAAATTCACAAGGTGCTATGCGTATAACTGCCGGTCAGATGCGCTTTATTGACAGTGAAACTGATTTCAATAATCATGAAATTGTAATTACAGGAGCTACACTTAATGATGATGTAGATCATGTATGGCCGGCACCATTAAACGGCAAATATCGTTTCACTGCACTTATGAGTATTTTTGATAATGTAACCATTGAAGAGGGAGCTGTTTTGCTATTTGACACTGATGTTCTTTTACGTTTCCGTGGTGGAAGTGGGAAATACCAGTTCATGGGTACAGAAGAAAACCCGGTAATCTTTAAGGGTGCAACAGAGCAAGCAGGCTCATGGAGAGGTATTATGATTGAAAGTTCCAGTGTTGAAAACCGCATAGAACATGCGCAGTTTTACCATGCAGGTCATGACAATCTAGCGGCCGGATATGGCAGGGCTGCTATTGGTCTGGGAAGTAATGTAAGGGGATCGTTCTCAAATTTACATTTTGATGATATCGATGGGTATGGTATTTATATCAGGTACAACAGTACCAGAGTATCGCTTAAAGATCTCAATTTCGGACAAAACCTGAGTCTGGGTGCTATACACATGCTTTCTGAACAGATTACCGACCTTGATAACCAAAGTTTTTTCAATAATAATCATGTTGTTGTAAACGGAGGTCAGGTACCGGAAGAAGATGATGTGGTGTGGCCTTCACTATTTAATGGAGCCTATCTATTTACCAGTTTATCAACTATTTATGGTAAAGTGACTATTGAACCAGGAGCAACTCTTGAGTTCGACAACGATGTGTTGATGCGTGTAAGAACCAATGGGGTGCTTGTGGCCAATGGTAATGCTTCAGAAAATATTACATTTACTCGAAGAAGCGGCTCTATGGATCATTGGAAAGGACTTGCCATTGAAACCAGCTCATTGGAAAACAGTATGGATTATGTAGAAATTTCATATGCAGGTAATAGTGGCCTGATTGCAGGTATCGGGCAAACAAACCTTGGACTGGGAAATAATGCAAGGTTAACGCTAACCAATAGTATAATCAGAAACAGTCTGGGTTACGGTATATGGTTAAGGCCTGGCGCGGAACTTACCCAGTCCAACAATACTTTCACAGGTAATGCTCAAGCTGATATAAATGAACCCTAAATCTATTTCAAAAAAGTTTCCCGGCATTTCTATGTCGGGAAATTTTTTGTACTTTTAATAGAAAGTTTTTAAATCCTAATCAAAATTTTTGAAAAATGAAGAAAATTTTTACACTAATTGTTGTTTGCATTTTTGCTCTTAATCTTTCAGCAAATGAGTCCGGTTTGTTTCATAACAATACTGATGAACCTGTTGGGTATACCGGCGTAAGTCTTTTAGGTGGTGGACTTTTCATTGGGTACTACGGTTACGGATTTTTTGGAACACGCAGTTTGTCTATACCACCTTTTAATGCTTATTATGAGTTCGGAGTGCATGAATATGTAACTCTAGGGCCATTTGCAGGGATGGGAAGATGGGATTATCGTTGGAGCAACAGCGATTATACCTGGACATTCTATCACCTGGGTGCAAGGGGAAGTTTTCATCTTACCAATATCATTAATGAGGTTCTTGGTGGTGATATAGATGAAGATAAAATTGACTGGTATGTGAGTATTTTAAGCGGATTAGAGATCAGGAACTTCAATAGCCAGGCCTTTCCGGACCTTTACGACAATAGAGTAAGAATTTTCCTTGGACCCATTACAGGAGTAAGGTACTATCTGGGAAATAACTTTGCCATTTATGCCGAAGGAGGTCGTGGTGCCCTGGGGTTTTTGAGTTTTGGAGTATCATTGAGATTTTAAGCCTATTACTAATCCTTGTTTATTGATAAGCATAATTCCTTAATCAGTTTTCCGGTTGTATCATTTTATTCAAGTTCAAGCAAAGCATTGTATTGAGCTATGATATGTTCATAGTTATCCTCTGCTTCTTGATGGAATCTTATCAATCTGTTTATTTGACTTATATTATCATTATTAAAGTCAGGAAATCTTTCCCGGAATATCTTCATATGTCTGTCGTATAAAGAATCAGCAAAGGCATAATTTCCAATAAACCGATTGCATGCTGCCAGCGCTCCTTCAACATAAGCTGTCCAAATGTTGTCTGATCCTATGGATTTCTGATAATTATCAAGATTTATTCTTAACAATGAATCGGCCTTATCGTAACCCCCAATTTGCATATAATAACTCGCATAAGCCCCATATGCATTACCTGTTCTCCAGTGCTCTTCAGAGTACCTTTGGCGTACGGTTCTCAGGTTGATCCTGAAATAATCACCTGCTTCTTCATATTTTCCAAGTCTTATAAGAGGTGTAACGAGGTTCATGCGAACCATATGGGTAAAACGGTGAGCTTCACCCATGGTATGGATACTTACATTTAAAGCTTTTCTATAATACTTTTCTGCAGCATGATAATTCTCCTGGTTGCGGTAATGAAAACCGAGCCGGTTAAGGGGTAATGCAAGTCTGTAATCCAGTGAATCGGTAAAACTGAGATATCCTGCTAATACATCCTGCATCATCTTTTCTGCCCTATCAGGTTCATCATGGGCTATTACTACAGCATACTCACTCATGGTTTTCAACAACTCGGGATTTGAATGAGAATAATTACGGGAAATGCTGGCAAAAGCCTTTTCAGAATATTTTCTGGCCCTGTCAGTTTCTCCGTTTTGCCGATACGCCAGTCCCAGGCGAGAAGCAGCCCTGAGAACTTTTATATGATCTTCAGGCAGTTTTTCTTTATAAATATCATAAGCCTTTTCAAAATATGGCAAAGCCCAATCCCACATGTGATTATCACCATGGCAGTTTCCAAGTGCAACCATTGCATCTGCTACTTCCACTGATTTCTCCCCAAAAGCATCGGTGTTTTTTAAAATAGCGTCTTCCAACACCGGTACTGCCTTTTCAAATTCACTCAATCTTGAAAGCGCATCACCAATGGTTGTAAGCATGATAGCCTGAAGTTGCCTGTTTTGCATATTTGCGGAGCGAACCAAACCTGCTTCCAGCATCTGGTAAGCCGTAATATTTTCACCCTGTGCATAAGCAGGGTTGCTTGCTTCAAATAACTCAAGAAGAAATGCTGTTACCTCCTCGGATTTCCGGGCTTCAAGAACAGCATAGTCTCTTTCGGTTTTCAGCTTACCGGAATAATAAACAACAATTCCTGAAATAATCAAGAATACTGTCAAAAAAACGGAAATCGCAACCCTGTTTCTCCTGATAAATTTGGAAGTATAATATTTCAAGGTTGCTTTGTGAGCATTTACAGGTAACAGCTTTTTAAAGCTTTGAATATCGTCTACAAGCCGGGTAATGGAATCATACCTGTCATCTGGTTGAATTTGTAATGCTTTTAATAGTATAAGGTTAAGATCCCCTTTAAGCTTTTTAATGAGGCTTACCGGTGTGAGGTTTCTGGATTGAGCAATCTTGTTTTGTAGTTGCAAATCAAGACTTTTGTATCTATCTGATGCTCCTTTTATTTCTTCATCCCTGATGGTGTTTTTTATCTCTGCATAATCTTTCTTTTCAAAATCATGTGGATGAATACCTGCCAGCAACCTGTATAGCAACAGGCCCAAAGAATAAATATCAGATTTTATTGTAACAGAAGTTCCGGTAATTTGCTCAGGAGATGCGGATTGCAAAGTCAAAAACCGTGAAGGAACTGAATTGTTGCTTTCCTTGGTTTTTGTATTTTGTAATGCAGCAATTCCAAAATCAAGAACTTTTATCCTGCCGGATTGTGTAACAAAAATATTATCAGGTTTCAGATCAAGGTGAATGATCAGATTATTGTGAGCATATTGCACGGCTTCACATACTGATACAAAAAGGTTTATTCTTTCATTTACAGAAAGCTTGTTTTTATCGCAGTATTTATCAATGGGCTCACCCTCTACATATTCCATTATCATGTATGGAAAGCCTTCTTCTGTTATCCCTCCGTCATATAACTGGGCAATATTGGGATGGCTGAATCTTGCAAGTATTTGTTGTTCCTGTCTGAATCTCTCCTTCAAGAGCTTCGCATCACCCCTCACTTTCATAATTTTCAGTGCAACCTTCTGCTCAAACTGACCATCGGCTCTTTCACATAAAAAAACTGTTGCCATTCCTCCCTGGCCTAATGCCTTTTCTATTCTGAATTTGTCAAATAAGTCTCCCGGCTTATAAGGAATATCTTCGGGCTGCGATTTCAGATCCTGCTCAAGGTTTTGATTCAAGGCATCAAAAAAAGCATCTGCCCTGGGTGTACTTTTTAACAACCTCAACAGATGGGTATCAATTCCGGCTTTTTTCTCTTCAACAGAGCAATGAGAATCTACCCAGAACTTCCATTCCGAAGGAGGAACTTCCAATGCTTCTGCAAATAACCGGGTTATCCTTTCCTTGTATTTCGAGCCATTTTCATTCATAAACACAAAAATTTATTACTTAATGAGTTGACCGTACAACCATGATGTTGCATAAAGTATGTAATGAAATGCCATTTTTTAATATATTTTTACCATTCCATCACAAACTCTTTTGCGAAAACTTTTCTTCAAAAGTTGCCAGACCTTTTTTGTAAAGTTTGGTATTATGATTTTCCTTTCCCAGATGCTCAATTGCCATTGCTACCGACCGACCCAGATAATCAAGTGATTTTTCAGCATCACCTTTTCTGCCATACATTTGCCCCAAAAAATAATACACCCTGCTTATATTGGCGTGAGAATCACCAAAATGTTTTCTATAGATTGTTATTCCTTTTCGAAGATATTTCTCTGATTGCAACCAGTTTTCCAGACCCATATAGACATTTCCAAGCTGAACGTAATCTGAACCCACAAAATGATGTTCACTTCCCAAAGTAGCTATATCTGCTTCAAGAACTTTATAGTAGAGTGGCAATACCTTTTCAAATTTACTTTGCCTGTATAGCGATGTTGCAAGATTATAAAGGGAAGATACGGTATACTGATGTGTTGGACCAAGCAACTCCTCAAATCTTTCATACACCAGTGTAAAAATTGAGTCTGTTTTACCCTGGTCCTGCATTGCATGATAAACCGACCCCAGATTATTAAGGGCTCGAATGGTTTTGGGATTGTTGTTTCCGTATATTCTTTCATGTTCAGCATAGGCCATTTTTGAAGATTCAAGGGCATCTTCATAATGAGCCAAACGAAGTTGAATTATAGAAAGATTACCCAAAGTGCCCAGGTAAAGTTCTGTGTAATTGTCACCTAAAGCAGAAACGATTTCTAAGGCTTCAGCCTGGGCTTCCAGTGCCTGCTCCAATTCTTCCATTTCACGCAGGCAGGAAGCTTTAGAGTTCAGGGCTTTAGCAAGTTTATGCCGCGAATACCGTTTATCTGATCTGTAGATATCTATACTTTTCTGAATAATCCCGAGGGCTTCTTCATAATTACCCATAAACCGTAAAAGATTTCCTTTCTCTGCCAATACTTCAGGAAGGTATATCTTTCCGGCGTTACCCGATCTTTCAAAAAATACCAGAGCCAGATCAATTAAACTGTCTGCGGCTGCATAATCACTCGTATTCATATAACCTGCAGACAAATGTTGTAAAACTTTAGCTCTTTGCAGCCGGTATGAAGATTTATTTTTTTCAGGCAAATATTCAAGCGCTTTTTGGTAAAAATCAAGGGACAGGTTCCAATCACCAAGTTTAGAAATAAGGCTTCCTGTAATCAGAAATAATTCTGACTGTAAAAAAGGCTGCCCCTCCAGCATTTCAATTCTTTCAGTACTTTTATCAAAAAGTTCAATTGCGCTAATAACCTGCCCGTCAGCTTGCACTGGATCAACCGAATCAAATATCTCATGAATAAAACCCAGGATTTGCTCAGCTCTTTGGTTTTCCTGAACAGTTTTAAAATACTGTTGAATAAAAAAACCTATTGCCGTAAGCAACAATACATTAAATACTCCCAAAAAAACAAGCCGGCGTTTATTGCGTGAAATGTTCTTCCTTATACGATACTTCCAGTTGGATGGATGAGAATGCAATGGTTTGTTATCAAGAAGATTATTTATATCATGCGACAGTGAATTTACAGTAACAAAACGTAAATCCGGGCTTTCGTGAAGAGTTTTATGTATTACTGCACTCAAATCAGTCAATACCAGGTCTGATTCTTTCTTCAATAATGAATTATTCCGAAAATACTGTTTTAAATCATGACACAGGCCATCGAAGCCCCCATCATGGTTTTTAAATCCTGCTGCACGGTAATTTTCGCCTGTTAGTAATTTGAACAAAACAAGGCCCAGCTTAAATATGTCTGATGCAACCGTTGGGCCTGATCCTTTAAACTGTTCAGGGGATGCATACTGAAGGGTACCTGCAAAAGTTGTATTATCACTTGTAGATTTTTCCTGCTCATGAATGATATGTGAAATACCAAAATCAAGAAGCTTAACATGTCCTGCCTGGTTAACAAGAATATTAGCCGGCTTGATATCGTGGTGAACAATAAAGTTGTTATGTGCATATTGTAATGCATCACAAACCTGCAGAAACAATTTCAATCTCTCCCTCAACCCGGGTTTTTTCCTTTCGCAGTATTTATCAATAGACTCCCCTTCCACATACTCCATTATCATGTATGGAAAACCTTCTTTGCTGATTCCTCCGTCATATAGCTGTGCAATATTTGGGTGGTTGAATCCTGCAAGAATTTGCTGTTCCTGACGAAATTTTTCTTTTAGAAAAAATAATTCTCCCTGAACCTTCATGACTTTCAATGCAACCTTCTGGTCAAACTGCCCATCAATTCTTTCGCAAAGAAATACTGTTGCCATGCCTCCTTGTCCAAGCTGCTCTATGATCTTAAACTTATCAAATACATCACCTGTCTTATAAACAATCTCATTTTGGGGGTTTTCAAGATCACTTTCAATATTTCTGTTAAGAGCATCAAAAAAAGCATCGGCCCTGTCTGAGCTCCTGAGAAGTTTAAGTATAAGAGTATCTACTCCTGCTTGTTTATCCTGTGGCGTACAGTTGGTATCAACCCAGTTTTTCCATTGGCTTGAGGGCACTTCAAGAGCCTGAATAAAAAGTTCACTTACTCTATCCTGTGTATTGTAGTCTCCATTTTGCATAACATGGTATTTTATTGCTCATTGAGTTGAACATACAACCATGCTTTGGCATAACTCCACGACCTTTTAACAGTGGCAGGGCTTATGTTTAATGCAATTGCAGTTTCTTCGATAGTCATACCTCCAAAAAAACGACACTCTACAATTGCTGCCTGCCTTTCATCCTGTAATTCCAGTTTCTTTAAAGCATCATTTAGCAATAACAGGTCTTCAGAAGTTCTGTCGCTTAATACAAGCCTTTCTTCAAGTTCATCAAGGTGTAACAGTTTTTGATTATCACCTCTTTTAACCGTCCGTTTTCTCAACGAGGCATTGATAAGAATTTGTCGCATGGCCCTGGCCGATATATAAAAGAAATGAGCACGGTTTTTCAGATCAGTTGCACCTGATTGCAAAAGCTTAAGGTAGGTTTCATGAACCAATGCTGTAGTATTGAGTGTATCAAGGTTATAAAATTGCTTTTTAATACGATGGGCTCCCCTTTGTAGCTCCTTGTATACAAGTGGGTATAGTTTATCCAGAGCCTCTTTGTTTCCCTTGCTGAGTTCCTCTAAATAAAGTGTTATTTCCGATGGGCTTATCTGATTTTTTTCAGACATTTAAGTTTCGTTTGAAATCAAAATTAACTTTGCTCATCAACAATTTTTTTTCCTCGTCTTACATGCCTATTATTCAAATATAAGAAATTTTGCCGATTATTGCAAATCTTAACATAGTTATATAAGAAGATTATTGTCGACAGTTAGGGGTATTAAATATTGCATGAGGAAAATAAAAATCTGCATAGACCAGCCATTCAGGAAGATGCAACACTGGTATACAGAAATGGTATAGATTAAAATTTATCAACAAATATTACAGGCAGGCTTCAAAAAGCAATTCTGCAATATCCTTGTTCACAGTATCGGTAACGTTTTTGTATTTAAGCCCGTCAGATATCATTGTCATACAAAACGGGCATGATGTAGCAATTACAGATGTCTGCGTTGACAAAGCTTCTTCAGTTCTTTCTATGAAAACCTCTTTATCTCCTTTTTCGGCCTCCTTGAACATTTGGGCTCCACCCGCTCCGCAGCAAAGTGAGAAACTTTTGCTTCGCGGCATTTCCACCCTTTTTAATCCGAGTAAATCAATTATTTTCCGGGGAGCTTCATATTCATTGTTTCCCCTGCCAAGATAGCAAGGGTCATGAAACGTAACTGATTGTCCTTTAAGCCTTGTTTCATCAACTTTTAACTTTCCTTCTTCAAGTTGCCTGATGAGAAACTGAGTATAGTGGATAACTTCATAATTTCCGCCCAGCTCAGGATATTCATTTTTGAAAATATTGAAGCAATGCGGACAAATACAAATGATTTTTTTTACCTCATATTGAGAAAATATTTCAATGACCTGCATGGCTTGCATGTGAAACAGCATTTCGTTACCGGCTCGTCTTGCCGGGTCGCCATTACAGGTTTCTTCAGTACCAAGCACTGCATAATCGGCTCCCAAATGGTTTAATATGCCTGCAAAAGCCCGGGCAACCTTTTGATAACGGTTATCAAACGCACCTGCACATCCCACCCAGAATAAATATTCAGGCTTTTGCCCGCCGGCAAAAACATCAGCCATTACCGGTACCTTAAAACTGGTTTTTTCTTCCATAATCAATTTAGTATTATTCAGTTTTTCATCGAAGCATGAAGCTTTTATTAGATGCAGTGAAAAACTATTAGTTTATTTCGCCCAGTTCATCCTGTCTTCATGCGAATATTGCCAGGGTGCTCCATTATTTTCCATATTAGAGAACATGGCATTAAGCTCAGAGGGTGCTTTTGATTCTTCCATAACCAGATACCTGCGCATATCAACAATAAAATTGGGATGATCAATATTGAGTGGACATTCCATGGCACAGGCCATACATGTGGTACAAGCCCACAATTCCTCTTCCTTAATATAATCACGTAATAAGCTTTTATTATCTGAAAATTGCCTATTTCTGACAACACTTGGTCCCTTTTCATTCATTCTGTTTCGGATATCTACGAAAAGCTTGCGTGGAGAAAGTTCCTTTCCGGTAATATTTGCCGGGCACACTGCCGTACATCTGCCACATTGTGTGCAGGCAAGAGAATCGATATAGTTTTTCCAGTTGATATCCTCAATATCCTTTACACCAAACCGGGCGGGAACTTCCGGGGTTTCGGAGTTATTTCCTGAAAATGCAGTATCAGGGTTCATCATCAGTTTTACTTCCTTCTGCACATTTTCCATATTTGGAAGTTTGGCCAGAGGTCCCAGCCTGCTTAAAAATACATTGGGAACCGATACGAAAATGTGGAAGTGTTTAGAATAGGGCAAAATGTTCGCAAAAACAAAAACCAAAAGTATATGTGCCCACCAGTTAATACGATACAGCGAATGTGCATTGGCCAAATTCATATCCTGAATTCCCGAATACAATAACGAGCTAACCGGGTAAACTCCGGCAATGTCAGCAGGTTGGGAAACCAGGTAAAAAACATTTTTACCTATCAGTGTGATCATGAGAACCAAAATGAGTGAAAGAGCCAGGTAAGCATCATAGTGGTTTCTGGGTTTCAATTCCTTACCTTCAAACCTCCTCACATGTAAAAAAATTCTTCTTATGAGAAAAATCAAGACAAACAATGCAACTATGTAAGCAAAAACATCAGCTGCTCCTACCATAAAATGATGGAAAAATCCAAGCCCTGCCAGTGATTTGCTCCATCCGGTTACTCCGTCAATTACCATCTCAAGATTAACAAATTGTATGGCAAGGAAACCCCAGAATACCATGGCATGCAAAAATCCTGAAAAAGGAAAGCGGAATATTTTATCCTGGAGAAAAGCTGTCTTGATAGTGAGTAAAACTCGCTTGCCAATTTCTCTTATGGGATATGCCGGATGTGTAAGCCTGAAAAAAGCTACTATTCTACTCATGGTAAAAGAAAAAGCTACCACAGCAATGATTAAGAGAATGATAAAGATCAGCATGGGATTTCCTTTCTGTTTGTTAGATAAACCTGCAATTCAATGGCGGTTTGAAAAACTGCATCACCATATTAAAGAGCAACAAGGTTGATTTACGGCCTTATTAATCAACAAATTTAAAAGAAAAACCTGCGGAAAAAAGAAAAAAATCAGGATGCCTGTAATTTTTTCACAGACTGAATAAACTTAGGCAACACTTCAATGGCATCACCTATGATTCCATAGTCAGCTATTTCAAATATGGGTGCTTCTTTATCGGTATTAATGGCAACAATTGTTTTTGATGAGCTTACACCGGCCAGGTGCTGCACAGCACCGGATATACCAGCGGCAATATAAAGATCGGGTGCAATTGTTTTACCTGTTTGGCCAACGTGCTCCTCATGAGGGCGCCATCCTTCATCAGATACTGGTTTTGAACAAGCAAGTGCTGCGTTGAGGGTTTGAGCCAG
Organism: Bacteroidota bacterium; assembly: GCA_007693555.1. Lineage (GTDB taxonomy): Bacteria > Bacteroidota > Bacteroidia > Bacteroidales > UBA7960 > SKVR01. The sequence continues at coordinate 36,641 of REDJ01000095.1, forward strand.
TTCTTCCAGCGGACCCCAATTGTCAGGTGATCTCATACCTCTTCCACCTGATACTACAATTGAAGCTTCCGTAAGCATGCTTCCCGATATATTCTCATCAATTTCCAGTTGCCTTGTTTTTACATTGGATTCAGCAATCTGCGGGGTAAACTCCTCCCACTCTGCCTCAACCGGATTCTCCTGAATCTGGCATGCATTGTTGTTAAGGGTTATCACTTTCATGGTGGTATTTACCTTTATATGAGCAAAGGCCTTCCCATTAAAAATTACCTTTTTAAACTTTTCATTATCAGATGATTCGGGCAATTCAACAACTCCCGTAAGCAATCCGGCTTTCAATCTGATCGCGAGCCTGGGTGCAAGTGCCTTTCCCTTAAAGGAATTGGCCATAACAACCATCTGTGCATTTTCTTTTACAGCTATTTCTGCAAGCACTTTGGTATATAACTGGTTATCTAATATCTGAAGCTGGGGAGAATTTATGTGAATAATTTTCGATGCACCATAAACGGATAATTTTTCCAGTTCTTCTTTTTGAATGTCGCCGGTAGCAACTGCAATTACTTTTTTGCTGCCTGTTTTTGCCACCTGGTAAGCATATGAAACAAGCTCTGAAGATTGTTTTTTCAGCTTCCCATTTATATGTTCTGTGTAAACCAATATGGACATGATATAATTTCTGTTTGAAATGAAAATACTAATTAATTAAAAAAATTCAAGTGTTTTATTCCGTTATGGAATTTTACCTGCCAGGCAATTCAATTTCAAAGAATTTTGGATTTACTCCTTAATGATTGAACCAATTCATCGGTGTTATCCGGTTCAAAGAAGTTGCAACTGCTCTTTGGTGCAGGATATTCGTAAGAAATGGTTTCAGTGAAATTTTCGGTATGGTTTGCTTTGGCAACCTTAAGCGGTTTGGTTCTTGCAGACATTACCCCTCTCATTGACGGGATACGGGGGTCTATGGCTACCCCTTTTTGTCCGACAGCAAGAAAGGGTCCGGATGCTTTGATTTTTTCTTTTCCCGTTTCATTTTCGCGCACAACAATAAATCCTTCTGCATCCATATCTATGGCTGAAACAGATGAAACAGAAGGGATATCCAGCAACTCCGCAAGCATTCCGCCCACTGCCGAATTATTATAATCGCTTGATTCAATACCACATAATATCAAATCATAGCTTTCCTGCTTTATAACTTCAGCCAGTTGCAATGCAACACTATAGCTGTCTCCTGTGGGTCCGTCTATACGAAGTGCTTCATCTGCTCCCATAGCCAAAGCCTTCCTGAGTGTAGGCTCTGTTGAAGCATCACCAACAAGCGCAACCGTTATTTTGGATATCTTTCCTCCTGTGGTTTCTTTTAACTCAATGGCACGGGTTAAAGTAAGATCGTCCCAGGGGTTAATAACCCATTTTATACCTTGGGTATCCAGTTCTGTCAAACCCTGATTAAACCGGATTTTAGTAGTGGTATCCGGAACGTTACTTATACAAACAATGATATGCATTTTATTAGGTTTTTATTTTAAAAAGAGTAAAATTTATTTTATCGCCGGAAATTTAATCTATCTCTATTCAAAGATAACAGAATTTTTTTCTTATACAATAGACAGATATGTGTATTTATCAAAAATTGCCAGGTGATGTGGTTTTTTTAAATAACCCTTAATAATTGACAAATCATAATTTGGGATTATTTGTTTATTCCCAAATTCATTTGAAAACATGCAATTTTGATTAAAGCGGTAACTGATAAAATAAAAACTACTTATTTGGTTTAAATACGATTAAATGCCTTTTATGGCTCCCCATCATCAGAGAACCCTCAAAAAACTTTTGTAAACGAACAATACCGTAAATTACCTGAATAAAAAAGGGAGCATTTCGAGCTCCCTTTTTTTAAATTGATTAGAATTTAATCCCATGTAATTTTGTATGTACCCATGTTTTTTTCTTCAAATGACCTGATAAACTCAGCACGTGATAAACACTCTGTTTTGGCTTTACGTATAAAAATTTCTGCAGATTTGCGATATTGCTGATCACGATGAGTATCCTGAAGCAGTAAATACCCCATAATGATATAACCCGCAATTTCTACAAGGCGACGCGCGTGAAAATCAAGCAACTCATTGTTCTTAGCCTCAAGCACATGCCTGCTTAACTTCTCAAAATCATCTGTAAGCTCAATGAGTGTATGCTGCAAATATTCAAATTCAGGTTTTACATGTTGTTCTTGATATTCGCGGATAAGTTTCAGGTAGGCGCCATTACCTACTGCTCTGATTGCTGCCACAACCTGCAATTGAGATGTACCTTCATATATATTCGTAATGCGTGCATCCCTGAAAAGTCTTTCTACCGGGAAATCCTTCATATAACCCGTACCACCATGCACCTGTAGTGCTTCAGAAGCAATTTCATTGCAATACTCGCTGGCAAAAAGTTTAAGAAGCGGAGTAAGTGCATCTGCAACGCGGGTGTGATGCTTGGCATCATTACGCTCTTCCGGCTCAAGCTTTCGTTCTTCCTGAATAAAAGAGTAAGATTTATAAATATCAACATAGCGGGCAGTTTCATATAGCAACGAACGACTTGCATCAATCTTGGCGCGCATTACCGACAACATTTCATAAACTGCAGGATAGTTGATAATAGGTTTACCGAATTGCTCACGTTCATAAGCATACTTCAATGCTTCCCGATATGCGGCTTCGGCAATACCAACCGATTGAGCCCCTACACCCAGTCGTGCGGAGTTCATCAGCGACATTACATACTTAATAAGTCCCATGCGGCGCTCGCCTACCAGTTGTGCCGGTGCATCCTTAAAAACCAGTTCGCAGGTAGGTGAACCTTTAATACCCAATTTATTTTCGATACGCCTGATTGTAAGAGCTTTGTCTTTTCTGTCATAAACAAAAAGCGATAAACCACGTCCGTCAGTAGTGCCGGGTTCAGTTCTGGCCAAAACCAGGCTGATATCTGCATCACCGTTGGTAATAAACCTTTTCACACCATTGAGAAACCATTGGTTTTTCTGCTCATCATAGGTTGCCTTAAGCTGAACAGCCTGCAAATCAGAGCCTGCATCGGGTTCAGTAAGATCCATAGCAGCAGTTGCACCTTTGTTAAATCGTGGCAAAAACTCCTGTTTTATTTCATCACTGGCAAATTCGTGCAAGGTTTCTGCACAGTCCTGCAATCCCCAAATATTGGCAAAACCTGCATCGGCCCGGGAGACCAATTCAGCGGCCATAACGTAGGGTACCATAGAAAAGTTTAATCCGCCGTATTCCCTGGGAAGTGACATACCAATTAATCCGGCTTTGGTAAGGGTTTCATGATTTTCCTGTGTACCACGTGCATAAATAACTTCATTATTGATAAGCTTTGGGCCTTCGTGGTCTACGCTTTCAGCATTGGGTGCTATGGTTTCACCACAAATTTCGCCCACAATCTCCAAAACTTTGTCATATGAATCCAGTGCATCTTCAAAGTCCTGAAAAGCATAATCATACTTGTCCTTATCGGCAAAATTATTTTCTTTCAGCCTGATGATTTTTTCCATCAGGTGGTGATTGAGGTGAAACTTCAGGCTGGGATTATCTTTATAAAAATTTTCCATTTTTTCTTTCGTTTTTTAATCATTTAATCCTTAAAACAGGTGAAAATTACTTGGTGTTTTTCTTGTAGAATTTGATCATTTTAGGAATCACATCTTCCACATTTCCTGTAATGACATAATCTGCTATCTGGTTGATAGGAGCTTTAGGATCATTGTTAATAGAAATAATTTTAGCAGATTCATTCATTCCTGCCGTATGCTGCACAGCTCCTGAAATTCCACAGGCTATGTAAAGCTTGGGACGTACGGTTACACCTGTCTGACCTACCTGGCGGGCATGATCTACAAAACCGGCATCAACAGCCGCACGTGAGGCTCCCACTTCTCCTCCGATTATTTCGGCAAGTTCGTAAAGCATATCAAAATTCTCCTTGGAACCTACGCCGTATCCACCGGAAATAATAATCTGCGAGTTTTTTATGTTGATCTTTTGTTTTTCTATATGGCGTTCAATAATTTCAACAGCCATATGATTTTCATTAAGTATTGTATCAACATTTATATGCTTTGATTCGCCCTTGCGAGTAGAGTTGAAAACTTCCTTTTTCATAACACCCTCTCTTACAGTTGCCATTTGCGGACGTGTATCAGGATTGATAATGGTTGCAATAATATTACCTCCAAATGCAGGTCTGATCTGATACAGAAGGTTTTTATACTCTTTTCCGGTTTTGTTTTCAGTATGATCACCAAAAACAAGACTTGTACAATCAGCAGTAAGTCCGCATTTGAGTGCCGATGCCACACGCGGGGCAAGATCTCTTCCCACAGAAGTAGCACCAAAAAGAGCAATTTCGGGCTTTTCCTGTTTGAAAAGACTTACAATAATTTCAGTGTGAGGAAGTGTAAGATAGGGATACAACCTTGAATTGTCGGCAATATGAATTACATCTGCACCGTAAGGGAAAATCTGCTTTTCAATGTCTCCCAGATTGTGACCTATTACAATGGCTTCCAGTTTGCGGTCAATTTCATTGGCCAGTTTGCGGCCTTTGGTAAGCAATTCAAGGCTTACTTCAGCAATATGACCGTCCTCAATTTCGCAATAAACAAATATATTATTCACTTTTTTAGTTTTTTTGTTTCTGATTAGATGATTTAACCAATTACATGGCTGTCAATTAGTTCCTTCATCAGGAAATCCATGTCCTTATCTTCGGGTGTTAAGGTAACAGAGTCTTTGCGGGCCAGCACAACGTTTTCAATTTTCTTCACTTTTGTGGGTGAACCTGACAAGCCAAGAAAATCAACATTGGCATCCAGATCTGCCACACTCCATTCATCAATCCTCAGATAGGGTTTATTGGTCATCATCTCTGTATAGTCTTTGGTTTCTTCAACAAGTTCCGATACCGTGCGCGCATGCTTGTATTTCATAAGCAGTTTTGCATTTCTTGGTCTGCATGTAGGAGCAGAACTGTGAACGGTAATGAGCAAAGGCGTTTTACATTTTACAATTTCAATTCCTCTTTCAAGCCTTCTTTTGATGATGAGTTGGTCTTCTTTAATCTCAAGTATTTCTTCACAATAGGTAACCTGTGGTATATTAAGTTTTTCAGCACACTGTGGGCCTACCTGAGCAGTATCCCCATCAATGGCTTGCCTTCCTGCAACTACAAGGTGAGGTTGCAATTTTTTTACTGCCAGAGAAATGGCATAGGAAGTTGCCAGGGTATCGGAGCCGGCGAATTTTCTGTCGGTAATGAGATAACCGCCATCGGCACCTCTGTACATTGCTTCCCTGATAATTTCTGCTGCTCTTGGAGGTCCCATGGTGAGAATATAGATTTCAGCATCTGAAATCCTGTCTTTTATTCTCAAAGCCTGCTCAAGAGCATGAAGGTCTTCCGGATTAAAAATGGCCGGCAGAGCACTTCGGTTTACTGTACCATCAGCCTTCATGGCATCTTTGCCCACATTGCGGGTATCGGGTACTTGCTTTGCTAAAACAACTATTTTAAAACTCATGAATTAAAGATTTTCATTATGATTGGTTTATATAAATTATTTTCAAGGCGCAAACCTACGAATTTTTTACTAATCGTTGTCATTCTTATCATGACAATCACCCTGACACACAAAACAATCTTCAATTAACTTATCGCTGATACCCATAGTTGAATAACCACCGTCATGATACAGGTTTTGCATTGTAACCATTTTGGTAAGATCGGAAAACAATGTAATACAATAATCAGCACACTGTGCCGAAGTGGCATTACCCAGTGGCGACATGCAGTTTGCATAGGTATAAAAGGCATTAAAGCCACCCACACCCTGGCCGGCTGTTGTCATTGTTGGTGATTGGGAAACTGTATTTACTCTTACCTTTTTTCTTTTACCGTAATGATATCCGAAACTGCGTGCGATTGATTCAAGCATAGCCTTGGCCTGCGCCATATCGCTATATGAAGAGAACGTACGTTGAGCCGCAATATAGCTCAGTGCCACCACACTACCCCATTCATTAATCGCATCAAGATTTAAAGCCGTTTGCAATACCTTGTGCAGCGATATAGCACTTACATCAAGGGTTTTCATCATATAATTATAATCCAGTTCTGTATAATGCAAACCTTTTCTCACATTAGGCGACATTCCCACCGAATGAAGTATAAAATCAATCTTGCCTCCAAGTAATTTCATACTCTCATTGAATAAATTCTCCAAATCATCTACCTGGGTGACATCAGCTGAAATTACCTCACTACCGGTTTTTTCAGCGAGTCTGAATATATCTCCTTTGCGCAAAGCAACAGGAGCATTGGTAAGTACAAATACGGCTCCTTCTTCTTTAGCCCGTTCGGCAACTTTCCAGGCAATGGAATTTTCATCCAGTGCTCCGAAAATTATCCCTTTTTTTCCCTTTAACAGATTATTAGCCATGATATTAATTTTTATGAATACTCTTTTTATGAATTAATTCTTCTGCGGTTTGCATCACCGCCTGGCTGGGTTTTTCGCCACCCAGCATTTTTGCTATCTCAAATACCCTGTCATTATCATCCACTTTTTTAATCAGGGTTTTGGTGAAATTATCTTCTGTATTTTTATATACGATAAAGTGTTTTTTACCCTTCGCTGCTACCTGTGGCAGGTGAGTTACCGATATAACCTGCATGTTATTGGATATCTTTTCCAGAATATCACCGACCTTGAAACCAATTTCACCTGATACTCCGGTATCAATTTCATCAAAAATGATTGTTGGTAACAGGTTTTTAAGTGACACAACCGATTTCATGGCAAGCATCAACCTTGACAGCTCTCCTCCTGAGGCTATTCTGGCGAGTTCCTGGGGTTGTGTCCCCGGGTTAGCCGAAAATAAAAAATTCAGCTCATCCATGCCATTTATAGTAAGATGAGCAATAGGTAACTGTTGGATGCGGAATTGTCCTTTGGGCATTCCGAGCTCTTTCAGCAAACCGCTTATTTCATCTTCCAGAGGGGGTATGGCTTTTTTTCTGTCTTCACTGATTTTTTTGGCGTTTACTACAAGCTTCTCCTCCCATTCCATGCATTCCTTCTCCAGATTCTGAATTTCAATTTCCAGCGACTGGAAGCTGTCAATCTTTTCCTTAAACTCATCCCTCAACCGAATAAGCTCTTCAATATTTGCTGCAGAGTGTTTGTGCAAAAGTTTTTGCAGCAGGTCATAACGGTTTTGCAGTTCACGTGCTCTGCCGGGGTCATCTGAAACATCCTCACTCAATGTGACAATTTCACGCGCAATATCTTTTAAATCAATTTCAGCAGATACCAAACGATTATGCAATTCCGCATAATGGCTGCTGTAATTTTCCAGATTTCTGAACTGCAGCAATACCTCAGCCAGAAAAGACAGTATATTCTCCTGACTATTTTGCAGAAAAAAGTCAGCCTTGTCCAGGCTCATCTTTATTTCGGTGGCATGATTGAGTATTTCCAGCTCTGATTCTATTTCTGAGAATTCATCTGCGTTCAAACCGGCCTTATACAGTTCATCATATTGAAAATTCAGGTAATCTAGTTCAGAACGTGTTTGCCTTTCGGTCTCCTTAAGTTCCTCAAGGTTTTTCCTGATTTGCAAAAGCTTTTCAAAATCCTGCCTGTAACGACCAATTTGCGATGAAATACCTGCGAAAGTATCGATGATATTATACCGGAATTCCGATTTACCGATGAGAAGATTCTGATGCTGGGAATGGATATCAATGAGCCTTTCTGCAATATCTTTCATTACATTGAGATTGACGGGGGTATCATTGATAAAAGCTCTTGATTTGCCCTGGGGGTTTATTTCTCTTCTGAATATGGATGTTTCTTCATAATCCAGTTCGTTCTGCTGAAAAATTTCCTTTTGACCAGGTTGATTGACATGGAAAGTACCTTCAATGATGCATTTTCGCTGCTGGTCATACAGTATCCTGGTATCTGCCCTTTGCCCCAAAATAAGGCCCAGAGCACCCAAAAGTATGGACTTTCCTGCCCCCGTTTCACCGGTTATGATTGTAAGACCGTCATCAAAGGAAATGTCCAGTTTTTCAATCAGGGCATAGTTTTCAATCAGAAGACTTTTTAACATTTGAACCCAGGCTAATTTTTAGCAAGGCACAAAGTTAACAAACTTTGCAATACGCTGAAGAGTAAAATGAGAAAGTTAATAAGCCGATTTAAACAATTGTTTTAGCGTGTAGCTCCCCCGGCCTGGGTTATGCGCCGGTATCTGGCACTGTTTGCCGGATCTATTTCGGTAAGAATTTGAACTACCTGGTTTTTTTCCATGGCAGGTGCTTCTGTAAACAGGTTAACCAATTCGTCTCCTTTTGTTGTCATAATGATCGACATGAGGTAACTACCCGGTCTCTGGCGATGTACACTTTGCAGCATTTCAATGGCATTTACCACTTCGGCCCTTGCCATATCCATATTATCGGTCATTCTGTCAAATCCAAGTCTGTGGTAAGTATAGAGCGACTGTCGGATGTTTGTATAACGGGTATTAAAAATATTTTCCATAAGCCAGTAGCGATTTCGCTGACCCTCAAAGGATTTCCAGCCACGCTCAGGGGTGTTTTGTGCCAGATTTACAATTTGCTGGGCTTTTTCAAAATAAGGAGTACCTCCCAGGGGAGAAAAAGTATCAAAATCAAAACCGATGATCAGGTAGGCATAAAACGCAAGAACAGCCGTAAGATTAGTTGTAAAGACATTATCGGCATACTCAAGTGTCTGATTTTCGACATATCTGAATGAAAAATCACGGTCATTCATATTAAGTATCGGTGAACTGTAAGAGGTTTTAAAAACAGGCCTTCTTGATTGCACCTGGATGGTTCCGCGATATTCATCGCTACCCAGCTTTTCGTTGATGGTAATAAGAATACTGGCTTCTATCCTCTCTTCCGATCTGAACTGGTAACCTGTCCAGTTTCTTTGATTCATAAACTCAAAAATGGAAGACTGGAGAGTTTGAAGTATCTGCCGGTCGGTTTCAGACATGCCCGGAGAGGAAATCTGAACCATGCATTGCAATTCCTGGGATTTTAAATGAGAAGATAAAAAAGAAACAAACAGAAAAAGAATGAGAACTTTACGCATAATTGTAATGATAAAAAAGGCTATGAAATATTTTCTTTCAATATTAAAAAAAGAAAACCTTATTTTTCAAAAAATGTTTTTAGTTTATCGGCAATGTCTCCGGCAACCTGTTTTTTACTCTTTAATTCAAACCCGGAAACCTGATTTTTATTGTCTAAAATAGTAATTTTATTGGTATCGGTACCAAATCCTGCCCCCTTATCTTTAAGTGAGTTTAAAACGATAAAATCCAGATTTTTTTTATCGAGTTTTTTACGTGCGTTTTCCCTTTCATTGTCAGTTTCCAGGGCAAATCCTGCAAGTATTTGGAGGGGTATCTTCATTTTACCCAGCGAGGCCAGGATATCAGGATTGGGGATTAATTCTATGTGAAGGCTTTTATCACTGCTTTTCATTTTTACCGGGTGTTGAGTGCGGGGTTTGAAATCGCTTACCGCTGCAGTTAAAACAGCAGCATCCATATCTGGAAAAAGTTTCATGCAGAAATTATACATTTCTTCAGCATTTGTAACATCAGCGCGTTCAATAGATGTATTTTCAACCACGAGATTAACCGGGCCTGCAACCAGTTTAACCTCTGCCCCACGCCGGGCAAGTTCCTCAGCAAGGGCGAAGCCCATCTTTCCTGACGAATAGTTTCCTATAAACCTGACAGGGTCAATATTTTCGTAGGTAGGACCGGCTGTGATCAGTATCTTTTTTCCCTTGAAATCAGAATTTTGAGAAAAATAACTTTTTATAACTTCAAATATTTCTTCAGGTTCTTCCATTCGTCCTTTCCCCTCGTAACCGCATGCAAGATAACCGCTTGCGGGTTCAATGATTTCAACCTGCTGCTCTTTCAAATATGCAAGGTTTCTTTGAAAAGCAAAGTTTTCATACATCTTGCAATTCATGGCAGGTGCCATAAAAACCTTTTTATCAAAGGCTATAAGTGAAGTAGACAAGGCATCATCGGCAATACCATTGGCGTACTTCCCAATAATATTGGCAGTGGCGGGTGCTACGACAAAAATATCACCCCAATCGGTAAGACTAATATGTTCGGTTGTGTAATCATTTTCTTCACCAAAAACCTTATCATACACTTTATTCTGTGAAAGGGATTCAATAGTAACCCGCGTTACAAACCACATGGCGCTTTCTGTGGCCACTACACGAACCTCGGCTCCTGCTTTCTTAAAGAGCCTGATAAGAAACATGCTCTTGTATGCAGCAATTCCTCCACTGATACCAAGTAGTATTTTTTTTCCCTCAAGCATTTATGAATCTGGTTTATGCGATGGTTTTTGTAAACTTCCTTTTTTAAAAAGTCAAAAGCAGGTTGCGCTTTGGTGATTACTTCACTTTGTAAAAACACAAAGAGTTTTTGAAGTTGAAAATCATTCAGATAATCCAAATTGAAAAATTATCTCGAAAGAATACCACTAAAGGTAAGATTTCAAAAATTCAAAAACCCTTTAAGCAGAAAAACAGGACTATTTATTCCGATTCGGGAACCCTGTAATAAATTTTATCTTCAAGGTATTCACTGATAGCTATCAGGCTGGGCTTGGGAAGTTGCTCGTAATAACGGGCAATTTCAATTTGCTCACGGTTTTCAAAAACTTCTTCAAGATTATCAGTAGAGGTTGCAAACTCAGAGAGTTTGTTATTCAGTTCCTCTTTCATTTCCAGTCCTATCTGGTTTGCCCTTTTTGCAATGATTACAACCGATTGATAAATATTTTCTGTTTTGGGATCAAATTTCCTGAGATCGCGGGTTACAGTATTGTTGTCCGTTTTTAACTTTTTATAATCCATGGTACAATTATGATAATGATTTAATAATTTCTTTAATTTTCGCTTTGAGCTTGCGCAGCAGCGATTTCTTCCAGTTCATCAATTTTTGTAAGGGAAGTGGACAACATACGGTTAGCAGAGGTTAATAATTCTGAATCGGGAAACCTGTTTGCAAATCGCCTGTGTGCATCCACAACATTTCTGTATCTTTCAAGTTGCCTTATCTGAATTGAGTTTTCGGCAAACAAAAAATGTGAACGAATTATGTAATACATGGCTTCTTCCCTGTATTCTGTATCAGGAAAATCCCTGATAACATTTCTGAAAGAAGTAACTGCAGCCGTATAATCCCTGAGATTATAATACAACATGGCTGTTTCAAATGCTTTTACCTCAAGTTTACCACGTAACTCATCTATGAGTTTATTGGCCTCTTCAACCCTGTGACTGTTGGGGTATCTGTTTGTGAAAGCCTGTAGTTCGCGTATGGCTTCCCTTGTTGGGGTCTGGTCAAGGCTGGGGCGCGGAGAAAGCAGATACTTGCAGTAGGCACTCATGAAAAGAAACTCTTCGGCATGTTCGCTGCGGGGAAACCCCTGTGTGAATGTTCTAAAATAATGTGCAGCCAGTATGTAGTCACCCTGCTTGTAATGAGCCATCGCATAATAATAGTTAAGGGTTTCTGCCTGTGCGGTACCCCTGAAAGCAGGGATGACATCTGTTAACAAACCCAATGCACGATGATAATCTTCATTATAATAATACTCAATGGCTTTCTCTTTTTTAAGCATTACGTCATCACTTTTTAAAAGCCTTTGGTATTTGCTGCAGGAAGTAAAAATCAGCAGAAAAATGGTTATTACGAAAACTCCTTTTGTCAATTTCTTTTTTAGCATGAAGTATGCGCTTATATGTTTTTTATGTGCTTTTCAAAACAATTTGCAAAGGTAATTAATTCTTTGATTTATTGCGCAATGAAAACGTCAAAGTAAAAACATAATTATGAATATGTTTGGAATTTTAGGAAATAATAACAATGCAGCTACATTGGTTTAACTTCTATATTCTATGTAAAAAAATTTAATATCAAACTCATACGGTTATTTTGGAAGATTTCAAGATAAACAATCAAAAAAAATCCGGATAAAAAACTTAGTATCCCCAATGTGAAATCACCCTTGATTGCTATTTAATTTCGAATGAATTTTTTTACAATATTTTCTGGAGAATCTACAACAAATAAATAAACTCCGGGGCTTAGTTGGTCTATGGCGACACTTCGCTTTTCCGGATGCAACTTTCCGGAAAGGATAGTTCTTCCTGTAGTATCAAATATTTTATATGACATTCCGGCTAAATGGTTTGGAAATTCAATGTTTAATTTTTTCGACCCGGGATTCGGATAAATAACCAGTTGGCCCTGCCACTGATTATCTATCATATTAAGAGATATTTCGTCCAGGTAGTGACTTAAAAAAGATGTTAAATCAACAAGATGTAGTTTCTGGTGAACAGTAACTACTGAGTATGAAAAAAACTCATTGGAAATGAAATACATTAACCCATCTTCAGTAGCAATACCTTCTACCTGGTGGAAGGGAAGGTTTAGTGAAACTTTTCTTTTGTTGCCTGAAAAGAAATCAAACGGCTGAAAGTCATAAAGCAAAAACAGAAAGGGTTGTAAAAGCATTGAGTATCCAGTTAAGACAATCAGATTTTTATTTTCAAAATATGTTGATCCGGTAATAAGTCCTTCTACATCATAAGAATTTCTGAACTGTGCAACATAGGTACCTGGCTCTTTAGGCATGCTGTAAATACTGCTTTTCTGACTGACCCATTCTTTGGTAAATAAATAAATGCTGTCAGAAGTTACTATAAATGCCTCGCAGTCAAAATCAGTATTATTGGGTCCTGTGGGTGAAAAATCTGTTTGCAAGGAATATGTAAAATGAATGGTATCTATGACAGGAGAATTGGCAAGGAGGGAATTCTTTTCAATTCTCAGGATTTTAAGGTCGGTTCTGTTTCCATTTGCATTATTCCCAAAGTCACCAACATAAACATAATCATTATCCTGCGATATTTCTTCCCAATCTGTATTAACCGTCCCTGTCAATGGATAAGACTGGTAATTTTGAATATCAGTGGTATCAAATGCGTAAAGATTGATATCTGTATCATCGTTGTGTGTCCATATTCTTTCATCCCATAAGATCAATCCTGATGTTTCAATCATTGTCTCGGGTAAATCCCAACTGGTTATCACCGAAATTATTTCAGAAGAATACATACAACTTCCGTCATTTTGTGTTGCCAAGGAGTCAAAATTAATGGCCAATGGATCTGTACAGCCCATATTTTGGGCGGCTACCGAACATAAAATCAGTACAGACAAACAACAGCCAAAAAATATTTTTAAGAAATGTATATTTATTTTTCGCAGTTTTTTTTCCACCTTCCCAATTTTTAATTACTATTTAACTGTCTTAAAGCAAACATTTTAAATGAAATCAAACATAAAGGTAATTATTTTTAAATTGAAAAATATTACATGCTCTGCCCATTCAGAAAATCGCAGCAATACTTTATTAAACTGTTATAAATGACAAGAAAAAGTCAAAAAGTTAGATGAAACCCAAGAGTCCAGTTTTCAGGTTTGAAACCAACTGCAAATTTCCTGGATTTTTTAATATCAGGTAATCTTGATTCAGCAGTTTTAATTCTGTAAGCCATGGATCCCAATGTAAAATCTAATCCAAAATTCCTGTAAATATTCATTCTGAAGCCCGGCACCAGCCCGGTTTGAAAATACTGGCGTTTTGATTCGTAAGTAGTATAATGGGTAGTAAAATAATCATTACCAGGCATTGTACCCGGAACAAACGCACGGTGTTCATCTACGTTTTTTTCAAAATCATACTGGGAAATCAGGGTTAACATAAAACGTGACTTTTCACTCAAATTTAAATTATACTGGAAGTATGCCAATGGGCCAAAAACACTCCTTTGTGACACAGAATTGGAAGTACTAAAGCTTATTGCAAAGCCGCTATCGTAACGAGGTTTATTAACACCTGGGTTCCATTCATCTTTTCTTAAATTGAGCGAAAAACCCAACCCGTAATAAAAATTTGATCTGAGTTTTCTTCCGATTGCAACAGAGAGTTTAAAATCATTGATTTCTTTATCACTTAGCTGAGAAGGCCAACCAGCTGGCAGGTTCTCAGCTTTATCCTCGTAAACATAATTATAGCCCAGGCTGGTATTCAGAATAAAATTATGCTCATTTTGCGCGCTTAATTCTGCAACACAAAAAATTAAAAACATCGTAAATAAATACCTCATAAAAGATTTAATAAATGGTTACAAATTATATAACAACAATTTAACCGTTCTTCTTTTCAGCGGTTAAATCAGAAAGAACTCCATTCAATAAGTTCAAAATCCGGGGGGTTGCCACTTGCGGTGCATCTGTAAGTAGCCACAGGATTTCTTCTTATCCAGTTTTCATGAAAAGTTTCAAATTCGATAACGTATTCTATTTCATATTCCTTATACTTGGGCTGTGCGTTGGGATAACGGAGTCTTAACAACTCAATAAGGCCATCGTGCAACAACCTTTCAAACATTTCTGTAATGGCAGCCTCAGCACCATGGTTTTCATAAATAGCAGCCAAATCAGGATCAAAGTAATTACCCTCTTCATCTTTATTAAGACGACGAGTCTGTAACCGGAAATCGAAATTCAAAAAAAATGAACTGGCTCCATAATAATAGCCGAATTCATCAAATGCCGGATGAGGAATAGGATCAATTTCAACGATAAATGCATAATCATCCTGTTCCATTGTGAACTTATTAAGAAGTGCATCCTCAATGGTGTTTATCATTTTTTCTTCGCCATAACCCACTCCGGTCTCATTAATGGCATAAGCTTTAAAGTACCATGTTCCGGAAGTTAAATCTGAGATAGTTCTTTCAAAATATCCCCCACCACCGCCATCCTCAGTTAAATGCGTATAACTTTGAAGAGAAGGATCCGGTATTGTACATCCGACAAAACCCCTTTCAATTATATCAGAGCCACTATTACCGGTAACCCTGCCCCTGATATAAATACTGGTTGTGGTAGGTGCAAGTATCTCGGATGTTTCCACTGATGGTAAAGTAGCATCTTTTTTACAACCCGGAAGCAAACCTGCCAGCGGGAGTATTAATAAAAAAAGAAAGAATGTAAAATTTGCTTTCATATTCATTTTATTTGCGGATTTCAAATGAACTAGCCTGAACTGGACCATTTATCAATTATCCTGATATATCGGTCTTTAATATTCTAAGCTATGTAAAGATGTGCTTCTAATTCAGCTCATAAGTACTCCTACGGCAGTATTTCTCATAATCCCTCTGAACTGCCATTTTTTCATCAAATATAGATGTAAAAAGTAAATATTTGTAGATTTTAACAGGAAAATCCACAGGGCAGGTAAAGTGAAAATCTGTTTTTTTTATCAATGCAAAACACTGAAACAACAAAATCAACTTAGGCTCCGACTAGCATTCTATCCGGAATATTCAGTAATCCGGCGCAGAGTCATTTGATTTGGCAGCATTTCCCATGTGAACAATTTCTGAAACTCATGGTTTAAAAAATTATGCTTTTCTAAATTCAAATAATTCGGACATCAGTTATTTGTGAGCCACACAAGTTATAATGAATGAGATGAATGGTATTTGTTTCTATGTTCCAATTAAACAGCCGTTGCGGGATATTGTGCAATCATTTTGGCAGGTAACCAGGCAGAATCAATTTAGAAAGGAAATTATAATCCCCAAGGGAATCGTGGAGATTATTTTCAATTTTTCAATGGAAACGAAGTTTCAGGCCAACCTTTATGATTCTGAATTTATAATACCCAGGTGTTTTGTACAGGGCTATCATACCGGTCCTATCAATCTTGCATTGCCCGTAAGCCAGTCTCTTTATGGTGCAGTACTTCACACAGCTGCTGCTAAACAAATATTGGGTGTACCGCCCGGTGAGTTTGCACGACAGTGCATTGATCTGACTATGATCAATCCTTCTTTTGATTCCCTGTGGCATCAGCTTACCGAAAAAAAATCATTCCAGGAAAGGACGATGCTTTTGTCGCACTGGATTTTGAAACGCATGTCTGGTTTATCAGACCGGGACCAGTATTTTAATAAATTATTTACTGTAAGTATATCCGTAAATCTTACAGTTCCGGGTATTTCAGACTTGCTATGTTATTCTCCCCGACACTTATCCAGAAAATTTTATGAATTGTCGGGGTTAAATACTGAGCAAGCCCTTCTGTATCTGAAATATTTAAAAGCAAAAAAGCTAATTCATCAATCTGGTTTTACCCTTTCACAAATTGCTTACGCTTGCGAATTCTCTGATCAGTCGCACTTTATTAAAACCTTCAGATCATTTACAGATCTATCTCCCAAAGAATACCGAACAAAGAAGAGTAAAATTCCCGGGCACTATTTTGAATGAAAATGTCCGTTAAATACAATTTTTAAGCTTCTGTGGTTGTATATTTTTGCTACTTAATTTTATTAAGTCTAAATAAAGATAAGAACAATGAAGCTATTTAAGAAAATTGGATTGGCGGTTCTGATAACTCTGGGCGTATACCTGGGGCTTGGATATTTCCTGCACCTTTTTGTATTTCCTGAGTATGAACCTGATCTTACAGATTATTTTAATCCTGGTGATGTTCTTCCCAATAAGTCCGGTGGTTACAAACAGACTGTTTTAATGCAGGAAGATGGAATTGTTTCTACACAGCTTGACATGGATCCCTTTTCACAAGGCCCGCCTTTACATTCCCATCATACGTTTGATGAAACGTTTACTGCATTGGACAAACCGGTTACATTGATTGTAAAAAACGAAGTTGTGGTATTGGCCCCGGGTGAGAGCGTGGCAGCTCCGGCAGGAGTTCCCCGTAAAATGTTTAATGATACCGATGAGCCTGTATCCATGATACTAGCAAATATGCCCGTGCAGAAGCTGGTTTACCTGAATCAGGTGTATGGATATATGAATAAACATCAGGATAACTTAAATATGGGCAAAGCCTTACTTCAGTTCTCCCTGATCACTCAGTATTTTGATTCTGACGAAAATGAAGGGCCCCCGGTTTTCGTTCAAAACACTCTGTTTTTTCTGTTGAGACCATTGGCCAGGTTACTTGGTTACAGTTCGTATTTCCTATTTAAAACTCAATTAACTATTTTCCGGAATTTAATAGGGGGCTAAGCCACTTGTCAGTTAGTTTTATCATTATTAATGCGTTGAATTTCAGTTAAAATAACACACAACGGCTGGAGGTGTGACCAGTTTGGGGACGCAGGGCTTGGGATTTATCCCCCGTTAAAAAGCTTCCAACGTGCCGACCCGCTTGCTTAACTGTTTCAGCCCAAATTGGTTACACCCCGTGTTATGCGGTCGGCTTTTATTTCTTGTTCCTTGGCTTTGTTGTGAATGAAATTCTTTTAATTATATTTTTTATGTTTTGTCTTATTTTCCAACTAAATTGTTGCATAAATAGTTGTATAATTCGGAACTTAAAATAATTCCATTGATACGAAAATGTAAACGAAACCCTATTTAGTTTTTGTATAATTCCCATATATTCATAAGATAAATTTGCAATATCTTTTTTGCAGTCAATAAGTCCATTTGTTAGTTCCTGTTTCTTTGTTATTACTGCAATAACTTCATTTCCACAAGTGCTTGTTTTAATTTCAGCAAAATCTCTTAAAAAGTAATTGATATTTGTTTTAGTTTCTTTGTTCCAAATAATAATATCATTGTTTTCTATTGAAATGTTATATTGGTGAAAACCGATATACTTTTCGGTTTCCGCTTCATTCCTGAAGTGTCTCAAGTATAAAACACCTTCAATTTCAAGACTTTCAATACATTCTAAAATTCCTTTAAGTGGACTTTTACTGTGATCAAGAGCATTTTGCACTATTATTAAAGAAGCTCTATTAGGAACAAATGCCGAGAGATATTCGATAAATCCAAATGTTATTTTAGGTAAGTCAAGTTTTCTCCTTTCGATTATCCTATTGAAGAAAGGAGCCAGAGGGTCAATATAGTAAACATTCAATTGTTTACCGTTAAATCTATTCCCATTACTAAAACTCATTCCGCAACCAACATCAACTATTGCAGGATTTCCTTTTGAGAAAGAAATAGTTTGACATCAAAATTCGTAAGTTCAATTTCCTTATTGTATTTTGACCAATTAAATAAACTTACTATACTTCTTTTATTAGAATAGACTCCTTTCCAAAAAGCAATTTCGTATGGAATTCCATTTATCCAATTATTCATAATTATTTAATCGAGTTAAAAAAATATTTTATAATTGTAGGTTTTCGGCACTCAAAGCTGCCGCATAACGTCAGTTCGTCTCATAAACCTACCGCAATTCTCAATTTATTTCCAAATATAAACGTATTGAGCAAATATTTTATGTTTTTCATGTGAACATCTACAGAGGTTGTCACCAAGTTATTTTCGTTAAGACTAACTCTTAGGGCCCATAAAAAGATTGGAAACTTCAAAAAACAGATATTCAGAAACTAACAGAAAATAAAAGTAGGCAGGAATCTTGTTAATAAGTTTTTTACCGGAAAATATTGTAAGAAAATCACCATCAGTTGAATATGTTAGAATTATAACGTAACATTAACAGTATATTAATTCTGCTTTAAAGACACTTGATACCCGTTTCACCTTAATGAAAAGTTCTATTTTTGTGATATAAACATATTCACCTATGAAGAATCTTTTACTTATTTTCCTGATCTTTTCATGTAACTTTTTAATCGCACAACCCTTTAGTGAAACCATCCTGACCAACAATGCCAGATATCCACGCGCATTGAAAATCGCCGACCTGAATAATAACGGATTGGAAGATCTGGTAATTGCCGGCCTCAGAGGTATAGTGTGGTACCAGAACATGGGAGATCAACAATTCCAGGCATTTTCTATTCTGGAGTCCATCGATGTTAAAGAAATCCGGATTATTGACTATAATTTCAATTCCTATATGGATATAATTGGTGTGAACACATCAGGGAATACCTTGTTCCGGCTGATGAATGATGGAGATCAGAATTTTACCTATCACCTGATTTCGGATACTTTAACGAATATTCAAAAAATCAAAGCAGTTGATGTTGATGGTGATAATGATATGGATATTTTTATTTCTGTGCTGAAAGATGGTGCCTATGACATTTACCTTTATGAAAATGTTGACGGAGAATTCATATCCCGGTATGTAGACAGAGTTGATTATAATTCTGGTATTTATGTATTTGATTATAACAACAACGGATATTATGATTTCCTGACCAAAAAAAAATATGAACCCGATTCAACGGAAGAAATAGGTATAATGGTAAATGATGGAACAAATTCTTTTACTGAAACCCTGATTTACGAAAAAACGGGAAGCATCCATATTTCTCATGTTGAGTTTACAGATATTAACAACAGTGGCACAAAAGACCTGATTATAGCGGATAATATTAACAATGAATTTTACTGGCTTGAAAATGCCGGTAGTGTAAGGCATGATATTGTAACCGGGGTTCCCGTTACATCTTTCCTGGTAAATGATTTTAATGGAAATGGGATCAATGATATTGTTTATCAATTTGAAAATTCAGGAAACTCCTACTTTCACATACTGGAAGGCGACAACTCAGTTCCGGAAATGAGTTTTACCGAAGTTAACAACTATGGTGTTACAGGAGTTGCCAATAATCTTGAACTGATAAATGTTGATAATGATAATCGTAATGATTTTGCTTACATTGTAAGGAATAATGATGAATTGGGCTTGTTTGTAAATGACGATGGCTTTTCATTCTCATTGATTAAAATTGCATCATTGGAATCTATTACAAGTGCCCCGCGAAGTATACGCCGTGTTGATCTGGATCAGGATGGGAAGATGGATATTTTAGCTTTTGGCAACAACAGCGATTTGATATGGTTTAAAAAAAACACCAATGGTGTATACGAACAAAAACTTATCACATCATCGCTCAATAACCTCCGGCAATTTGAAGTTACAGACATAAACAATAACGGCCACCTGGATATCATTACAGCATCCCCCGGAAACCACAGTTTTTCCATATGGTATAACGATGGTGACCAGAATTTTACCGAACAAAAACTCACTTCTTCTTCTACCCAGATATCGACTCCTACCTTTTTCTCTATCGCAGATTTAAACAACAATGGGTTAAAGGATTTTGTGGTTGTTGGATCTTCGTTGTTTGGTAATCCCAGGGGAATTTTCTGGATCAGAAATGAAGGCGATGGAGATTTCAGTTCACCTATTCCCATTCAAACCGGCCTGACTATGATGGGAGAAGTTATAACCTATGATTTTGATGGAAACGGGTGGATGGATATAGTTGTTGCAAACGGGCAATACAGCACGGAAGGACTGCGTGTTATCAAAAACCTTGGTAATGAAACCTTCTGGGTTACGCAACCAAGCTCCACCCGGGCAGTAACTTTAAGATTGGGCGATATTGACAATGATGGGTTGATGGATTTTGTGACAAGGGATCAGGAGAATAATAATATAGTGTGGTTTAAAAATAACGGAGATTTTACATTTACTGAGCAAACCATAACCATGGATGAACCACGCGATGTTGCCTTCGAAATATGCGACGCAGGAAATAATGGCATTACAGACATATTCTTCTATACATCTTATTACGGATTTACGAATATTCCAAACCATGCAGCCGGAATTTTAATCAATGATGGAGACCAGAATTTTGAAAAAACCTATTACCTCCAGAATCAATACAATATTCAAAGTGCATTGGCTTTGGATATTGAGAACGACGGGGATATAGACTTTTTTTTAGGTATCGATTTTGCCAATAAGATTTCCTTTTTCGAAAACCTGGAAATAAATCTGGCTGACCCCATGGTATCAGATTGGCCTGTCGCATCTGATATTACCTATGGTGAAACTTTGGCCAATTCCGTTTTAACAGGGGGCAGTGCCGGAGTTTCAGGGCAATTTGAGTTTGTAAATCCGGCTTTTATTCCAAATGCAGGAGTTTATTCAGCACAAATAAAATTCATACCTGACGATCCTCTTACTTATTTTACAATATATTACCATATTGAAGTAGTTGTAAATCAGGCAACCCCGGTTATTTCAAGCTGGCCTGCAGCATCTGAAATTGAATATGGACAGCCGCTTTCTGAATCTGTATTATCAGATGGAGAAGCTTCGGTACCAGGTGTATTTGCTTTCGATAATCCCGGTTTAATTGCATCTGAGGTGGGTGTGATAACTGCCGATGTTACTTTTACACCTGATGAACAGGACAATTATACCAGTGTTAGCGGCACGGTAGATGTTACCGTAATCCAGACTACCCCTGATGTTACCCAGTGGCCCGCAGCTTCGGGTATCACTTTCGGAGAAACCCTCTCCGCATCCTTACTCAGCGGCGGAACGGCCTCCGTGAACGGAACCTTCAGTTTTGATGATCCCGCTATAATTCCAGATGCCGGTGTGTATGCAGCCGATGTGACCTTTACTCCGGATGATTCTGATAATTACAACAGTGTTAGCGGCACGGTAGATGTTACCGTAAACCAGGCTACCCCTGATGTTACCCAGTGGCCCGCAGCTTCCGGCATCA
>REDJ01000210.1 GCA_007693555.1 Bacteroidota bacterium
AGGGAATATTTTCTGACCGGTGATGAAACCAAAATAAGGCCCATGATCCTAAAGGATATTGCAGATATTGTTCAGCTTGACATCTCCACAATTTCAAGGGTGGCCAACAGTAAATATGTGCAGACACCTTACGGTACATTCCTGCTGAAAACGCTCTTTTCAGAATCTCTGCAGAATGATGACGGCGAAGAAGTTTCAACCAGGGAGGTTAAAAAGATTTTAAAAGACTGTATCGGAGCAGAAGACAAATCCAAACCGGTTACAGATGAGCAGCTCACCAAAATATTGAAAGACAAAGGATATAACATAGCACGCAGAACCGTTGCCAAATATCGCGAACAACTTAACATCCCTGTGGCACGATTAAGAAAGGAGCTGGTTTGATCATCTTGAGAAATTTCTGGTCACGCCTGGTAAGTGCGGTATTTCATCCTTTGTTTATGCCAAGCATTGCCATGATCATTTTATTCTCTATTCCTTCATACGTTGCATTTTCGGTATCGGCACAGGCCCAGAGGTTGATTATTATCATCGTATTTATCAATACCTGTGTAGCTCCCTTGCTGGCCATATTATTTCTGAAGAGAATAGGTATGATTTCCAATGTTATGCTGGATGACAGAGCCGACAGGATTTATCCGGTATTGATCACTACTTTATTCTATTTTTTTACCTGGTATCTTTTCCGGCAGGCAAATCTGCCTTCGCTGATGATTTACTTCATTGTGTCGGCCACGATACTTACATTAATCGGATTCGTAATTACCTTTTACTGGAAGATCAGTATCCATATGATGTCAATGGGGGGTTTTACCGGTTTCCTGATAGCTGTTTCAATGGCACTAAGGTATGATATACCTTTGCTTATCATTGCCAGCATTCTGATTTCAGGGATTTTAGGTACGGCCCGGATAAAATTAAACGCCCATAATCCACCCCAGGTTTATGCAGGGTTTCTTACGGGCGTTCTGGTAATGCTATTGTTGTTTTTCTATTTTCGTTCCTAGAAGATGATAAATGACAGTCCAAAACTTACCAGGCTTGCATCCTGTGCATTGTTTCCTTCAAAAATATCGGTAAGATTAATGAATGTATTCAGGTTTATCCTGCCGTAACCTATACGGCCATGGAATCCGAACATAAAGCTTTCAATGTTGTCAAGTTTACCTTCCTTGTATTTTGTTTCCCGGCCACCAGGTAAAACTTCACCCACATATTTGGTATGGGCATTAACCAATAGTCCTGCCTTTACGCCTGCATGAATACGGAAAGTCTGGGGGGTATTCCGGGTTCTGAATCTCAGCTCCAGCGGAATATTCAGGTAGTTTAAGCTGATTTTGTTTCTGTCATAATCCAGATCCAGTAAATTGGGAACAAAATCATGCCTTCCCAGGGTTCTTTCATAAAAATAATCACCATATAAATTATGGCTGGCAAAACCCAGACCAACAGCAAAACTGAAATTAGATGTACTTATGGGAAAATCCTGCAGATAATCGATGGTAACCCCGCGGTTAATGGCCTTGGTTTCCATATCTCCGGGCAGGTTTGACCATACATCAGTAAACAGTCCAAAAATCAAACGGTCTTTGGGGCGCATACGGGGAATTTCCTGCGAAACAACATCAATTGACAGAAGTGTAAATACAGTAAATAAAAGGATGAATTTTTTCATGGTGAAATATTTAGGTTCTTATTCAGTTAACTTCTTGCGTGAAATGCCGCTTTTATTTTCAAAAATAATGCCATTTTATGAGAATGCATAATTTAATCTCCCTGAATTAGTGCTTCATCTCAATTACCAGTTTTCCCTTTACGCGACCTGTTTCAATATGCTTATGAGCCTTCGCCGCTTCTTCCAGTGAATAAACCTCCTCTATGCCGGCTTTCAGCTTTCCCTGTGCAATCAGTTCAGTCAGAAAGTCAAGATCCTTGCTCAGTGGTTTGGTTAATATTCCAAAAACTTTTTTATTAACCATCGGATTGATGATTTGTCTGAGCATCACCGGGGGAGATGGAATGGTTGTAATAAACGCTGATTTATCAGCAAGGATTTTTTTGCATTTCCCGAATGATGATTTGGCAACTGCATCCAATACAATATCATATTTGTTTTCTGACTTTGTAAAATCATCTTTTTCATAATCAATCACATGATCAGCTCCAAAGCTTTTTACAAAGCTTATGTTTTTACCTGAGCACACTGCAGTAACTTCCGTATCGAATGCTTTGGCAATTTGTATGGCAAACATACCTACTCCACCTGACCCGCCGTTGATCAGAACTTTCATCCCGGGGTTTATATTTCCTTTGTCCCTTAGCGCTTGCAGAGCAGTAAGGCCTGCCAAAGGTATTACAGCAGCTTCGTTAAAAGAAATGTTTTCAGGCATAAGGCTAAGTAGATCTTCCTTTACGTTTACAAATTCGGAATATCCTCCAACAGAAATGGGAAGCATAGCATATACTTTATCGCCCGGTTTGAATGCTGATTGTTTTGAACCGGTTTTCTCAACAATGCCTGATATTTCACCACCAGGGGTACGTGGTAATTTTGCCCTGTATATAAATTTAAGGGCACCACTTCGTATTTTATAATCTACGGGGTTTATCCCCGCAGCCATAATTTTTACAAGTACTTCTCCCTCTGCGGGTTCATTGATTTCAAAATCCGTGACCTTGAGAACATCCGCATCTCCGTATTTTTCATAAATGACTTTTTTCATGCAATAATTTTAAGTTTTTCCAATAGCTTACTTCACGTAAACAAAAAAGTGTTCTGGTTTGTTGGAGTGTTAAACAAATGATTAAGTGATTTTTTATAATCAAACTTTTGTATTCATAACTGTAGTTATATAATGGCTAAATTAAATGGAACCGCAATTCCGGAGAAGGAAAAACCGGAAATAATTTATGTATTCGATTCACTTTGTGGCTGGTGCTACGGGTTTAGCCCTGTTATAACCCGAATAAAATCCGAAATGAAGTCAAATGCTGATTTTCTCGTATTGTCGGGGGGCATGGTGCGTGAAGCGTCGCCAATTGGCGAAATTGCGGGTTATATTAAGAATGCCTACAAAGTGGTTGAAGATACCACAGGAGTTAAATTTGGAGAAAAGTTTCTTAATGATATTCTGGAGAAGGGGGATGCAGTTTTTACATCCGTACCACCTGCCAAAGCATTAGCAGTACTTCGGATACATAAACCCGGAGAATGTGTTGAAATTGCTGCCAGGTTGCAAAAAGCCATTTTACATGACGGAATAAATGTTGATGATTATGTTGCTTACTCAGAAATAGGCAAAGAATTTGGAATGGAGCCGGATGATTTTCTTTCACAGGTAAAATCGGCAGAAATAGAGGAAATAGTTCAAAACGAATTTAAAATGGTAGCAGGACTGGGGGTAAACGGTTATCCATCTGTATTGCTGCGTAAGGGGAAGGAAACCCATGTGCTTTCGCGTGGTTATAAGGATTTCGATAGCATGTTTGAAATTGTAAAAGGGTATATTTCTTTTTAGGATATCTGATTTAATTTTCTGAAATGTTTTTTTATTGGGGCGGGTTTAAAATTCGCCCTTTTTCTATATTTTTGCGCAATATAAAATTCGGGAAAACAATAATTTCTTTATTTATGGGCAGAGCATTTGAATATCGCAGGGCAGCAAAAGAGAAGCGCTGGGATAAGATGTCGAAAGTATTTCCAAGATTGGCAAAAGCCATTACTGTTGCGGCAAAGGAGGGTGGTACGGATCCTGACCTCAATTCAAGACTGAGGTCTGCCATTCAAAATGCCAAAGCACAAAACATGCCCAAGGACAATATTGATGCTGCCATCAAACGGGCATCAGGTAAAGATGCAGCTGA
This sequence comes from Bacteroidota bacterium, assembly GCA_007693555.1. Lineage (GTDB taxonomy): Bacteria > Bacteroidota > Bacteroidia > Bacteroidales > UBA7960 > SKVR01. The sequence continues at coordinate 3,865 of REDJ01000210.1, forward strand.
TTTCAGTGAAATCGTTTATGAAGGAAAAGGCCCGCATGGTGTATTGGTTGTTATAGAATGTGCCACCGATAATCCCACCCGAACCATAGCCAATATCAAGTCATATTTTAATAAAGTGGGCGGTGGACTAGTGCCCACGG
>REDJ01000027.1 GCA_007693555.1 Bacteroidota bacterium
ATAGATTTTGATTCAGCTATGGATGATATAGAAAAAGAATTGTAATGTATAAATCCATTATTCTACCCCATGCAAAAGAAGATATCCGAGAGGCTGCCACATGGTATAATAAAAAAAGAGATGGGTTAGGTAAAAGGTTTACAGCAGACGTCCGTGAAACGGTAAGGCATATCAAGCAAAATCCTGCAGCATTCAATATTCGGTATGATAAAGTCAGTACCGCAGTTTTGGCTGTATTCCCCTATATGATCCATTTCACCTTTGATGAAGCAAATAAAACAGTTGTTGTATCGGCTGTATTTCACACAAGTCGTGACCCGGAGCTTTGGAGAAAAAGATAAAACCAAGTAACAGCAACTCCGATGAACCGAGCCATGACAAAGTTTTACCAGATGCACGGATGCTATAATTCGCCGAATGGCAAAACATAAACTTTGAGTATTGTTGGTGAACTCCCTGCCTGCCTGCCTGCAGGTATCTTACCGCTTTAATCAAATTCAGACAGATTAAAAAGCAAAAGCAGCCCTGAAAAATTCAGAACTGCTTCAGCGTTTCCGGGAAGTGGAAGCACTCCCCGAAAGGGTAAAATCGGTACTGATAGAAATAATTGGTGCCTATATCAGGGACTTTAAAACCAAGCAGGCGTATGTGAAGTGCGTGGAAAATTGTAAATTCTGTTATATTCAGCACAAAAAACGTAATTTTTGCTTAGATAGGGACACTGCAAAAAGTTAATTAGCATTCATTTTTAACTTTTCCTTATTTATTAGTTTTGTATAGCTTTCAATGATTTTTCTTGCTAATAACACTCCTGTAAACAACCCAAAGCTATACCAGAAATAAAAATCAATTGCCATTTTTAAAAGTTCATTATTTATGTGTTCTCTGACAAATACGACAAGTATGGAACCAATTAAAAAAACTACTGATATTAAATGATAAAAATACTTCAACAAAATTTTAACCATGTTTACGATTTTTTTTATGGAAAAAAATAACAATTTCGAGTATTAACATGCCTCCTAAGCCTAAAGCTAATAAAGAATAAGAAATTACATCCCAAATATAACTATTTAACTCTTCAAGAAAGAACCATCTGAATAGTAAAGATGCCAGTAAGATTCCTCGAAAAATATTTAAAGCAACGAATGTTTTATTCATGTGTTTATGTTCTTAATATTCACTAGACTTGATTAAGGTAAATAAGTTCTTGGGTGAACATACAATTTATCTAAAGGTTGTATTGGTATTGATGGGCTTTTTATTTGCAATCCATTTGCTCTTGATGGCGTTCTCGTTGGAGATAAATAAGTTTTATTATCAACTGATTGCTTTGGCTGCGGTATATTCGGAATTGGGAAATTATTGTACAATTCAAAAACTCCATAAGATCCGAAAACAATTGACCAAAATAATCCTTTTGGAGGTTGTCTAGGAAAGTTATTATCATCCTGTGAGCCTTGAATTTGATGATCAAATGGGAACTGACCACTTTTTGAATGAATAACAGTAATGTGGGTTCCATCATTATTCAAATAATCCCATAAAATTAAAAATCCCCCGGTGGCAATCATCCCTAAACCAATTATACTTTTAGCACCTTCAGGAACAGCTGTGAGAACTAAACCTGCAGCGATTAATTTTTCCCGTTTATTTTGTGGCAACTCATCAAAAGTGGAGACTTCATTAATTTGATTTCCATTTTGTTCCCACTGTTGAATTATGGAAGCCATTGCATCCTGTTGCGCCTGTCTTGCAGCTTCCTGCGCTGCCTGCTCTTCTTGTTGTCTCCTTTGCTCTTCTTCATCAGGTTCTTCTGCACTCATCCCCATGTAATCAATAAACCGTATTGGATTATTAGCGGCATATACATAGGGTGACTGAAAAGCAAACTTCTCTGCTAATGGGTCAAGGCTGTGAAAACGTCCAATCTGCGCATCATAAAAGCGTGCGCCGTAATTCCCGCATTGCGCGGGACAGGCTCCCCAATTTACGCCAAAAAAATCGTGTTTCTCACCGGCCTTACCTGCACCAAAACAGGGTGTTCAAAGAACGTATAACACCCAAAATTAGAGTTTTTTTACTTTTATAGAATTGCTATTTTTTCTTATTGCTCTTGTAACCAATCTGCTGCCGGTTCCGGTATTCCAGTTCTTCCTGTTTGGACTTTTCCAGCTGTTTGAGGTATTCAAAAATGAGCATGATTTTTTCGTCATGGTCAGACAATCTGGTTTCAAACTGCTCAAACTTCAACAATAAATCTTTATGGGTTGCAAGCATATTGCGTATCTTGGTGTAAACACGCATGATTTGGATATTGACCTTTATAGCTAAATCGCTGTTAAGTACGCTGGACAACATTAAAACACCATGCTCGGTAAAAACATATGGTAATGTGCGGCGGCCACCCCAACTTGAGGTCGCAATTTGCGACTTCAAGTTTTCAAATTCAGTTTCTGTTAGTTGGAACATAAAATCTTCCGGAAAACGGTCAATGTTACGTTTTACTTGCTCGTTCAACCGCTTTGTCTCAACCCCGTAAAGCTCTGCCAGGTCACTGTCCAGCATTACTTTCTCATCACGGATAAGGTATATTTTATTAATGACGATTTCATCAGGGATAACCGAAGGTTGATTTTTCTTACTCATTCTTGCCTTTTTTAGTTGGTAAAAATATCAAATTAACTTGAGGTCGCAAATCGACCTGGCAAAACAAATCAGTGTTTCCAGGGAAATTGTGGGGCGATACGAAAGAGGCGATGCAGTACCTTCCATTGACATTGCCAAGCGCATGGCCGATGCCTTTGAAGTGTCACTGGATTATATGGTAGGTGCTTCAGAAAAGCAAATCAACAAAGAGATGCTCAAACGCATTGAGGAAGTGGATAAAATGAACCGAGCCCGAGAGCTTACTTCAATAATTACAACCCTTTGGTCCGACAAGCTCTGGCTGACCACTTTATTAAAATAGTTTTCAGACAAAGACATAGAGAAAAGTATGATTTACACAAATTTCGAGATTACTTTCAAAGAAGATCATTGCATTAAACTATTTAACTTATTTGTCTTGATCAACCAACAATACCATTCCCACAAAAACAGTTATTGTTGGAATAAGCATTATAAATAAGCCAAGAGACATTAGTCTATTTTGCCCTAGAAATTGCGAAGCATGTTCGTATAAATAAATTAAAGCACCTACAAAAACAAGAATTATTATCCTAGCCAAAACAAGTAAGTGCCTCTTATTTTTTTTGTAGAACAGGATCAATTTTTGTTATGATAAGAATGTGTGAAAATGCTATTAGCGTAAATAAAGCAATATATATTATTTGAAAACCGGTAATATTTTCTGCTTTAAAATTAACAGATAAAAATAGAGAAAGACTAAAAAATATTATTAGTGAAAGACTTAATACCAAGGTTTTCTTTTTCGTCATTTTTTGTTTCTATTATGTTCAACATGTATGTCATGAGCTTCAATTCTTTTTTCCATTATTCTTAATGACTCAATTGTTCCTACAGCAAAATCCCATTATAGTACCTATTGGCGAAAACTTATATACTTTATAAAAAATTTCAACCCAAAAGGGTGCAGAACCTATACCGGTACCAATTAATCCCCCTTTATAACCTTGCCGAATTTGATAATTCGTTATAGCTATTTCTTCTCTGCTTCTGGATATTAATACACCTCCTTCGGGATGGGAAGAATCTTCTAGCCAAAATTCATATCTGGCATTAGGCAAAAGTTCATGCCATTTATTGTCATAAAGAATGTAATCTTTTCCTTCAAAAGTTATAACTTCTTTGTTTTTATGATCAAGTGGTGATGGAATTTTTTTTCCTGGTTGGGTTTCCTCTCTGGATAACACATCATCATTCACCGCCTCTCCTGTTCTACGGCTTCCCCCACCACCACTCATCCCCGGCGGGCTGTTATACTGCACACCATTGATGA
>REDJ01000026.1 GCA_007693555.1 Bacteroidota bacterium
CTGCACTTCCCGATGGCAATCTGATTGTACCGGTAATAAAAAATGCCGACCATAAAAACCTGCTGGGACTGGCCAAAAGTGTAAATGATCTCGCCATCCGTGCCCGCAACAATAAATTGCAGCCCGATGAAATACAAGGTGGCACCTTTACCCTTACCAACCTGGGGACCTTTGATACCATATTCGCAACACCCATTATTAATCAGCCCCAGGTTGCCATACTCGGAACCGGTGCCATAAAGAAAAAACCTGTAGTTCTTGAAACAGAACACGGAGATACTATTGGGATCCGAAGCATGATGTACCTTTCCATGTCATACGACCATAGGATCATCGACGGAGCATTGGGCGGAATGGCTTTGAAACGAATCGGTGAATATCTGCAAAACTGGGATGTAAATCAGACCATATAAAAATATTCGTTTACCTATATTAATCAGGGCAAAGCAGAATAGGAATCTGTTTTGCCTTTTTTAGTATGTTGCAAGCAGTTTACACAATAATAAATAAGAGGCACGCATGCTTTTACCCTTTAATTTTCTTAATTTCGCAGATAGGTTAATCAACCATTATCAATAAATTCTTCAGAAAAAATTCCTTTTTTATAATTCAAAATCGCCATTCATGCAATTAAACCTGAAACGCCCCATTGCCTTTTTTGATATTGAGAGTACGGGTACAAACGTAGTTAAGGACCGGATTGTGGAAATTTGTTTTTTCAAAATCATGCCCGATGGTACCTCAGAAACCAGATTACGCAGAATCAATCCCACAATCCCCATCCCCCCTGAAGTAACCGCCATTCACGGAATCAGCAATGCCGATGTGGAAAATGAACCCACTTTTAAGAAGATTGCAAAATCACTTTTTGACTGGCTGAAAGATTGCGACCTGGCCGGTTACAACTCCAACAAATTCGATGTACCCATGCTCATCGAAGAGTTTCTCAGGTGCGATATCGATTTTAGTCTTAAGAATCGGAATCTCGTTGATGTGCAGAACATTTTTCATAAAATGGAACCCCGTACCCTGAAAGCAGCTTATAAATTTTATTGTGACAAGGAACTTGTTGATGCTCATACAGCTGAAGCTGATACCATTGCCACTTACGAAATTCTGTTGTCGCAGATTGAAAGGTATAAAGAAACTGAATTTGTTGATAATGAAGGTAATGCAAGTATTCCGGTAAAGAATGATGTGGATGCCCTTTATAAATTTTCCTATAACCATAGAAATGTGGATCTTGTGGGGCACATCGTTTATAATGCCAAAGAAAAGGAGACTTTCAATTTCGGGAAATACAAGGGAAAAGTCGTTGAAGATGTGTTTGCCAAAGATTCCCATTATTATGACTGGATTATGAAGGCAGATTTTCCGCTTTCCACCAAAAATGTGATCAAGGAAATTCGCTTCAGAGCACTTGAGAATTCCAATATGATCATTAAGAAACAATAACAGGTCTGAAAAACTATAACTGAAATTAAACCAGTAGGTTATAAAATCTTTTCACCACAGGATTTCATAAATACCAATAGTTAAACGTATATACTTCCAATTGCAAAATGAAGATCATTTGTATCGGGCGTAACTACATAGAACATGCCCACGAACTGAATAACCCCGTGCCCGCCGAACCCATCTTCTTTATGAAACCTGAAACTGCATTAATAAGGGCAGGTCTCCCCTTCTTCTATCCTGATTTTTCGAAAGATGTGCATTTTGAAGTTGAACTGGTACTTCATATCTGCAAGCTGGGCAGGCACATCAGTGAGAAATTTGCTCACACCTATTATGATAAAATTGGTATCGGGATTGATTTTACTGCCCGCGATGTGCAAACTATTTGCAAGCAAAAAGGTCTTCCCTGGGAAATCGCCAAAGCATTCGACGGTTCGGCACCCGTAAGCAAATTTATTCCCAAAGAAAATTTCAACGACATTTATGATATCAACTTTTCCCTTCAAAAGAACAACGAAACAGTTCAAAAAGGAAACTCAGGCATGATGATCTTTAATTTTGAAAAAATCATAGCTTATGTTTCCCGCTTTGTTACGCTTAAAATCGGATATCTGATTTTTACCGTAACTCCCGCCGGAGTTGGTCCTCTTATAAAGGATGACAATCTTAAAGCCTATATAGCTGAAGAAAAACTACTGGATATTGATATTAAATAATAATAAAAACTCGTAAATGGCTGACCCAAATTTACACTATTTGATGTATTTTAAAGTATGAACAAAGAATCAATGAACAGTATAAATCATTCTGATAATAATCCGTTTAAAGATCTTTTTGAACATGCACCGGTTGGTTATATAATAATCGATGATAATTTTCAAATTATCATGGCAAACCATGCTGCAACCTCAATGCTGAATTGTGAAAAAGAAACTCTGGAAGGCAGTAACCTGATCAATCTGATACATCCGGATTTTCAGGATGGGTTTTACGCCTATGCAAAGAATGTTCTTGAAACTGAAAAGATCCATTATTCGGAAATGAGATTCACACATTGCAGGTATCATTTTCTGGATACACGAATTCAATCCATTAAAGAATCTGATAAAAGCTCCGGTGAGAAAAGAATCAGAATCGCTATTTTCGATATAACCGAGCGAAAAAATATTGAAAAAAGCCTGAAAAGATTCAGGGCAGCCATTGACAGTTCGGCCGATAACATTTTCCTCATTGATTTTAAAACCAAAAAGATCATTGATGTTAATGAATCAGCCTGCTTAAATCTGGGGTTTGCACGGGAGGAAATTCAGGTACTTAAACCTGTTGATATCAATAATAAATATTCTGATGAATTTATCGACAATTCACTTTCAGATGCATTTGATAGTAAAACTGGTCAGGATTTTAACTTTGAAACCAAACATAAGCGTCGCGACGGCACCATTATAGACGTTGAGGTTTTCATCAAATGCACTCATATTGATGAGGAAAAGATAATCGTAGCTGTAGCACGTGACATATCAGAACGAAAGAAAAATCAGAAACAACTGGCAGCCTATGCAAAGGAACTTAAGGAACTGAACAACAGCAAGGATAAATTTCTTTCCATCATTTCACATGATCTCAGAGGTCCGTTTCTTGGAATTAAGGGATATACACAATTGCTCATTGAAGATTATGACGTCATGGGCAAAGATGAGATCATGGATTATCTTAATATTATTCATGAATCAACACGTGATCTATACACACTTGTTGATAATCTGCTCAAATGGTCAAGACTGGAACTGGGAAAAATTCCCTATGAACCCATGATTTTCAATCTTAGCGACGAGATAGAACCCATTGTAAAGCTTATGGCAGGTATTGCTGCCAAAAAGGAGATCAGTCTGAAAAATAGCATTCGAAATGGTACTTTGCCTTATGCCGACAAGCTTATGCTAATATCAGTTGTACAAAATCTATTATCCAATGCCATAAAATTTACGCGCTCAGGGGGTGAAGTAATACTTAATTCATACCAGGAAAACGGCTGGGTTATTATAGAAGTAAAAGATAACGGGATAGGAATACAGCCGGAGGTAATTGATAAGCTTTTTTCACTTGATAAGGATTACGCATCAAAAGGAACTGCGGGTGAAAAAGGCACGGGATTCGGTTTGCTTATTGCCAGAGAAATGGTTGCAAAAATGGGCGGAGAAATCTGGGCGGAGAGCGAACCCGGCAAAGGTTCTGTTTTTTCTTTCCGTATTCATAGCAGCGATTCTCATCATGAGTAAAATTCCACTAAATTACTACAGGAATACTGATACCCTTGAACTTGCAAAGGATCTGCTGGGTAAACTTATTTTTACCCAAACCGAAAAAAATAATATTTGTGGCGGAATAATTACCGAAACAGAAGCTTACCTGGGTGCAACAGACAAAGCATCGCATGCATGGGGAAACAGGAAAACCCCAAGAACACAAACCATGTTTATGCCGGG
>REDJ01000025.1 GCA_007693555.1 Bacteroidota bacterium
CTAACATCTCCCGCGAACTCTGCGTACTCTGCGGCTCCGCGGTTCCGGTCTCCGTTACCACCACCTCACTTCCCTGTATCAGATTGTGCTGACCGGTAACAACCAATTTCTGGCTGGGTGTGAGGCCTGATTTGATTTCCATTTTATCATCAAAGTTTCGACCCGGTTGCACAGTAATTCTGCGGGCGGTGTTATCTTCCACCACAAATACAAATCTTTCATTGGATCCGGTTTGCTTCATAACTGCCAGTGCCGGCACCAGAAGGACTTCCTCTTCACCCAGGTTCAGGCTTACCCTGGCAAACATTCCCGGCCTCAGGCTTTCATCACGGTTATCTATTGCAATTTCCACCCGGAAAGTGCCTGATGCCCTGTCTATGGTTGGAAAAATCCTGGACACACGCCCTTCAAAAGTCCTTTCGGAGAAAACATCGGTGCGCACAGTTGCGTTTTGTCCGATGCGCAACTGCGGAATGAATCGCTCGGAAACACCTACGAACACCTTCACCGGTTGTATCTGATTAAGGGAAACTATGGCAGGTTTTCCAACCGGACCCGGAGTACCTGCAAACATTTCCCCGTCGCTGAAATATCGTCCGGTAACCACGCCGTCAAGAGTTGATCTTACCTGGGTATGGGTAGCAAGATTTTCAATATTGCTTTTGGCCACCTCATATTGTGTCTTCAACTGGTCGTATGACTGTTGGGTAACGGCACCCGCCTGCAGCAGGGTATCCAGGCGCTGCAGTTCTTTTTTCAGGTTGTCAAGCTGCACCTGTGCCTGGAAAAGCTGTGTATTATCCATCTCTACCAGCAACTGCCCTTTCCGCACCCTGTCGCCCACATCCACAAGAATGCGGTTGATGCGCGCGGGAACTGCCGGAGCGATATGTGCTTCCTCATAAGCCTGCACAATACCCGTAAATTCCAGTGTATTGTCAACAGTGTGCATTGCTGTGTTTTCCACACGCACAGGTATTCTGGCATCTTTCTCTTCCTCAGTGGTAGTTGTGCTGCACGATGCAACAACAAAAACCAGTATGAGAGCTAAAATTGTTTGTTTTTTCTTTAGTGTTTTCATGTATTGAGAAATATTAATCGTTTGTTTTTTTTTGCTCCACGCAAAGGCGCGAAGGATTCGCAAAGTTCGCGGAGTGTTTTTTAATCCCCCTGCCCCCCTTTTAAAAAAGGGGGAATAGGCCGGTATTTGCTTTGGTCTTCCGTTCCCGAATCGCTTTCAGCTCTCGGGACTAAAGGCTGTCGCCTTTAGCTTCTGTTTTATAATATCTTCCGCGAACTCTGCGTTTTCTGCGGCTCCGCGGTTCCGATCTCCGTTTTTCCATCTTATTCCCCTACAAACCTGTCATACTCTATCTTTGCCTGCAGCAGTTCATGCTTTGCCTGAAGCAGGTTAAACTGCGCTCTGGTAAGAGCCACATCGGCATCGTTTACTTCCAGTAAGGTACCCTGTCCTGAGTCGTAACGCAGGCGGGAAATTTCATAGCCCCTTTGTGCCAGTTCAACATTGCGGCGGGCATGAACCGCCTTCTCAAGTGCCACATCCATCGAACGGAGAACATTTCCCAATTCAATGCTCAGGTTATCCCTGAGATATTCTCTCTGCAATTCAATCTGTTTGGCACCTATTTCCAACTGCTTCACCTGGTTGCGGGTGGTCAGGCCACGGAAAATGGGTATACTCACCTGCAATCCCGCCGAAGCGGTATTTACCCAGTTGTAGTCGCCCACCCTGAAATTGTTGGCCTCAGTAATGTACATGTAATTGCTAACCGCCGTAACAGAGGGTAACGAACCGGCCCTGACAGATCGCGACTGTTTAAGCAGCAATTCGCGCTGCAGTCCGAGATTAACGTAATCAGGATTGTTGCGCAATGTCCTTTCGGCATCCGTAATATTAAAATCCCTTAGCATTTCTTCGGTGCTTTCCACCAGGTTACCTCTTACCGCAACCGGCCTTGCATCTTCAATCCCCACAATTGTTTTCAGGAAACTCACGGCTATTTCATAGAAATTTTGCGCCTGCAACAAATCCGGACGAATGTTTTCGGTTTGCACCTCGGCGCGAATCAGGTCATATTCGGCTACCATACCCTGGCTGTACATTTTGCGGATGTTGTCAAGATTTTCCTTAGCATTGTCAAAACTCAGCCTGATAACGTGCAGCGATTCTCTTGCCAGCAAGGCATCATACCATGCTCTTTGAACGCTGTATGTAAGTTCGATGCTGCCGGCCCGAAAATTCTCAAGGGCAATTTCCTGCTCCGTGCGGGCCGCTTCCATACCTGCATATATTACAGGATTGTAAAGGGGAAGCGCAAGCTGAAGTCCTCCCATGAAAGAATTGTCGGCACCAATCTCAAGAGCCGTTACACCCCCGAATAATGGAGCCATTTCTTCCGGAAAAAAGATCACCTGTTTTTTCAGGTTGCGTGTGTATGAACCCGTAGCGTTGAGCGATGGCAAAAGATTGCCGCGAATTTCTTTATACCGGGCTTCAGCACGTGACTTTTCCAGCATGGCCACCCGCATGGTAGGATTGTTCTCCAGGGCAAGCTCAAGCGCCTTCTCACGATCCAGGTAAAGGGTATCGTTTTGCGCCCAAAGCGGAATAGCTGCTATTGCTATCAGGAATAAGAAAATGATTTTTTGTAATGTTTGCATACATGTTTATTTGTTAAAAGTACCCACCCCCGGCCCCTCCCGTACGAACGGGACAGTTCCCTACGAGCAGGGAGGGGTGTTACGGGCCGGAATGCTTTAATTTTTTCTAATTAGTCATATTGTTATATTCTTCCTTTCTTAAATGCTATGCTTTAAACTTCTCATCCACCATCGCCATCCCTTCTGCCGTAGCCATACCCCTGATGAAGTTGAGAGTTACCTGGCGAAACACTTCCGTACGTGAATATCGGGTTTCAGGGAAGATATCGGGCGAACCCATCAATTGCATGGCCATATGCACTGCCCTGCTCAGGATGTCTGCATCCACATCCTGCCTGAAAATTCCCTGGGCTTTTCCCCTTTCAATCTGTTCTGTTGTAAAAGCAATATTCTCCTCCTGCTTGCTCTTTATGTGCTTACGCCAGATATGTCCGTAATATTTTTGCAGATCACTGATATAACTGGGATGTATGCTGTTTATAATGATGATCACCTGGCGAAAATGCTGGTGAAAGATCTCCAGCGGGTCATCGCCAAAAGCCTTTTCAATATCATCGCGCAGCTTTAAATTCTCCCTGTATTGAAATTCAATACATTCTGTGAGCAACTCCTCTTTATTTGAAAAATGCTCATACAAAGTGCGCTTGGACATACCCAGCGATTCGGCAATTTCATCCATGGTTATGGAGCGAATGCCAAACCGTAAAAACATCTGTGATGCCTGCTCTAAAATTCTTTCTTTTACTTCCATTTATTGCTGATTATAAGGACAATCAACGGCCTATATTTCTATAAGGTGGCTGTCCGGCAAAAACTTTCTGGGTTTTAAAAGTTTTTCTCAATCATAACATAATTTGTGCCATGATGTTTTATTCTTGCCTTGTTTTTAATATTTTTTTTGAATATTTGCTAAAATCCCTGATTGTTAATTTTTTAATACTTGGGGGATGCAAAGATAAAAAACTTTTAATACCATTATAGTTTTTTGAGTTAAAATTAAGAAAGATGAAAACCTTGCATCTGTGTCCGCAATCGCACATAAGGTGTTCGCAATAGTGCAAAAGACCGTAAAACCCCTAACAGTATTAACAATTTATGTTCATAACTCGGACTTCTTTTCAGCAAAACACACAACCAAAAACACATATTTTTCCATATTTTTGCATGATCGCTTTGCCTTGATCACCCCTGCATTTAAAAAAATCCTGTGGGAGTGAAATGGCGAAGCTGTGGAGA
>REDJ01000024.1 GCA_007693555.1 Bacteroidota bacterium
GCTAAAGCAATATTCAGGTCCACCTCAGGGTTTTTAAATGCCTGACCTTCGCCTCCGCTTGCCACGAGTGCTTTATTTATTAATTCCAGCAGAAAAACAGCCAGTGAAAGGCCAAAATACCCGGCAACCGTAGTAAGAAAAACCGACTCGGTAATGATCTGACTGATAATTTTTCGCGGGGTTGCTCCCAAAGCTCTCTGAATACCTATTTCTTTGGTGCGTTCCTTTACTACGATGAGCATGATATTGCTAATACCAATTACTCCGGCCAGTAAAGTGCCGATACCCACGATCCATATCAGGATATCAATGCCCAGAAAAAGACCTGCAACCTGCCTGAATTGCTCATCCAGGTTTACGCCGGCAATTGCCTGTTTGTCTTCGGGTGCAACTTTATGTCTTCTTTTCAGCAGATCTCTTGCTTTTTCATCCACTACACTTACCGGTACGTCTTTATGAGCAGTCATGGCAAACCATCCTACCATATCTCCGTAATTATAGGTTTGCTGCAGGGTTGTAAACGGAATAAAAATACTTTGTGCTTTGTCGCCTCCGAAACCTATATTGCTGTTGAGCGGACTGAACACTCCTACCACCTGGAAATACACCCCATTTATTCTTATATATTGCCCAAGGACTTCTTCTTCCTTTTCGAAAAGAATTTCCTTAACCATATCGCCAATCACAGCAACCTTTCTTTTGTGATTGATGTCAAGATGGTTTATAAACCTGCCATCCAGCATTTTAACCGGATCAATAAGGTTCCATTCCGGATAATCGCCGTTGATGGTAAAAGAACCTGTTTTAGTTCCCCTTACTACATTATCAGTGGATGATGTGCCTCCACCGCCTTGTAAACGAGGAGCGATAATATCAATTTCGGGAATATTGCTTCTGAGTGCTTCAATGTCGTCGTTGCGGAAAAAGAACCTTCTCCCCCTTGGAAATCCGGCATATGGTTCAGTGGTGGGTTGTGTCCACATGAATACACTGTTGGTGGCAAAATCTTTCATGCCATCATACACTGCATTCTGCAATCCTCTGCCTGATCCCAGCATGATGATGAGCATAAAAATGCCCCAGAACACACCAAAAGCCGTAAGGAAGGTGCGCATTTTATTCTTTTTCAGCGCAGCAAATATTTCCTGCCATTTATCTAAATCAAACATTTCTGTAATTTTTCAAAACAAACCATAAACCTATAAACCAATCAACCCCTCCCTACTCATCTCTTAATGCTTCAATGGGCTTTATCCTTGCCGCCCGCTGCGCCGGCACGAAGCCTGCCAAAGCTCCTGCAAAAATAAGGAGCATGGTGGCACTAACTGCCAGACCAAAATCGGCTGAAGGATTTGAGAAGAAGGGAGCATCTATTCCTGAAATCAGTTCCAATATCCCTACTCCCAGCACCAGACCTATATATCCGGCAAATGTGGTGATCAATACTGACTCGAAAAGTATCAGTGATACTACGGAAAAAGGTGTGGCACCCAGTGCCTTCCGAACCCCGATTTCGCGTGTTCGTTCCTTTACAACAATTACCATAATATTACTGACACCCACTATTCCGGCTATGATGGTTCCTATGCCAATGATCCAGATAAAAAGGCGTATACCTTTAAAAATACTCTGCATCTGCATATAGTTTTCAAAGCTGTTCCAGGTTCCCAGAGCGCGGCGGTCGTCGGGGTTGAAATTATGAACCGCTGCCAGTCTGTTTCTGATATTTTCTTCAGCCCTCTTTGCTTCTTCAAGTGTGTTGGCATGAATGGTCATTGAGATTTCATGCAAACGGTTGCCTCCGCTGAAAACCATTTGTGCTGTAGTAATAGGCACATAAATCAATCGCATATTGTTATTGTTCTGGCTTTCATCCTCAAAGAATCCTACAACCTTAAAAGGAATACCATTTACCAGAATGTACTCACCCAGTGCTTTATCAGCATCATCCCTGAACAACATATCACGAACCAGCGTGCTAATGACAGTCACTTTCCTGAAATTATCCATGTCAAGTTGATTGATATATCTGCCATCGGTTATGGTGAGTGCTTCAATAAATTCATATTCGGGATGCACGTTACGGATTCCGAAAGAGTGCACTTCATTTTTATAGGTTACCTGGTTGCCCCATCGGATGTTAAACCTGCCGGAAATGTATTCGCGCTGGTCAATATTATTCTTCAGATTTTCATAATCATCATTGGTAAAACGAACAGGCCGGCCCGGATTCATACCATTATGGGCAATACTTGTGCGCCCGGTCCATATCCAGAGCGAGTTCTTGGCAGATCCCCGGAACTGGTTTTCAAAACCATTCTCCAGTCCTTTGCCCGAGCCCAAAAGAATGATAAGCATAAAAATTCCCCATGCTACACTAAAGCCTGTGAGAAAGGTTCTGAGCTTATTCTTTTTTATGGTGGCCAGGATTTCCTGCCATTTATCAAGGTCAAACATTTTTGTCTTATTTCAATTTCATTTATTAATTCTGATTTTTTCAGATTCATGGAAAACACATCAAACTCAAACGATCAAGCGGTTTCTGCCAATAATGCATACTTATTAAGGGGTTGCGGCACATAATCTGCTTCAATAATACCATCCTTTAATTTTATTACTCTTTTGGTCATACGTGAAATATCATCTTCGTGTGTAACAATTATCACGGTAATGCCTTCTTTATTGATATCTCTGAGGATTTCCATTACTTCGTAAGACGTTGTAGAATCGAGTGCTCCTGTGGGTTCATCGGCAAGTATTACTTTGGGATTGGCAATAAGGGAGCGGGCAATAGCTACCCTTTGCTTCTGACCACCCGAAAGTTCATTGGGCATATGTTCGGCCCAATCCAGCAAACCAACCTTGTCAAGATATTCCATGGCGATTTTGTTACGCTTTTTGCGGCTGATATTTTTATAGTACAAAGGCAGTGCAACATTTTCCATTGCGTTCTTGAAAGAGATCAGATTGAACGACTGAAATACAAAACCAATATATTCGTTGCGTAAAAGAGCGGCTTTGGTTTCAGACAGATTTGCCATAAGCCTGCCATCAAGCCTGTATTCGCCCTCATCATAATTATCAAGAATTCCCAGGATATTAAGCAGGGTGGATTTACCGGAGCCTGAACTGCCCATCACTGAAACCAGTTCTCCTTTTTCAATTTTAAGGTCAATTCCTTTAAGAACATGAAGGGAATTTGAGCCCATTTGGTATGACTTGTGGATATTCTGTATAGTTATCATCTTATAAATGTTTTAGCAGATTTTTTAAATACCAATATCAAACCAAACATTGTATCTCGCTGATATTGTTTTTATTACACTCAGCAGGACGCTAGTCCGGCAGATTTCACTTGTTCGTGATCGCACAAATTTTGTCCGTTTACGAACAAATTGTCTTTACTGTTTTAATAGGTTAACAGCAAGTACAATCAAGTCTTTTCAGGACGTATAAATAATAAGATTGGTTACAAACGAGTGTATAATTTCCATTTTACTGTATGAAGAACTCAAAAAAAATTTATTTTTGCGCCTGACTTGCAAACTTCAGTATCAATTAAATAAATATGTTTATTCCCAAGGTTCTGGTATTGATTGAAAGATTGCATTGACCGAAAAGTAAAATCTAAAAGAACAATCATCTAAACTGAAAAAAATGGAACACATTTCCGATCAAATGGCCAACGCCCACATCCTTAACCAGTTCTGGTTAACATTCTTGCTGGTTATATCCATGGTACTGGTATCAAGGACATTTGTGGCAGGTACGCGTTATTCTCCTATTCTGATCATCGTGGTTTTCGGGCTTATCATGGGTTATGTGCTGGTAGGAACAGGAATGGGTACCCCGGGGTTGAGCGAATTTCCCATTGTAGATTTTACCAGTAAGGTAACCATT
>REDJ01000082.1 GCA_007693555.1 Bacteroidota bacterium
CTCCAAAAATATTTCTCCAGAAACGTTCTACAGCTTCTTTTTCAGTTCCTGCCGCAGTATTGGTGCCAACCCCGTTGCCGTATACCTTTTCGTTATTAATTGGCATTGGGCCTTGTTCGCCCATAGCAATCATTTTGCGCCAGAAGAGGAGGTTTTCCCAGTGTTTTTTTCCTACCGATCCTAATGCATCCTGATTATTCTGCGATACATCAGTAAAGGTAAATATATCCCTATGTGTCATGGCTTGGCGCACAGAACTACCAGGATCAAAGCGCATTGTGGTCACATGAATCGTCCTTCCATGATTTTGTGCAGCATTTTTAATATACTGAGCCCAGTAATTATCCCATTCAAAACTTAGTCCACTTTCGTTGCCTATATTGAATAGCACATGGCCATATTGCGATGTGATTGAAATAAGCTTGCTGACAAAACGATGCTGATAATCAAGAGCTAGCTGGTTATTGTTGGCTAGCGAACCACCGTAATAGTCCCAGGCATTGGTAATGGTGCCGGGCTCCCAGTTGATGTTGTTTTCCGGATTCAGGGGATGAACATCAAAACGTCGCGTAAGGTCAAAATGATCCCATAGTGTTAGTTGAACTATGATATCACGCTTTTGTGTTTCCTCGAGGAAAAATTTCAGTTTGTTCCAATACTCATCATTCCATTGGTTGAGATCATATTTGCCATCAGGTAGACGTTTTGCTGCATAGGTATCGCCTTCGTTGCGGTCGCTCATGGTGTTGCGTACATAGTTACCACCGGCGGCCTTCATGCGGTCCAGATGGTCGGTCAATACCTCGCCTGTCCATTGCCAGAGGTTATCGCGGTCGCTGGCACCGATGAGCATGATGGGCTCACCCTTGTATTCCCAATACCAGGGGTTTTGAGGCCAGGGCTGGATGGTACCATCATTAGACATGGATTTGTTTGTCAGATTGTTGCTGCCTTCCGAAGCAGCTAAAGATGTTCCTATAAGCCCCATAATCAGCATGGCTGAAAAGGGTTGATACAGATGCTTCATTTTTTTTTGTTTTAGTTATTAATATCCAGGTCATATAAAACGAACGCTTGTAAGCTCGCCAATGACAAAACTTATCATTTAATTATTAATTTTTTCATTGTGATATTATCTGTGGACTTAATTTTCACAATGTAAATACCGTTACTTAAGCTTTCAACATTCAAATAATTACTTTCTGATTGAAGCGGGACAGATATAAATAAACGTCCTGATAAATCATATATATTAGCGTATGCAACTCGGGTCTGATCCAGAGATATATTAATTACTCCATTGCGCACAGGATTTGGAAAGAGGCTTACATCCTGGAGATAACTCATATTCATTGTAGAAGTTTCATCCTCATTGGCGCTGATATCTACATTAAAATCATTTATTTCATAGTACCCACCATCAATGACTTCAACTCCCATTTGAATAGTACTAATTCTTAATTCTCCGGGAAGTCCATGATTTTCCTTCAGATAATGCAAAATTTCCAGGTAATCTATATGTGCCTCCTCTATAATCCATTCAGGATAGGGGTAGAGAACATATGCAAATTCATTTACAATAGAACTCGGGCTAACTCTGACCCTCCACTGGCGTTCCCCTATTGTTTCAACAGGATACTGTTCAGCATCACTATACATCCATCCTGTATCATCATGTATAGCAGTAAACAACATTACCAATTGGTCAGGAAGATTTTCAGGCCAGGGTAATTGTGGCATATCAGTATAATGCATATACATATCATACAGTACCATATATCTTCCGCTTTCCGGTAAGGTGATATCTTGATATATATCAAATTTAATTAAGCTGTTTATTCGCTGATTAAGGCCATGATCAGAGGTAACGAATGGGCTGGGACTACCGTCAGGATATGTGTTTCCGATTCCACCCTGCACCCAGCCACGCACTGCCTGAGGATACCCTTTTACCATTCCGGTTCCGTCTTGGTGGGTTGCAGAAATTGCCCAGTTACTTTCCGAATTTGCATGAATACATTGCTCACCGGCACCAGGAAAATTTTCACCCCAAATATTGTTACGTATCATCCAGTTATCATAAATTTTATAGTGCCAATTATTACAGGTTTCATAATCCCATGATTTTTGGGTATACACTATTAAAGGCAAAAATAGAATTGTTACTGAAATAATTATTAATACACTTTTTTTCATAATCTTTAAATTTAAATTAAATATTATCTTAATTCCTTGCTCAAAATTCGTCTGTTTTTTCTATTCTCCTTACAAATGCCGTATCATAACCACCCACTGATCATCTGATGGGGTTTTCAATTGTGCAGGCATTTGCAGGTTATAGGGCTGGCCCCATTGAGAGGAGCGAACCTGTAGCCAGTTTACTTCGTATTCTCCAGGCGGGATGTTTAGGAAAATATCGCCCTTCCCGGTAAAATAGATGGCAAATTCTTTATCATCAACCGCTATACAAAATGCCTCGTTCTCTTCCCGCTTGCCCAGGAGATGGTTGGCGGGTATCATGTTGAAGATGTCGATGGAGTCAGTGAGCATGCGCATACTATGTATATGATATTGTGCAACGTGGTTGAGTCCAAGCCCAAAATTCGGACGGTGAAATCTTACAGAGGCGTGACCGGCAAAGATATTTCTCCAAAAACGCTCTTCACCATCTTTGTGGAACCCCGTCCAGTATTCTGTGTCTTGCCCAAGAGTATTGAGCATACCACCATATATTTTTACGTTATTTACCGGTCGCGAATCATCGGAAAATTTTACCAGATTCCTGATAAAAAGAGCTGTATTGTAGTGTACTTCACCTCGTTGTGCATTATTGTTGGAAATATCAATGAACTGGTATGATTTGGGATCGTTAATGGTGTTAGATGGTTTGGCCCATTTACTTAATTCAGGATTGGTGTTTTCTTTATACCAACCCCCCAGATGACCCCCCTGGGTAACTGCACCGGGAACCAAACCATCGGTGGGATCCCAGTTATCCCACATTTCTGTAACATAGATTTTCTTTCCGGCTTGTTCTGCAATATCCCTGATGTATGCCGACCAGTAGCGACCCCATTCAGGCCGTGCCTTGGTTTCGTTGTCAATACAATATAGTACATTGGGGTAATTAAGTGTGATGGACATGAGTTGATCCACAAACTTATGCTGATAGGTAAGCACAACCTGGTTGTTATCAAGTTCAGGAACCGTTCTGAAAAATGGGTTGTTTTGCTTTTGTGCCGGATAGTCAATTACTTCGGGCAGACTGCTTTCACTGGCAGTATAAGTACTGTTGAGCTTTGGGTTGAAAGGGTTTTGCATCCATCCTCTTTCTCCCCAGTAAAAATCGTAGGTAGCCCAAATTTCCACCTGTACTATAATGTCCCTTTCCAGGGTTAGGTCAAGGAAGGTTTGGAAACGGGTCCAGTATTCAACACCGGGCTCATTAAGGTCGAAAAGACCGTTCTTTTTCTCAAAAGGCTTTGCATTGCCCGGGTCACGGCTACTCATGGTGGAGCGTACGTAGTTTCCTCCAACGGAAACCAGCAGGTCCAGGTGTTCTTCCAGGTCTTCGATCTGGAAGAGGTTATCCTGAACTGAGCCTCCCAGCAACAGGACGGGTTCGCCTTTATATTGCCAGTACATGGGGTTTTGGGGGTAGACCATGATCTGCTGGCCGTTTGAGAAGTTTTCCGAACCATTTGCTGGATCAGTCTTCAACAAGATAAGGGTGAAAACCATCAGTACCACCCAATAAGTTCTTTTGATTGAAAGTGTATTTGCCATGATTTGATTGTTTTGATTTATTACAATGTTTCGATAATGACCCTGCGGTAACTTACCAGTTGCGGTTCCCCATTGTCAGTTACTTCCAGCACCA